>NC_015583.1:900000-1161602 GCF_000253255.1 Novosphingobium sp. PP1Y | reverse complement strand
GATCCCGCAGGCTCAACCCGTAGGCCAGGTACCAGCGTACGCACAGCATGATCAGCGAGCCCTCGAAATGGCGACCCTTGAACAACAATCTCTTCCCCGAATGCCGAAACTGCGCCAACTATCTCACATCACGCCAAAGTTTGCGACAGAACCACCGCCTGCGGCCATCTGCGGCATCGCCGACTTCCACCGCCGGCCCGACCTCAACTTCGGCGGAAAAGGCAAAGTCCAGTTCCGGCCTGGCGGCAGCAGGCCCTGCGGCGTCGGAGGCCGCCGCCGACAGGGCCGTTGCATTGAGGGCCAGAACGGCCAAGGCCAGACTGCAAGCGGCTTTCATGCTCGACGTGACCTTTTCCTGTCCCTCTATACCGCCAAGACTATCAGATCGGATAATGTCCGGCCTGCGTCTCCACCGTAATCCAGCGGGTATCGGTAAAGCTGTCAATGCCTTGGCGGCCACCGAAGCGGCCATAGCCGGATGCGCCCACGCCGCCGAACGGCATTTGCGCCTCGTCATGGACCGTCGGGCCGTTGACGTGGCAGATGCCCGACTTGATCTGGCGGGCAGCGCCCAGACCGCGCGCCGTATCGCGGGTAAAGACCGCTGCCGACAGGCCATATTCGGTATCGTTGGCCAGTTCGATGGCGTGGGCTTCGTCACGCGCGCGGATCATCGCGACGACCGGGCCGAAGCTCTCGTCGCGATAGAGGTTCATCGCATCGGTCACGCCGTCGACGACGGTGGCCGGCATCAGCACGCTGTCGGCGGTGCCTCCGCTGAGCAACGTGGCGCCCTTCGCAACCGCGTCTTCGATCAGCGCGTTGACGTGGTTCACGGTCTTGCGATCCACCACGGCGCCCAACGGGGTCTTGCCTTCGCGCGGATCGCCGGTGGCCATCGAACCTACCTTGGCCGCGAACTTTTCGGCGAAGGCATCGGCCACGGCTTCCACCACGATGATGCGTTCGGTGGACATGCAGATCTGCCCTTGGTTCATGAACGCGCCGAAGGCAGCGGCCTTCACCGCCTCGTCAAGGTCGGCATCCTCCAGCACGACGAACGGCGCCTTGCCGCCCAGTTCTAGCAGGCAGGGCTTGAGCAGCCAGGCGGCACGCGTGGCGATGATGCGGCCAACGGCGGTGGAACCGGTGAAGTTGATGCGCTTCACCTCGGGTGCGTCGATCAGGGCGCCCACCACGTCCGCCGCATCCTGCGGAGCGTTGGTGACGACGTTGACCACGCCCTCGGGGAAGCCGGCCTCGGAGAACGCCTCGATGATCAGGGCGTGCGTGCGCGGGCACTGCTCGCTGGCCTTGAGGATCACCGCATTGCCGCACGCCAGCGGCACGGCAATCGCGCGCACGCCCAGGATGATCGGCGCATTCCACGGCGCAATGCCCAGGATCACGCCCACCGGTTCCTTGATCGCCATGGCAAGGCAGCCCGGCTTGTCAGACGGGATGACTTCACCGGCGATCTGGGTGGTGAGAGCGGCAGCCTCGCGCACGATGCCCGCGGCCAGGCCGAGGTTGAACATGGCCCAGCCCGCCGTCGCGCCGATCTCGCCCATCATGGCGTCGACGAAGGCATCCTTGCGCGCTTCCAGCGCATCGGCGGCCTTGAGCAGCACCGCGCGGCGCGCGTTTGGTCCCAGCGCCGCCCAGGCCGGCTGCGCGGCAGCTGCGCGCGCGGCAATGGCGGGCATCTGCCCGGCGGTCATGGCCTCGGCGCTGGAGGCCACCTCGCCGGTAAGCGGGTTGATGCGTTCGAACTTCATACGAGAACTCTCCCAGGGATTTCGCTATACATAATAGCAATTCTGGTTGACGTGTACAACGCCCCAAATGCCATGCCGCTGTGCCGTCACTCTTTCGCCAGCCACTCCAGAATGGCGGCGCGATCGGCGTCCAAAATGGGCGGCGGCGCCTGCGTGCCCGGCCCTTCCGGCTGCATGCGAAAGCCCGCGTTGGGGATCGAGACCGGCCCTTGCGAGGGCAGCCCGGGCCCATCGAGTTCGAGCATGGCGCCTGGCCCGGCAAGGCTGACGGCTTCTTCCACCTTGCGCACCATCCCGCAGGGAATGCCCGCGGCGCTCATGCCCGATTCCCAATCGGCCGCATCGCGCGTTGCGATCACATCGGACAGCTGGGCCTTCATCGCATCGAAGTTGGCGCGCCGTGCGTCGGGCGTCGCGAAGCGCTCGTCTTCAAGCCAGTCTTCCCGGCCCACGAAGCGCGCGAGGGCCGCGAACTGGTTGGGCTGCACCACCCCCAGCGACACTTCGCGGCCATCGCGCGCGCTGAACAGCGACGCCGTGGGCAGGCCGGAATACCCCGTGTTGCCAAGGCGCGGCATCGACTTGCCGGTGACCGTGAAGGGGGTCAGCGCCGATGTCATGAACGCCAGCGCCGCATCGAACATCGACACGTCGATATAGCTGCCGCCCTCACCCCGCATCCGGCGCACCGTGGCGGAAAGAATGGCGATGGCGGCGGATTGGCCCGTCAGGGTATCGACGATGGGAAAGCCCACGCGGATCGGATCGTCGTCCTCGCTACCGCTCAGCAGCATCATGCCGCTGGTGGCCTGGACGATGTTGTCGATCGCCGGCCAATCGCGCTGCGGGCCGTCCTGGCCGTAACCCGAGACGGAGCAGTAGACGATCTCCGGGTTGAAACTGCGCACCGTTTCATAGTCGAGGCCTAGACGCGCCATGACGCCGGGCCGGAAGTTCTCGATCAGTACATCGCAGCGGCCCACGATTTCACGCGCAAGTTTCGCGTCTTCGGGGTCTTTCAGGTCCAGCGCGATGGACTTCTTGCCGGCATTGGCCGCGATGAAGGCCGGGGCCATGCCGTCATACCTGCGATCACCGCCGTAGTTGCGAAACCCGTCGCCGTGCTTGGGTTCGATCTTGATTACCTCGGCGCCCAGCAGGCACAGGAGGTGCGTGGCATAGGGGCCGGCCATGATGTGGCTGAAATCGGCAACGCGAATGCCGTGGAGTGGTTTGCTCATTGTGCTTCCGGAAAGTTCTTGCGTTCGACGGTCCAGCCGGGCGCGGTACAAAGGGTGCAATCGGGGCCGACGAACCAGCGTGCGGCCTTCGGATCGCGGTTGATCTGCCAATTTAGCCAGGCCGTCCCGATCTGTGCCCAGATACCGCCGTTCTCCAGCATGAAGGTGCCGCCGTGCCCGATCGGCAGGCTGGCTGCCAGAACGGGCAGGCGATCGATACGGTCAAAGTCGTCCATCCCGTTGGGGAAGGCGACATCCTGCGGCCCGCCCAGAATATAGGCGATGGAGGTGTGCAGTCTGGCAAGATCGGTCTTCTCCAGACGCACATCCTGCTCGAACCCGTTGGAACGGTCGTAGATGCCGCTGTTGAAGGCGACGACGGTGGAAATGCGCGGATCGCCGCCAGCGGCAATGGCCTGCAGACCGCCACAACTGTGCCCCATCACGGCCACGCGGGTGGTATCGATGTGCCCGGCCAGCGCATCGCCCGGCAGCGCGCTATGCGCCATGGCCCAGTCGATCGCGGCAAGCAGATGCGTCACGCTGGTCTCATCGGGCGTGGAACGAGCAATCACCGTGGGCCGTCCGCCGGGCGGCGGTGTCGGCCCGTTCTTTTCCGGCACCGCATCCAGCACATCGCGTTCCTGCCGGGCCGAACCATTGGCTATGATCACATAGCCATGGCTGGCCACTTCGCGCAGCAGATGGCTGGCCGAAAGGCCGTTGTCCCGGCAGCCGCCGTTGCCCCACAGCACCAGCGGCAGCGGCTGCGCGGGCAACTGTGCGGGCCGGTAGAGGGTATAGCCGGGCGCATCGGCGCGCACTTGCGCAATCGCCGGATACGGCCCCGTACCCGCTGGGTCCCCGATGATCCGGTCGACACCGCCGGTTTCGGCCAGTGCCGTCCCCGTATGCGCCAGGCACAGTACCATGGCGGCCAGCGTCGACCTTGCGAAGATCCCCTTCATTGCGCTTACTCCCCCTGTTTGCTGCAGCGAACTTGGTCTCTTGCCGCGATGCTGGCGCGCGCCGTGCGGAACACGGCCAGCCCGTCGATCCCGAAGCGATCCAGCCCCCTGGCGTTGCGCTCTGCATCCTGGAGATAAAGCGCATCGAAGCGGCGCTGGTCGGCATCGCTCATGCCCGAGATGGCAACGCCGCTGTGAACGGCCTCGTCATAGCCCTTCTGCCAGGCCACCTTGAGTTCCTGCATCAACGCATCCTGCCACACCGCAACACCGCGCTGCAGGATGTCCCGCTGCTGCTCCGACAGGGCATTCCACTGCGCCTCACCCATCGCGCGCGAGGGATAGGCCCCGCGCGGAATGCGCAAGGTGCTGTAATAGCTTGCCACTTCGGCGAAATGGAGCGAGCGGAACGTGTCCGCAGGTGCAACCACGCCATCGATCACGCCCTTGGCCAGCGCGGAATAGACCTCGTTCATCGGCATGTTGACCGGGTCGGCGCCCAGCGACCCCAGCACGGTCAGAAGCTCTGTCGGCGCACGAATGCGCAGCCCCTTGATATCATCCAGGCTGTGCAGCGCGCGGTTTCGCGTGACGATCCCCAGCGACGGGCCGCCCTGCACCGCCAGCACCTTGAGGCCGTGTAGCTCGGAGGCAAGTTGCGGGCTGCTGGCCAGCATGCAATCGAATAGCGCCAGCTGCGACGGCATCGATTCCGCGCTAGAATAGAATCCGGCCTGGATGCGGGTCAGGTGCGTACCGCCGCGCGAATAGATCGGCGTGATCAGGCCGATGTCGGCCACGCCGTGCCGCAGTTCCTCCATCGACATGTCCGAAGACAGCAACGAGCCTGACCAGTTGGGCCGGATGCGCAAGGTGCCCTTGGATACGCGCGCAACCCAGTCCATCCAGGCCTGGTCCGCCTTGCTGAACGGGTGGTTGGGGCCATAGGGACTGGCATAGGAAAGCTCTGTCACGCCCTCCGGCGCCGGGCGTGCGCACCCGGCAACCAGCAGCGTCAGCGCAAGGAGGATGGAGCGGACGATCACGCCAGCCCCTTTTCCTTCAGGAAGTCCACCACCAGCGACACCATCCGGTCGTGATCCCAGTTCTTGGCATCGACCATGTCGGCATCGAGCATCAGCACAGGCACGCCGCTTTCCTGCAGACTGAGACCGGTCAGCTTGGTGCCCGACTGCGACAGACGATTGTCCGGCGGCAGCAGCACCAGAGCGGCATCGATCCCGCAGCGCTGCGCCTCGTTTTCCATCCAGCCGTTCATCCACGGCGGCAGGTGCAGCACTTCGTTCATCGAGCAGATGCGGCTGGCCAAAGCCTCCATCGGCTTGCCCTTGATGTCGCGGAAGTACTGCGGACCGGCAAAGGGCATGTACATCGACCAGACGAAGACCGCCCCCAGCCGTTCCTCCAGTGCCTGGTAAAATCCGGGATCGTGCCACACGCCCGCTCCGATCCACATGAGGCGGATCTTCTCGTTGCGTGCGGCGCCCTCGCCCTGCGCGATGCGTTCGAGCACTTCGTCACGGAAGCGGCGAGCATGAGCGACGGCCCAGTCGGAGCCGCGGTGCCACTGCGGGATCATGGTGTTGGACATCTGCTCGCCGATCGAGACCGGACAGGGGCGCGCCTTGGCCAAGGCCTGGTTCGCTTCCCAGATGTAGCCTTCCTGCACGTTGATCTGTTCCATCAAGTGCTGGAACTTGGCTTCGTCGAACCGGCGCCCGGTCTTGCTTTCGAGCAGTGTGATAAGGTCGCGCATCTCGGCCACGTGCAGGGCGATGCGATCGGGATCGAACACGGTTTCCCATTGATCGGAAGACTTCTCGAACCAGCGCGGCTCCTTGTGCTCCCAGGCGGGGGCCTCCATCGGGAAGAATTCCGTCCCCATGGCCTTGGCCCACTGCGCGAACACGTGCTGGATGCAATCGCAGGTCAGCCGCGCGACCAGCACGGTGGGTGTCGGCAAACCACCCCAGGGCGCGGTCTTGGGGTCACTGGCCAGCGTGCAGGCAAAGCCCAGCGAGCAGTACTTGCAGCTGTTTTCGGGAAAGCCGTGCTGGGCCATCACATCGAAATAATGCGCCGAAAGCTGCTTGGCCGAGATATAGGCAGACCACCACTGGTTGGTGATGATCGGGATGTCCATGGCGTGGAAAATCTCGTGCGGCGTGTCGGCCTGCACGATGGCGAACGGCTCGCCCTCGTCCACCACGCGGCGGCGCAGTTCCAGTCCGAACTGCTTCTGGTAGGCGTTGGCATCGGCCGTGCACGCCAGCGTCTTGCGCATGCGCTGGCCGGAGGGCGCAGGGTTTTGGGTCTGGCTCATTTGAATACTCCGGCTTGCGCCAGCTGGGCGATCCGCTCGTCGGGGATGCCGCAGATCTGGCGCGCAATCTCTTCGTGGTGCTCGCCCATGCCGGGCGCGCGGAATGGGCGGAACCCATCGCGCGAAAACTGCATGGGCGAGGCGATGTGGCCGAACGTGCCGAGCAGCGGATGCTCCAGCATGACCAGCGCTTCGCGGGCCGCAAGCTGGGGATCGCCCTCGATCATGTCCTCGGCGTCCTGCACTACGCCGCAGGCGATGCCGACGGCCTGCAATTCGGCCGCGATGGCGTGGTCCTCTCGCGCGCTGGTCCAGGCCGCGATGTCCTCGCCGGTGATCGCCACCAAGGCGTCCTTGTCGGTTGGCGAGAAAGCGCTGATGGCCACCCATCGATCGTCACCCGAAGCGGGGAACACGCCCTGGAAGTATACACCTTCAGCCGCGTTGCCGCTGCGTTGGGGGCGCTGCCCGGCCTTTGCCGCGGCAAGGCTGGGTCGCATCTGCTGCACGCAGATTTCGTACATCGTAGCATCGATATGACACCCGCGACCGGTCTCCCGGCGATGCTGCAAGGCGGCGGCCACCCCGGCGGCCATGACGTATGGCACGATCACGTCGCCATAGGGCACCGCGCCCGGGATCACCGGATCGCGATCGGGGTAGCCGGTCAGGTAAGTGCGGCCGGACAAGGCGCCGCCGGTGCCGTCCACGCCCCATTCCTGCGCCATCGGCCCGGTTTGACCGAACACGCTGCCCGACACCATGACCAGCCCGGGATTGCGCGCGGTCAGCGCATCATAGTCCAGCCCCAGCTTCTTCATCGTACCCGGCGAAAAATTCTCGACCACCACATCGGCCCAGTCGATCAGCGGATCGAGCAATTCGTGCGACAGCGGGTTCTTCATATCCAGCGACAGGCTGCGCTTTGAGGTGTTGAGGTGCGAGAACCAGGGCTTGTCATCCCAGTTGCCGGGCTGCGAGGCGGAAACCTGCACGTCGAGACGGGCAAGGTCCGGGCGCGTACGGCTTTCGACCTTCACGACCTCGGCGCCAAGATCGCCCAGCGTCTTGGTGGTGATCGATCCGACTAGTGCCCACGCGAAGTCCAGCACCTTGACGCCGGACAGCGGCCCCGGACGCGTGCCGGTGTGCACGGCAGGCGCCGGGACACCTGCCGGGCCTTCGCGGAAACCGGCGAAGCGCTCGGGCAAGCCATCGGGGGTATCGAAGAAGCCGCGCGCGGCCAGATGGGTATCTGCCAGCACGTCGGCAGGCTCGTTCACCACGCAGGCGTTGATCCCGCGACGGTGGCCTTCGCTGGCCATTTCCGCCTTGGTGCGGGTCAGGAAGAAGGCTGCAATCGCCGCTTCCCACAAGGCACGCGTTTGCGCCGGAAGCGTCGAACGGTTGTAGCTGAGCCAGTCCGTGCCCGCCAGAGGATTGGGCACGCCGGCCTCGTCCATCCAGTCGGACAGGGCCTGGTTGGCAGGCGCGCCGAGGCGCCCGGTCATCAGCGAATGGAAGCACCATCCGTCGGCCAGCTGCCAGATGGCCTTGACCGTCGCCTTGCCATAGGCCAGCGCGCCGCCGACGCGAACCAGCTTGCGGCGATCGAATTGCCATACCAGCACGCCGTTGAAGTTGCGGCTGAAGGCAACCTGCTGGATCGACACGTCTACGTGCTGGCCCTTGCCATGCGCGCCCCGCGCAAAATGCGCTGCCATTGCGCCCGATGCCGCAACCATGTCGGCATGGAAGGTGCACGCGTCGAGCGCCTCCTTGACCGGCGCCAGTCCCATCTCGCCTGTGACGCGCAGCACACCGCCCATCGCCGAAGCGACCAGTTCTCCCCCGCGCCAGTGCGAACGGGGACCGCCCGAGCCGAACGGTGTGACCGAGACATGCACCGCGTCTTCGCCCACCTGTACATCGCCCAGCGCTTCGCGGCCCAAGTCGTCGATCACGAACGATGCGCCTTCAACCGGACCGCTGATCTCAGCACCCAGCGACGCAAGGAAGCGGGCCAGGGGCCTCTCCGCCATGCCGCCGAGAACGGCGACGCGATGACCTGCCAGCACCTTCATGCGCCCAAACCTCCCAGGAAACCGGCGATCTGCGCATCAACGCCGTCGTTCGCGCGCCAGTCACGGCGCGTCAGAGAAAGCAGCGGGATACCGGCAGCCTCCAGCGCCTGGCGCTGCTCGGGCAAGTGCCAGATCTCCGTTTCGTCCTCTTCCGCAAACCACAGCACCACGGCTTCGGCACCATTGGTCTGCACGGCCTCGACGATGGCCTCTCCGCGCGCGAAGAAGCCGCGACCGCCGCCGTGCCGGGCGTGCATCGCCTGGCCAAGAGCGGCGTGAGGGTCACCCGTGTTCTCGACCACCACCGGCCCTGCATCGCTCCACTGATCTGCCAGTGTCGGCCCCGCCGGAACCCAGCCCGCCGCTTCGATCATGGCGTGGATCCGGCGATCGGGCGGCGCGGTTCCCCCCAGGAGGCACAGTCGTCCTTCGGGCGCGTGCGCTTGCACCCTGTGGCGGTTGCCCGCGACGATGGCCTGTTCCAGCGCCGCGTCGTCGACACCCAACTGGTCGGCGAGCTTGCCGATCGCCGAAACCGCGTGGTCAAGGCTGGAGCCGCGAGCGATGCGCGCCACGTCGCAGATCAGCGGACGCGGACCACCGATCGCGCCGCGACGCTGCAGTTCGCAGACGTAGTAGTACAGGCGCTGTGCAGCATCGTTCGCGCGCGAGAAGACAACCGCCTCATAACTATCGAGCGCGCCGATGGCCCAGTCCTCGAGGATCGAGAAGGACCACCTCGGAAACTTCGATTCCAGCCATTGCGCGGCTAGCGGCATGTCGCGATCGACATTCCAGCCCAGCGGCCCGGCATAGCGGCCCGTGGCCTGCAGCAGATCGAGGGGCAATTCCGGCCCGACGGATGCAATCATGGTCATTATCCCAACAGGGCTGGCAGCCAGAGCGCCATGGCCGGAAACTGGATCAGCAGGATCAGGTGCAGCAGATCACTGACGAGGAAAGGCGTGACCCCCTTGAAGATGCGCGAAATCGGCACATCCTTGGCGACGTTCTGGATGACGTAGAGGTTCATGCCCAGCGGAGGATGGACAAAGCCGATCTCCATCGCGCGGCAGATGAAGATGCCGAACCAGATCGGCGTCATCCCGGCCGATTCCACGATCGGCAGAAGGATCGGGGTCGTCAGCAGCATGAGCGCCAGGCCGTCGAGAACCGAGCCGAGCAGCAGCAGCAACAGCGCCACCAGCAACAGCGTGGCAAGCGGGCCGAGCGCCATGTCCTGCACCAGCGACCCCGCCGCATCGGCAAGCCCGGTAACGCTGACGAAGACCGAGAACACCAGCGCGCCGATCACCACCAGCAAGATCATGCCGCTGGTGCGCAGCGTATCCTCGAAGGCCTTGAAAACCATCGCGCGCGACAGGCGGCGGCGCCATGCGGCAATCGCGATAGCACCGCTGGCGCCGACAGCGGCGGCCTCGGACGGGCTCATCCAGCCGATGGCTATGCCGCTGATGACCAGCGCGATCAGAACCAGCATGTCGCCGATGCGGGCCAGCGCACGCAGGCGTTCGCTCCAGCTTGCACGCTCGCTGCGCGGTGCAAGGCCGGGCTTCCAGAACACCAGGCCCCACACCACCGCGACATAAAGCGCGATCTGCGTGATCGCCGGAATGATCGCTGCGGTAAAAAGCGAGCCGATCGACTGTTCGGCGATGATGCCGAACACGATCAGGGCGCCCGACGGCGGGATCATCTGGCCCAGCGTGCCGCCTGCCGCCACGGTGCCGGTAGCCAGCGCATCGGAGTAGCCGCGCTTGCGCATCTCGGGCAGCGCGACCATGCCTATCGTCGCGGCGGTGGCCAGGCTGGAGCCGTTGATGGCGCCAAAGCCCGCGCAGCCACCGATGGCTGCATAGGCCAGGCCGCCGCGCCGGTGCCCCAGCATCTTGGCGGCGGCGTCGAACAGGTCGCGGCTGGCGTTGGCGGCAAAGAACAGTTGCGCCATGAAGATGAACAGCGGCAGCGTGCCCAGCTCGTACCGGGCCAGGGTGTCGATCGCCAGCACGCCCGACTTGATGAGGGTCGGCTCGAACCCGATCACCGCGACCAGTCCAACCAGACCGACCAGGCCAAGTGCCGCGCCGATGGGCATGCCCATCAGCAGCATAACGAAGAGGATGAGGACGCCGACTATGCCGGTTTGGGGATTTGCGTAAATCTTCAGGGCCTCCGCACCAGGCGTCGAACCAGGACGATGATGGTCGCCAGGATGCCGATGTTCGCGATCACGCGCAGGGCGGCCCAGGGCACGCCCACCAGTTCGCTACGCTCATGACTGGGCCACATATCGGCAGCGATCCAGATCGAGCCGGCCAGCACTCCGGCAAAGAACAGCGCGCTGGCCAGATCGGCGATGCGAAGCGCCCGCGCCGCCCATGCCTCGGGCAGACGATCCACGACCAGGTGCACCTTGGCATGACTGGCGCAGAGCGTGGCCCAGAGCAGCGCCACCGTACCCGCCGTCAGGATCGCGGGCTGGATCAGCTCGATAACACCGTGCAGGGGCAGGCCGATATGCCTGCCCACCACGCCAGCGGTGTCCAGCGCGGTGGCGGCCAGCAGGGCCGTGCCACCCGTACAGACAAGAGCCTTGCGCATGTCCATCATGCAGCCCTCACCGATCCGTCGGCGCTGATGGCAACCGGGGCAAGTCCGCCCGCGCGCGTGATTGCCTCGCAATAAGTGCGGATCTCCTGCGCACGCGCGCCATCGGCCAGCACCGGACGCCCCGGCGCCTCGACCGTCACCGGGACGATACCGACGCGTGGTGCCTCGCCGTCGGTGAAGTCCAGCGTTCCCAAAAAGGCATTGATCGCTTCGGGATGGAACGGTGCCAGATGATAGGCCGGGTCGGGTTCGAACCCGAACAGTTTCTTGCGCCGTTCTGCCCACTCGCGCCGCGCCGGATGGTCTTGCGCCGGGCTGAGCGCACTGGTTACCACGCAACCGTTACCCAGCCCATGGAAGATCGGCTTGCCCAGATGGAATTCAATGCCGCGAACGATGTGCGCATGGTGGCCCAGAACCGCATCGGCGCCGGCCTCGATCGCGTGGCGCGCCAGAACGCGTTCGTAAGGCTCGATCTGCGCGGTCGTATGCACGACGCCCTTGTGCATGGCGACCAGCACGATGTCCGCCTTCCCACGCACGGATGCGATCTCCGCTGCCAGACGGGTCAGCGCCGCAGGAGCAACTTCGCCCAGCCGGGCGGCGGGCGCGATGGGCGAACCGTCCAGTGTCTCCACCCGCAGATAATTGGAGCCGGCCCCAGCCTCGGCGGCCCAGCCATTCTCGGGGCCGACGCAGTTGTAGCTGAGCAAAGCCACGCGCCATCCCGCACGATCGATAAAGGCAGGCGCGGCGGCTTCGGCCAGATTCGCGCCGGCTCCGGCAAACGCGATGCCGCTATCGGCCAGTTCCCGGCGCGTATCCGCGATACCTTGCGCGCCGCAATCGGCGATGTGGTTGCCGGCGAGGCTGACCATGGCGTAGCCTGCGCGCGCAATCGAGGCCACGTTTTCCGGTGGCGCGCCCGGCGCCGGTACGTCGCCTGCCAGTTCGGCCTGCGTCCGGCTATGCGGCACCTCCAGATGACCGATGGCGATATCCGCCGCCTGCAGCGCTGGCGCAATGCCCGACAACCAGTGATCGCCGTCCGGCTCGTCGAGCACGAGGTCACCGGTCACGACCAGTTGCAGCGTGCCGCGCGGCCCCACGGTAATGTCTTCGTTTTCGGGCATCGTCAGTCCAGAACGGGAAGGTCTATGCGCGAGGCATCGGCGCCGCCCTGCCACACGGTCAAAACCGGAGCCGGGTCCTGCCGAATTTCGCCAAGGTTGCGCTGGCGCAGATCGGCGCCGGTGACGGTTACGCGCAAGCTGTGCCCGGCCGGCACCACGCGCGACACAGGGGTCAGGGCGATATCGAGCGCAACCTTGCGGCCGGGCTTTACCGGGGCGGCATCGGCAGCAAGGCCCGAATGCCAGGGCATGCCCAGCGTATCGTACGGCGCGGGCGAAAGCTTGCGGCTGGATAGCGCCAGTCGACCGAACGAAATCACCTGCGCCTTGCCCTGCGCATCGATCTCGTCGAGATAGACGAACACGTTGGCATCGGGCGTGCTGGACGAAACCGTCAGTTGGACCCGGGGAAAGCCCACCAGCGTCATGGGTTGGCCAAGCGGCGCGCTGGAATAGCTGGGGCCATGGGCATCCATGGGATCGACCCAGAACGCGAAATAGGCGCTGTCACCCAGCTCGTAGTCGACGGCGAAGCTGTCGTGAGCCGCGCGTCCGGGCATTGGGGCCAAATGGCCGCGCCCCTTCATGGAGACATCACCCGGCGACAGATACCATGTCACGGGATGAGACTGCTCGCCCGGCAAGGCCTGCGACCTGACCCAGCCCTTGCCTTCCGCCCAATAAGTTGCGCGCGGCTGCTGCTCCAGCCCGTTCGCTTCGCCCTTCAGGTGGAAATCGAAGTAACGGCGGATCTCGCCGGTGAAATCGAAGCCGGGCGGCGGATTGCAGTGATCGCCCGGGCCACCCAGGAAGCGCCCGCCAAGGCTGGCTGCGCTCTGGATCGACTGGGCGGTCGGCTCATCATGCCAGTTGCCCCAGAAATAGGTGGCGATACCCGCGTTGCGCATGGCGTCGAGCCGATCGTAGAGTGCGACTTCCTGCCAGAAGGCATTTCCCGTGAGCGAAGACACGCTGTCGCGATAGGGCATGGAATACCACAGGCCCGCCATCGGCGTGTTTGCGGCATGGCCGGCCACGGCCTGGGCCAGCTGCTCTCCCTTGGGGTCCGCATCAACCGGCACGCTGGCCAGATCGTAGGATGCCGGTTCATCAGGGCGGGTGTTGAACTGGGCCGCGATCCCGCCGCGCCGCACGAAGGCGTACTTGTCGATATCGGACGCACCGATGAACACGGCCTTGAGCGCGGAAGGCGCGCTGGCCGCGGCCTGAAACGTGGTGCCCCCGAGATAGGAGCAACCGACCATGCCGACCTTCCCAGTGGCATAAGGTTGCCGCGACAGCCACTGGATCAGGTCATGACTGTCACGCGCTTCGGTGCGATCCTGGAATCCACGTCGCGTGCCGAACGAAGCGCCCTTGCCGCGAACGTCAGCCGTCGCCACCACATAGCCGGCCCGGATCAGCGAGCGCAGCGCCAGCCTGTCGCCCAGAGCCAGTTCGACGACTTTGCCGTTCTCGTCGCGATAGCGCGCACGATAGGGCGTTGCCGCGAAGATCACCGGCAGGGGCCTGGACTCTACCATGTCGCCGGTGGCCGGACGGTAAACATTCACAGCCAGACGGGTGCCATCGGCAGCGGGGACATAGAAAGATTCACGCCGGTAATCGGGATAGTCTTGGGACAGCGCATCCGTTGTACAGGTAAGGCCGAGAGCGGCGCCCACAACGCTTCGAATCATGTTTACACGCTCTCCCGTTCTTGCTTGCGTACATGATTGGGAATGCAATGAATCATTGCAATCGAAAAATTGACAATATTATTATTGACAATATCATCCTCGAAAATTCCACAGCCTGCGAGCCGATACGATGACAGACAAGAAAACACCCGGAGCCTCGGAAATCGCCGAGTGGATCCGCGATCGCATCCGCAAGGGGCGCATGGTTCCCGGCCAGCGTCTGGTGGAAGCCGACATCATGCGCCAGACCGGGGCCAGCCGCTTCAAGGTGCGCGAGGCCTTCCAGCGGCTCGAAGGCGAAGGCCTTGTCCACACCGAGGAATTTCGCGGTGCATCGGTTCGCAGCGCAACGCACGAGGAGATCCGCCAGATCTATCGCTGCCGCGCGGCCCTTGAAGGCAGCTGCGCGGCTGATTTCACCCATAACGCCACCAGCGGCCAGCGCGAACGCCTGCTGGATCTGCAGGTCCAGCTGGAAGCCTGCGTCGAGGAAAACGAATCCGAACGCTTCGGCCGCCTCAACATGGAATGGCACCAGCTGCTGATCGAAGGGGCCGGAAACGCCGTTGCGGGTCAACTACTGGAACGCCTGCACGTGCCCGTGCACCGCCTGATGTTCGAAAGCTTCTACAGCGCCAATCGGCTGCGCGCAGCCAATGCCGACCATCGCCGCATCATCGATGCGATCATGGCCAACGATCCCGTATCCGCCGAAAACGCCATGCGCAGCCACGTTGCGGCGGGCCTGGACACGCTCAACCAGATCGACAGCGAAGTCCTGGGGTAGAACCTGTATTCACGGCTGGTCGTCGAGCGCCTTGGTGGAGACATGCCAGCCGCTCTGCGTACACAGGCCGCAATCCGCGCTCTTGAACATCGCGCCTTGCGAGCGCACGCCTTTGAGTTGCCAATCGAGCCAGGACACGACCGGCTCGACGAACTCGCCGCCGTGCACCTTGCGATAGTGTTCGGCGTGGCCGGTGCCTTCGTGCCAGACCCAGGCGGCAGGCAACCCGGCGACAGCGGCGAAATCCGCCTGTGCGTTCTTGTGGGCAATGTCGCTCGGATCGCCGCTCAGCCACAGCGTCGGGGCGTGCAGGCGCGCAAGGCGGCTCTGTTGCAAACTCTCGCGTGATCACCAAGACTGCCGATTTGGGTTGGCAAGGCTGGTTGTGATGGATGATTTCAAGGGGCGGCATTTTGCCGGCGAGGTAATCCTGTGGGCGGTGCGTTGGTATTGCCGGTACGGTATCAGCTACCGCGATCTTGAGGAAATGCTGGCCGAACGCGGGATCGATGTCGATCACACAACGATATATCGCTGGGTTCAGCACTATGCGCCCGAGATGGAGAAGCGGCTCCGCTGGTTCTGGCGGCGCGGCTTTGTTCCGAGTTGGCGCCTAGATGAAACCTACGTCAAAGTGCGGGGCAAGTGGACCTACCTGTATCGGGCGGTCGACAAACGGGGCGATACGATCGATTTTTACCTGTCCCCGACCCGCAGCGCAAAGGCTGCAAAGCGTTTTCTGGGTAAAGCCTTGCGCGGACTGAAAGACTGGGAGAAGCCGACGAAACTCAACACCGACAAGGCACCAAGCTACGGCGCGGCAATCGCCCAACTGAAACAAGAAGGCAAACTGGCCCCGGACACTGAGCATCGGCAGGTGAAATATCTGAACAACGTGATCGAGGCCGACCATGGCAAACTCAAGATGTTGATCAAGCCTGTACGTGGCTTCAAATCGATGCCCACCGCCTACGCCACGATCAAAGGCTTTGAGGTCATGCGTGCCCTACGCAAAGGGCAAGCCCGAGCGTGGTGCCTGGAGAAGGGGATCAAGGGGGAAGTGCGTCTTGTCGAAAGAGCATTTGGCATTGGGCCATCAGCCCTGACCGAAACCATGGACATGCTCAATCAGCATTTCGCGAACGCTGCCTGATCCTGAAAGCCAGGGCGAAAAGTTCCGCCAATGCCGATGTTTGCAACAGAGCCGATATGGCTGCCTGAGTCAAACCGAATAGCCTCCGGAAAACCCGGGACGCTTCAAGGTTTGCAACAGAGCCTCTTGACGGGGCAGCTCAACAGCCGGGAACAAAGCTTGCCAAATTTTGCCAAAGTCGCTATGAGAGTCAAAAAGTCGCTATGAGAGTCAATATGTCGACCATGAACATCTCGCTCCCGGAAGGACTCAAGTCGTTCGTGGACCAACAGGTTTCCACGCGCGGCTACGGCACCAGCAGCGAATACGTCCGGGAGTTGATTCGCAAGGATCAGGACATCCAGAAGCTTCGCTCGCTTCTGCTGGAAGGAGCGAATTCTGCGTCAGGCGCCCCGGCGGATAAGGGCTACTTTGACGGCTTGCGCGCCCGAGTAAAGCGCAGCGCCGCGTCGTGACGTCCAAACCGGTCGTGCCGCGCGCTGTGGCGCGTACCGACATCGACAATGCGATCGAACACTACCTCGCGGAGGCCGGACCGGAAGTGGCTCTCGGCTTTATCGACGCGCTGGAGCGGACCTACGCCGCGATCGGCAAGGTGCCCGGCATCGGTTCGCCGCGCTGGGCGCATGAACTCAACCTGCCGGGTCTGCGTTCATGGCGCATTCAAGGCTATCCTTGGCTGGTTTTCTATGTCGAGGCTGAAGCCAGTATTGATGTCTGGCGCGTGCTCCATGCCAAACGCGATATCCCCGCGTGGATGGAGGGCGAGGTCCCGGAGGCTTCGGTATGAACAAACAGGATGACCTGTTGATCGAGGTCGACGGGAACGGCGAACTCCAGTTGCCCAAGGAAATCATGGCCCGGCACGGATGGGGACCGGGGGTCCCGCTTGTTGCTGGAAGAAGTGCCTGAGGGGGTTCTGTCGGAAACTTTGGCGCGATGTGAGAAGGATGGCGCAGTTTCGGCATTCGGGGAAGAGATTGTTGTTCAAGGGTCGCCATTTCGAGGGCTCGCTGATCATGCTGTGCGTACGCTGGTACCTGGCCTACGGGTTGAGCCTGCGGGATCTCGAGGAAATGATCGCCGAGCGCGGCGTGGCGGTCGACCATTCGACGATCCACCGCTGGGTACTGCACTATACGCCACAATTGCTGGACGCGTTCAACGCTCGCAAGCGGTCGGTGACTAGCAAATGGAACCTCGATGAGACCTACATCAAGGTGAAGGGCGAGTGGATGTACCTTTACCGGGCGATCGACAAATCGGGCGCCACAGTCGATTTCCTGTTCTCGAACACGCGCAATCTCAGGGATGCGAAGCGCTTCTTCCGAAGGGCCTACAAGCGCCACGGCCTGCCCGTCCAGCTGACCATCGACGGCAGCCAGACTAATCTGGAAGCTGCGCGGACATGCCATGCCGAAGTCAGGATGCGAACTCGGTCGAAGGCCGAGCCGCTCAAGGTCCGGCAGAGCCAATACATGAATAACCGGATCGAGCAGGACCACCGGCGCATCAAGCGCCGCATCCGGCCCATGCTCGGTTTCAAGTCCCAAGCCACCGCTGGCGTCATCCTCGAGGGCATCGAACTCATTCACATGATCCGCAAGGGCCAGATGATACCTGCCAACGACGCCCGCAATCCGTCCTTCGCAGATCAGTTCGACAGCCTTGCAGCCTGAAATACAAAGTCAAAGAGCAAGCCGCACGGCCGGCCAAAGTTTGCGACAGAACCCCCAAGCGCACTAATGATACTATGCATTATCAATAGTACGTAATTCGTCGTTCTTGAGTCGAGATTACCCGCCAAGGTTGCATTGACTTTCGTGTTCGAAAGCGCACTCTCTGGATGGAGGTGTGTCATGAAGAGCACGCAAATCTGGGATGTCGACCGCCTTGTCGCTGCAAAGATCCTGACGGATCTTGGCGTCGAGGCGTCCAGGGATAAGATCGAGGCCGTCGCTCGGCACGCGGCGACGCATCGGGAAGATTCCGCCTACTGGGCCGCCAAGCGCGTTCAGGCTGCCAACCTCGAGCGATTGGCTGAGCAACTCCGGAGCGACTACCGGGAACACCAATCGGTCTGGTACGATGGCTTCCGCGCAGCGGAGGCTTGCATTGCAACGACGACCGCGGACGAGGCCTTGCAGATGGCTTCCACGCCTCCGCAGTCGATCGCAGGGATTATCCGCTCACGGATCAGACTGTCCAAGGCCGAAAATCGGCAGAATAGCTCGCCTACCTGATCGGTATCAGGCCCTCGGGCTGTTCCGCAGGTCGCCGACAGCCCCCGCAACGATAGCCATGTGCGCGTCCCAGGACGGATTGTACCAATGCGGCAAGCGCTCCATCTGGGCACCGTAGCGCGGTCCCTCCTGCGCATAATCCATGACCGCTGCCCCCCACCCCGGTCCGTCCAGCGGGTCGAGGAACTCCGGGATCTCACCACCTACTTCGCGCAGCGCTGCCAGATCGCTGCAGATTGCGGGCGTGCCTACGGAAAGCGCCTCGGCCACAGGCATGCCGTAGCCTTCCGCGAAGGAGGGCATGACCAGCGCCCGGGCGCCGCGCAGGAGGGCGGAGAGGCGTGTATCGGGGCAGTTGTTGATCTCTTCGACGTGGCCTTTCAGCGCGGGGCAGCGCTCCAGCAGGTCCACCACCTGTTCGTTCTCCCAGCCCCGGCGACCGACGATGACGAGGCGCGGCACTTGGGCTGCCGGCAGCGTCTCGGCGAGGTGGCGCCAGAGGTGCAGGAGGAGCAGGTGGTTCTTGCGCGGTTCGATCGTGCCCAGGCACAGGAAGTAGGGCCTCCCGTCCGGAAATGACGCCGGCGCGGCAGGGGCGAGGCGTTCCGTTCCGAGCAGGGCTACGTGAACCGGCGGCGGGGCCATGCCGTTCCCCTCGGCTTCGATCCAGCGGGTCAGCGATGCGCCCGTGGCTGCCGAGTTGACGATGACTGCGTCGGCCAGCTCCGCTACCGTCCGCATGCGGCGGCGATGCTGCTCTGCGCCTGCGGGGCGCGCATATTCGGGAAACTCGATCGGGATCAGGTCATGCACCATGACCATGAAGCGCGCCTGCTCGCGCCGGAGGATTGCGCGTACCTTGCCGGTATTGATCAGGTGGTGCGGCGAGACCTGCAGGTACACGGCGCCGGGGGCACTGCCTACGCCCTTGCCTGTCGGCAGCAGCCGGGCCAGCCACGGCAGCACCGAAGGCAGCGAGCGCTGGCGCGGATTGTCGTCCTGGTGCGACCAGCGCTGTTCCAGCTCGTCGAGATAGGCGAGCGCGGCCAAGCGCCGGAGGCGGCCGTAGATGCCAGTGGGATGAACTGCGGCAAAGGCAAGGTCCTCGCCATATAGCCCGAGCAACCCGCGGGCGTAGGCCATCTCCACGCGGTCGACGCCCGAGGGCGTGGAGTAGCGCACGCGCGAGATCAGGCGCGATATATCGAGAATTACCTGCGTCACGGCTCCTCCACCCTACCGAATGGCGGCCATGAGCCGCCCTTGCAGGCGGCGCAAGGGCTCGATCCACCCTTGGCGGTTCGGCGCGTGCTTGTGCACGATGCGATCGACCAGCACTTCGGGCGGGCACGGCAGGCCCGTGACCGGATCGAGGTAGCGCGGATAGAGCAGCAGGACGCCGGCCACCAGTGCATCGAGCGACAGCGGCCGGCCGCGGCGTGCGGGGACTGCGCCCAGATCGCGGGTCAGGCCCCATCCGGAGTAGAAGGGCGTGCCGTGGCAGGTCACCTCGCGCCCGCGCATCAACGCCTCGAAGCCGGTCAGCGACGTGAGGACGTGGACCGCGTCGACCGCGTCAAGAAGCGGGGCCATGCCGCCTTCGCGCACGATGCGGTCGGCATGGCGCAGGGCCTCGGCATCGGCGACGGCGCCCACCCGGTGCCCGGCATCGACATCCGGATGCGGGCGCCACCAGATCTCGGCCTCGGGCTCCAGAGCGCGCACGCGGCGCAGCAGTTCGAGGTTGGAATGCAGCCCCCCGCCGCCTGCGAGCACCGACATGTCGTCTTCCACCTGGCCGGGCACCAGGACTACGCGGCGGCCCGTCTCGCGCGGGGGCAATGCGCTTTCCGATCCGGCGGCGTACTTGCTGATACCGGCCGAGACGATGGTCTCGCGCAGGGTCCTCGCCCGGTCGATCAGCTCAGGCGGGAACGCGCTTGTGGCAAGGATCGCCTCGAGGTCGCTGGGGGCGGTCGGGTCGAAGTGGATCCCGCGCCGGTCGACCACCACCGAAAGCGGCGGGACCAGATTGCTGCCCAATCCGACCGACCGCACGAAGCCGTCCTCCACGCGCACCAGCGGCACCTTGTCCTTGCGGGCCTGCGCGAGCAGCCCGGGGGAGATGCGCGAAGGCCAGATCGCTACTGCACCGCTTTGCCTGCGGGCAATGGCGAGCGCCCGGCGCGAGCGTGAGACGAGCTTGAGCTTCTGGCCCGGGGCCCAGAGGAACCGGCGTATTTCCTCGCGCTTCCACCAGGCCATGCCGCAGGCCGCGACAATGCCACGGTTGCCTTCGAGCACCCGCCGCCATTCGGCGAGAAGATCGATAGTCGCACCGAGGGTGGCCGCGGTGTCGTGGAAGGGATCGCGGTAGTGCGCGGCTGCGATGGCCTTGGCCGCACGGCGCCGCAGCGTCGCGGCATCCTCGCCGGGAGCGCCGAACGGGCCCGGCGACAGAACCTGCACCGGGACACCGGCAATGGCCGCGAGCGCGGTCCATTCATCGTCGCCATGCGCCTTGAGCAGGCCGGTGCCATCGAGCGCGGACCAGGGGTCGACTTCGGACCGGAATCTGCCGCCTTCGCGGCGGGTCAGGGCCGCAAGCGCATGATCCAGCGCTTTCAGCCCGTTACCGAGCCAAAGCGCGGACCTGCGCTGCTCCGGATCGAGAGCCGCCAGCAATTCGGCAATCTCGGCCGGGTCCCTCGGGCGCAGGACCATGCTCGCCGGGTTGGCGATCTCGGCAGGTGGCGACCAGAAGCTGCCGCCGACGCGTGCTGCGCGAATGCGCGCGAGGAGGGCATCGGCCTCGGGAAGCGCCTGCACCGCGCCGACTTGCGAGACAGAGGCGTCTGCGTCCGGGAATGGCGGGGCGCGCAACAGCGGCAGCGAAGGGGTCACGGGCGCAGGCCCCAGGACTCGAGCATCAGTCCGCCCCCGTCACTGCGCCGGATCACTCCGTAGCCGCCGGTAGGCAGTTTCAGACTGTCGAGCCGGTCCATGGCCGAAGCCAGCGCCGGATCGGCCATCAATGCAAAACGGGCCGCGCCATTGCTGGTGACGAGCAGGGCCGGGCCTTGCGCATCCCGCTTCGCGAAGAGATCGCGCCAGCCCTGCAGCCGCATTTCGGCGTCGACCTGCCAGTCGGGCGGCGGCGCGGCATGGCGTTCCCAGGCGGTGAGTGCCTCGATGCCGATGCGCGCCAGCACGGCTTCTTCGCTCCGGTCTTCATCGGGGCCGTGATCGATCTCGCGCAGCCATGCACAGGGCTCGGCCTTGGCCCCGCCATGCTGCGCATCGAGGATGATCTGCGCCGTTTCGCGTGTGCGCAGGAGCGGCGAGACCAAGGCGCGCGCAAACACCCATCCCTGCGCTGCAAAATGCGCGGCCAGCGCCCGGGCCTGCTCGCGCCCCTTCTCGGTCAACGGCAGGTCAGTGCGCGCACCGATCCGGCGCGGGGTCTCCCCGGCAGCGAAAGTGTTGCCATGGCGGACGATTACGAACATTACGCAAGGCGCCTACCCGACGCGGCGGCGGGCGCAAAGAGCGATCATTCGCAAAGGGTTGGTTCCTGGGGATAGGGATCGCCGAGCCGGGCTATCGCGGCTTCGGCCTGGGCCAGGTCTTCAGGGGTATCGATACCGGAAAGGGCGTGCTGCGGCATCTCCACTTCGACCGTAGCGATCGTCCGCCCCCCTTCGAGGAAGCGCAATTGCTCAAGGCCCTCAAGTTGCTCGCAAGGCGTCGGCCCGCTGCGGGCGAACCATTCGAGCGCAGCCATGCGATAGCCGTAAAGTCCCAGATGCTGCCAGACCGGGGAGTGCGGCCCTGCCTCGCGCAGCTTCGCTTCGTTGCGGATTGCGGGAATGATGGTCTTTGAAAACCACAGGGCATTGCCGCTGGCATCGCGCACGCAAGTCGTGCCGCTGAACGGGGCCGTCTGCTTGTGCGCGCGCAACCGATCCAGGCGATCCCAGTCCAGACGATAGACGGGCGTGGCAACATCGGCGCTACCCGCGCGCAAGGTCTCGATCAGGCCGGCCACGACGCCCGGCGGAATGAACGGCGCATCGCCCTGCAGATTGACGACGAGGCCGGGCGCCCGGTCCATCACGCTGGCCGCGGCAAAGGCGCGCGCGGAACCGGAATCGAGCGAAGCGGGCGTCATGACGGCACGAACCGCAAGGTCGCGTGCGTGTTCGGCGATGCGCTGGTCATCGGTCGCAACCACGACTGTGCAATTCCCGGCCTGCGCCGCCGCGCCGCGAGCGACGGCGACGACCCGTTCAAGCAGGGTGCGACCGGCTATCGGGAGCAGCGGCTTGCCCGGCAGCCGGGTGGAGCCATAACGCGCCGGAATGACGATGAGATCGGCAGCGTCCGGATCTGCGCTATCGGCCATGGAATGAAAATCGCGGGGCGTCGGCCCGGCTTCAGGCAATGCCGACACCCACGATGTCATGCATGTGGACGACCCCGACGAGCTTGCCGGCCTCGACAACGAACAGCACCGAGACGGAATTGTCGTTCATGATGCGCAGCGCTTCGGGCAGCAGGACATTACCGGGGACGGTGACCGGATCGGTGGACATGTGATTGCCGATGGTATCCGACAGATTGTTGACGACGATGCAGCGGCGCAGGTCGCCATCGGTAAAGACGCCGACCAGCATGTCGTTCTCGTCGACCACTGCCGTGCAGCCGTAGCGCTTGCGGCTCATTTCCAGCGTCGCGTTGACCAGCGTCGCATTGCGATGAACCCGCGGGATGGCATCGCCGATGCCCATGATTTCCGTCACGGTGGCAAGCTGTGCGCCAAGACGCCCCCCGGGATGGAAGACGCGGAAATCCGAAGGCGTGAATCCGCGCGCCTCGATCAGGGCCACGGCCAGGGCGTCGCCCAGGACAAGCTGCAGCGTGGTCGATGACGTGGGCGCCAGTTCATTCGGGCAGGCTTCGCGCACGACAGGCAGCTGCAGGCAGATATCGGCGGCGCGGCCGGCGGTGCTGTCGGGGTGCGCGGTCGCGACGATCAGTTCCACGCCGTAGTGCCGGCAATAGTGGAAGATGTCGTTCAGTTCCTTGGTCTCGCCCGACCAGGTGATGGCCAGCACAACGTCGTCGCGGCCGATGACGCCGAGGTCGCCGTGGCTCGCCTCTCCGGGGTGAAGGAACAGGGCGGAGGTTCCCGTGGAGCGCATGGTCGCGGCGATCTTGCGCGCGATGTGACCGCTCTTGCCCATGCCCGTAACGACGATGCGGCCGCGGGTATTGGCAAAGGCATTGATCGCCTTTTCAACGGCATCGCTGAGGCCCGGACTTTGCAGCGCAGCACGCAAGGTCGTGAGCGCCTGCATCTCGATATCCAGAGTCTTGAGCGCAGATGCAGCATAGCGCGTCTGCAAAGCTTCGATTTTCATAATGCCCCTAAAAAACCGCCGCTTTTGAATGTAGCTACCGCAGCAAACTTTACTTAAAGTTAATCTTGCACACGACGCCTATTCGAGGACGCAGCATATTTGAAGCCGCTGGGGATTGCCAGCGCAATCAAACCGGGCCAAGGGTCATGGGCGAGATTAACACCGCAATGCAGCATAGCTGCCCAGATAGCTCCGATCTAGATGTTTCAGATATTTAAGGTGCGATGCGATGCTTTTGTGCAACCGTGAGATTGGGACGAACCGCCCTTTATTCGCGATAGCCGGACCCTGCGTTATCGAAAGTGAGGCGCTGGCACTTTCCGTGGCCGAGCATCTTGCTGATGTGGCGCGCAAACTCGGCCTGCTGCTCATTTTCAAAAGCTCGTTCGACAAGGCCAATCGCAGTTCCGACCGCTCCTTCCGCGGGCTTGGCATGGACGAGGGCCTGCGCATCCTGGAAAAAGTGCGCAGCGAAACCGGCCTTCCCGTGCTGACCGACGTGCATGAACCGGCGCAGGTCGCGCCTGTCGCCGAAGTGGTCGACGTGTTGCAGACCCCCGCGTTCCTTGCGCGCCAGACCGATTTCATCGCGGCCGTTGCCCGGTCGGGCAAGCCGGTCAACATCAAGAAGGCGCAGTTCATGGCGCCCGCCGACATGCAGCAGGTCGTCGCCAAGGCGCGCAATGCCGCTGCCGCCGCCGATCTCGAGCCGGACAATTTCATGCTTTGCGAACGCGGCACCTCGTTCGGTTACAACACTCTCGTCAGCGACATGCGCGGGCTTTCGATCATGGCCGACACCGGTTGCCCGGTCGTGTTCGACGCGACGCATTCGGTGCAGCAGCCGGGCGGCTTGGGCGAACGCTCGGGCGGCCAGCGCGAATTCGTGCCCCTGCTGGCCCGCGCCGCCGTCGCCGCGGGTGTCGCGGGCCTGTTTATGGAAACCCATCCGGACCCGGACAAGGCGCTTTCGGACGGCCCCAATGCCCTGCCCCTCGCCGACTTTGCGCCCCTGCTGCAGAAATTGCAGGCCATCGATTCGGTCACCAAGGACCTTTGACCGGGTAAGCAGCTGTCGGCGAAGCAATCCTAAGTCACGCGGCTAACAGCGGACCGGGCCAGGCAGCACGCCTCAACCCGCGACGCGCCCGCCGGCCTTCTCGATCGCCTTGCGGATGTCCTGCACGAAGCGGGAATGACGCACGCCGAACAGGAAAAGGTTCTGTATCAGGTTGCCGCGCCAGCGACAGGGCCGCTTGATCTGGATGAGCAGGACATAGCGGTCTTCCCCGGTCTCGTTCCAGACTTCGTGGTTGAACATGTCGTCGAACAGGAAGGACTGCCCGTCCTGCCAGTTGAGGACATGGACGGCTTCGCCTTCCTCCAGGTGCATGCGGCACTTGTCCCAATCCCGCGGGGCGCGCAGCGTGAGATGGTAGGTCAGCATGCCCTTGGTCATGCCCCAGTGCCGGGGAATGTGGCCTCCCGCCTCCAGCACCGAGAAGTTCGCCGTGACGAGGCCGGGCACCTTGTCGAGCAAGGCCGCAGTGACCGGCGCACGGGCCGCATTGGCCTCCATGCGGTAGCCATAGCCCTTGAGGAAGAATGCGCGCCAGCGCTTGTCGGCGGCAATGCGGCCGTGATCGAACGAGATGTCGCCCAGGGAGGGAATATCCTCTGCGCGGATCCGCAATGCCTCGTCGCGAATGTCCTGCCAGCGCGCCTCGAGCCGCGGAATCCAGGCAAAGAAGCTCTTGTCCTGAACTGCACTGTCGGGGATCCGGGAATCGCGCATGATCACACCGTCGATCTTGGGGCGCAGTTCTTTGCCGATCTGGAACAGTGACTTGTTGATGAAGGGGACTTTCCACCCGCGTGACTTGAGTGTTTCGTTCCAGTTCAAGAACCGGCTCCATTTTGATGATCATGTTTCAAAGGTCGGCCTATACCCGTCCGCGCGGAATTTTCCATGACCGCAATCGCCTTGTCCAGAGCGATCGGGACGCAGGACTGTCCGGATGGGCTTGCCATCACCCCTCGCTTGGCGGCAAGGGGGAGCGATGCGCAGCAATGAGATGGACCGGGCATGACGGTCCGGGCCAAGGCAAAGACGATCCTGCTCTCCCCTGTATGGGCGCTGCAGTTGATGACGTCCGCCAAGAGCTTCCTCGACAATCCGCTGATCGGTTCGAACCGGCTGAACCGCTGGGGCCTGCACCGCTCCCGGGTGCGCCTTGCCGATGCGCTGTGCCGCTGGCGCCGCCGCCGCCTTGCCGGAAAGCTGCGTCCCGACTGGCGCGAGGCGTTTGAGCGCGACGGTTTCGTCGTCGTGCACGATGTCGTCCCGCCTGCCGAATTCCCTGCCCTGCGCGCGGCCCTTCTCGCTTATGAAGGCCCCGCGCGCGAGATGCGCCAGGGCGATGCGATCACCCGCCGCATGGCGATCGACCCGCAGATGCTTTCAGCCATTCCGGCCTTGCGGGCCTTGCTGGCGCGCAAGGATCTGCTTGCGCTCTTCCACTACGTGGCCGGTTTCCGCACGACACCGCTGCACTACATCCAGACAATCGTCAGCCATTGCGGCGGCAACGAACCCGATCCGCAGGAGTCCGTCCACGCGGACAGCTTCCACGCATCGATGAAGGCGTGGCTGTTCCTCAATCCCGTTTCGGTCGAGGAAGGCCCCTTCACTTACGTGCGCGGCTCACACCGCTTCGACGAAGCCCGGCTTGCCTGGGAAAAGCGGCGCAGCCTGCGCGACGCCAAGTCGATCGACCGACTTTCGGCGCGCGGCTCGCCGCGTGTGACGCCGCAGGACCTCGAAGACATGGGCCTGGGTCAGGCCGAACCGCTCGCCCTGCCCGCCAATACGCTGGTAGTGGCCGATACCGGCGGCTTCCACGCCCGCGGGAAAGCGGAAAGCAGCGGCGAACGCGTGGAGATCTGGTCCTACGCCCGCCGCAATCCCTTCCTGCCCTGGCTCGGCGGCGACCTGCTCAGCCTGCCCGGCATCGCGGAACGGCGCATTGGCTGGTTATGGTCCTTCCGGGACCGCTTCGAAGCCCGCATCGGCCAGCCCTGGAAACCCGCCGGTCATCGCCGCCCGACTGATGCGGGGGCATGAGCGCAGGACAAGGGTCTCGACATGGCTTGATGTTCGTTTCCGACATAGGCCAAAGCTATGGGAAACGGTAATTTCCTTATTTCCCCTGCAAATTCCTGACGTCTATTCTCACCGTCACTGAAAGCAGGGAAAAGGAAAACCATGGCAATGCACCTGAACCGCAGGGTCTTCATCGGATCGACCGGCGCGTTCTTGGCCGCGGTGGCAAGCGGCGGGCTTGCAACTGCTGCCGGAAAGCGTGCCATTGCCCGTGTCATCATCGACAACGACTTTGCCGGCGATCCGGACGGCCTGTTTCAGCTGGCGCATCATTTGCTCAGTCCTTCGGCCACGATCCCGCTGGTCGTCTCCTCGCACTTGCCCGTGAAATTTGGCGGCCCGGCTTCAGCCACAGCCGGTGCGGCCAAGGCGCAGGAACTGATGGAGGTGATGAACCTTGCGCAGCGGCCGCCGATCCTCGCCGGGGCAGAGCTGCCAATTGCATCGCGCTCCGACTGGAAGCCCAGCCCGGCGAGCGCTGCCATAGTGCGTGAGGCGATGCGCGAGGACGCTGACGAACCGTTGTTCTACGCTGCAGGGGCCAGCCTGACCGAACTCGCCCTTGCCTGGCTCGCCGAACCGAAGATCGGCCGGCGCCTCAAACTCGTCTGGATCGGCGGGCGCGAACATCCCGGGTTCGCCTATCCGCCCCCCGGACCCGACGAAGCGGAATTCAATTTCTCCGTGGACACCTTGGCCGCCCGGATCGTCTTCAACGAATCCGACATCGAGATCTGGCAAGTGCCCCGCGACGTCTATCGCCAGGTGCTGTTCTCTCTCGCAGAGCTGAACGAACTGGCCGCTGTCAGCCCACTGGTCGGCCATCTCAAGCGGGAGCTCGATAACATGGCGGATGCGCTGGCGAAGATTCCGGGCTTCCCCACGCCCCCTTCCAGCGAGGTATATGTGCTGGGTGACAGCCCGCTGGTGACGCTGACCGCGTTGATGACCCCTATCCAGCCCGATCCGGCATCGAGCCGTTATATCCTCAAGCCCACCCCGCGCCTCGCTGTAGACGGTCACTATGAGGAGAACCCGGGCGGAAGGCCGATGCGGGTCTACAGAACCGTCGATTCCACTCTCACGATCCGGGACATGGTGGCCAAGTTCAAAGCCATGGGACCCACCGTCTAGGCATCAGTCGCTCTTCCGCCTTCGCCCCATCACCAACGCCAGCGAACAGGTCGAGAGGATCGGCCCGATCCAGTCGGCGAACTGGTCTGCCTTGGGCCAGACGCGGCCATCGAAGGCGCCCCACCAGGGCATGTTGGCGCGCAGGCCGTGGCCGAACTGCTCGATCCAGCGATACTCGGCCTGGGCCATTTCGCGGCCGAGGAAATAGCCGCAGGCGAGAGCCGCGCCGGCCCACCAGTTGCGCGTAAAAAGGCCAACCACGGTCTGGATCGCCAGGGCCCAGAAGGCATGTTCGATGAGGTTCATTCGATCTCCGCAATCTGTCGGATCGAGGCGGGTTTCGCGATGCCGGTTAATTTCAGTTAAGCATAAATCTCGAGAATCTCATCAGTTTATCGGGAACTTTCAATGCGCTTGCCTGTTTTGCCCGGTGTTTATGACAGAAATGACATCAGGGAAAACTACATGATCAAGACATTCACTTCCACGCTCGCTGCTGCTGCCGTGATGGTCCTGGCCCAGCCAGCCCTTGCGCAGTCGGGCGACGCGGACTCGGCAGCAACCGGCGGCGGCACAACCTTCCGCGGCATTCGCGTTGAGGGCAACGTCGGTGGCGACCGGTTCCAGTCCGAAGGCAACCATGACACCAATTTCGGCTACGGCGCCACGGTCGGCTTCGACGGCACCATGGGCGAGCGTTTCGTGATCGGTGCCGAGGGCAGCTACTGGCGCGCCAATAACTGGGCCGAGAACTGCACCGACCTGCCCGACACCAACAGCATCTGCCACAAGGCTTTCGAGGAATGGGGCGCCGCAGTGCGCGCCGGCTATCTGGCCACGCCTGACCTGCTGATCTTCGGCAAGGCCGGTTACGTCAACGGCGAACAGCGCCGCCGCATCGACGATGCCGACGGCAACCAGCTCGTCTATGATCACTACCGCGCAGACGGCTACCAGGTCGGTGGCGGCGTCGAGTATGACGTCGTCAAGGGCTCGACCCCGATCTACGCCAACGTCCAGTACGTCTTCTCGGACTACCACGGCCACTCGGCCCGCCACCGCGTGATGGGCGGTATCGGCGTGCGCTTCAAGTAAACCGCTACAGGGATACTCCAGCGATGGCGGCGCGGGCACAGGCTCGCGTCGCCATTTGCTTTATCGGCCATGCCGGACGGGGTGAGTTCCGGTGCAGGTTAGTGGCGTTCCACCCGCTGTGAACACGGCGTGCCAGGCCTAAGATCGGTTCAGGCCGGTACGGCGCAGCCATCCGCGCGTGGATCGGATGCACCTTCGAAGCGTCCATCGCCATGGACGATGACTGCTCCTGCATGACCCATTGTATCCGAATAGGCCGGCAAACACTCGACGACGTGCCCCGCCTGAGCGAGACTGTCGAACAGGGCCGCCGGAAAACGGCTTTCCAGCTTGAGCGTTGCCGATTCCTCGCCCCAGGTTTTTCCGAGAAGCCAGCGCGGCGCCGATATGGCCTCCTGAAGCCCCTGGCCGTAAAAGGCATAGCGGGAAAAGATGGCAGCCTGCGTCTGCGGCTGGCCGTCCCCGCCCATCGTTCCGTAAGACATCACCCGGCCATCATCGAACAGAGCGAGGGCGGGATTGAGCGTGTGAAATGGCAAGCGTCCCGGAGAGAGGCGATTCGGCCCATCGGTCAGGGTGAAGCTGCTGCCCCGGTTCTGCCAGAGCACGCCGGTGCCATCCACGACGACACCCGATCCGAACTCCCAGAATATACTCTGAATAAAGCTGACGACCGTTCCATCGCGGTCCGCAGCCCCCATCCAGATGGTATCGCCTGTCGATGCCTCCACCGGCCAAGGCAGGGCGCGCGCCGGGTCGATCCGGCCCGCCTCTTTGGCAAGGAAGGAAGGCTCGAGCCACTGGCGCGGATCGAGCGCCATGAAGGCAGGATCGCCGACGTGGGCGTCACGCAACAGAAACGCACGCTTGGTCGCCTCGACTGCGGCATGGACATGGGCGAAGCTATCCCGCTCACCCAGGGCAAGCCGGTCCATCAGGGCGAGGATCATGAGCGAGGCAACGCCTTGCGTCGGCGGTGGATGATTGAACAGGGTCGCCTTGCCGCAGCGGACCGACAGGGGCGTGACCCGCTGCGCGCGTTGGCTTTCCAGGTCGGCAAGGCGCAAGGGTGACCCGGTGCCCTCGAGGCCCTTGGCCAGACTGCGCGCGATGTCCCCGCGGTAGAAGTCATTGAGTCCCGCTTGCGCGAGCCGTTCCAGCGTTGCCGCCAGTTCGGGTTGCCTGAGCACCTCACCATGGCCCGGAGCCTTTCCGCCGGGCATGAATGTCCTGGCAAAGCCGGGCTGGGGTTGCAGTTCAGCGACCTTCGCCGTGGTCAGTTCATGTTGGCTGCGCGTTACGATGATCCCCTCGCGCGCATGGGCTATGGCCGCGGCGAGAAGGTCGCGGAGCGGCAGGCCCGGCTTGGGCATGAGGGAAAGAGCTTCGGCCCAACCGGAAATCGTGCCTGCCACCGTCAGTGCAGCCGGTCCGCCGCGCGCGGGAATGGAGGTGCCTTCGTAGAATGAATCGGTGGCGAGCATCGCCGAGCGGCCGCACCCGCTGATGGCGACGGGGACTTCTCCGGGGCGATGAATGAGCCAGAAGCCATCCCCGCCAAGGGCATTCATGTGGGGATAGACAACCGCGATCGTCGCTGCAGCCGCCACCATTGCCTCGATGGCGCTGCCCCCTGCACGCAGGATATCGCGCCCGGCCTGCGCCGCCGCTCCATGCGGTGCGCTCATCATGCCATGCCGGCTCCAGGCGCTATTCTGCATCGATTTTCTTTTCTTCAACGGCGATGCGGCGCCCCCCTCGCCAAACTTCTCTTCGTTTGGGGCGAGCGACTACGGCCTCCGCAACGCTTTGCGCGTTAAGGACGACGAAATCGGCTGGCATTCCTTCGGCCAGTCCATAGTCGCGCAGGCCAAGCGCGCGGGCGGCATTGCCCGTCACCATGGCAAAGGCGAGCTCGAGCTCCTTGTCGGTGTAGAGCCCGGCGCGATAGCCGACCATCATCGCCCGCTCCAGCATGTCGGCGTCACCGTAAGGCCACCAGGCGTCGCGCACGTTATCGCTTCCGGAAAACAGCAGGACGCCTTCCTGCGCCAGCGCCGCAACCGGCGGGCATGGCTGCGGTCCCGGTCCGTTCGTCATTATCGCAACCCCGGCGCGCGCCAGCAGCGCTCCGGTCCGGCGGGCCACATCGAGCGGCACGTCGCCCAGTGCATATGCGTGGCTGACCGTCACGCGGCCGCCCATACCAAGCGCCTGGGTACGCTGCGCAATATCTTCAAGCTGCGCGATGCCGACCATGCCGAAATCGTGCAGGTGGATGTCGATCGGCACGCCCTTGCGGTCAGCAATCCCGAAGACGATATCCAGATGATCGTCCTGCGCACCGTCGAAGCCGACCGGATCGATACCGCCGACGAGGTCCGCACCAGCATCGACGGCGGCCGACAGCAGGTCCGCCGTTCCGGGATCGGAAAGGATGCCGCTCTGCGGGAATGCCACGATCTGGACCGTGATCGCATCGGCCATTGCTTCGCGCAGGTCCAGCAACGCCTCCACATTGGAAAGCCCCGCCTTCATGTCGACGTCGGCATGGGACCGCAGGTGAAGCGTGCCATTTCCGAGAGCCAGTTCGGCGAGCGCCATGGCGCGTTCCCGCACCGGACGGGCATTGGCAAGCGCCGCCTTCTCGAAGGCAACCCGCTCACGAACGTCGAACGCGCCAGTGCAGGCTCGATGCGGCTGCCAGCCGCCGGGCAGGAAGCTCTTGTCGAGGTGAATGTGTCCGTCGATGAAAGGCGGTACGACCAGACGCCCTTCCAGATCGTGCACCTCCCCTTCCACGACATCGGGCGCGGCTGCGCACAAATGATCTATGCGACCGTCAGCGATACCGATCGCGAGGGGTGAGCCGTCCGCTAAGCGGCCGTTGATTAACCAGTTGTCCATGATCCGATCCCGAGACGGAGCTGCGATTTCATCGCGAAGTGCCCACACCAAACGTCCCGGTCAAGGGCATTGCGTGCAATATATAAATTTAATTGCATGCAATCTTGTAGTCATTTCGAATGCGCCATAGAAGGCGCGCCATGACGCATCCTTCTTCCGGTCCATTCGATCTGGTCGTTCGCGGCGCCATCCTTGTTGACGGAAGCTGCGTAGCAATCGGGATCAAGGATGGCTGCTTTGCAGCTATCGAACCTTCGCTTCCTGCGGCTCCGGACGAGATCGATCTGGGCGGGCGCCTCGTGTGCGGCGGCCTTGTCGAAACACACCTTCATCTCGACAAGTCCCGCCTGATCGACCGTTGCGGTTGCGGCCATCCCAGCCTGGCTCATGCGGTGGAAGCCGTGGCCGAAGCCAAGCGGCACTTCACGGTGGAAGACATCTACCGCCGTGCCGCGGCAACGCTTGAAGCGTGCATCGGCCATGGCACCACCCATATTCGAACCCACGTCGAAGTCGATCCGCGAGTCGGTCTGCGGGGGTTGGAAGCGATGATCGCCCTGCGCCGCGACTATGCCTGGGCTATCGAACTCCAGATCTGCGCCTTCCCGCAAGAAGGGCTGACCAACGATCCCGGCTGCGAAGCACTCCTGGTGGAGGCGCTTGAAAACGGCGCGGATCTGCTGGGCGGCGCCCCATACATGGACGCGGCCCCTCGCGAACAGCTGCAACGCCTTTTCACTTTGGCCAGTGCATACGATGTCGATCTCGACCTGCATCTCGATTTCGACCTCGATCCAGAAGGATCCCAGATCGGCGACCTGTGTCGCCTGACCGCCCAGCACAAGCGCGGCGGCCGGGTGGCGATAGGTCATCTCACGAAGCTGGCAATGGTTTCGCCTCTCAATCGCATCCCGTTCCTGCATCGCCTCGCGGATGCAGGAATCGCGGTCAGCACTTTGCCTGCAACCGACATCTACCTGCTCGGCAAGGAGCTGGGCGTGCATGCTCCCCGCGCACTTGCACCGGTCCATGCGATGGTCGATGCCGGCATCTCATGCGCGATCTCGACCAACAATGTCCTCAACCCTTTCACGCCCTTTGGCGATTCCTCGCTACTGCGGCTTGCGAATTTTCACGCCAACGTAGCCCAGCTCGACAGCAAGGCGGCCATGGACAGGAGCTTTGACATGATCTCCGCCATGGCCGCCCGGTGCATCAACGCCGAATATGGTATCGCAGTGGGCCGGCCTGCGACTTTCGTGGCGCTGGATGCGGCTTCGCCCGAACAGGCCATACGGGAAATCGCGCCCCCGCTGCTCGGCTTTCGTAATGGCCGTCGCAGCTTCACCCGAGCGCAGGTGCAGCTTCATCATCCCGAAGATCGCACCGATCATGAATCGCGTTCATCTGAAGCCGAAAGCAACTGATGGAAAAGGACCGACAGATAAAGGCGGATCGATCGGAAGCCATTTATCGCGCACTGCGCGAGGCGATCATCGAACAGGCGCTGGAACCCAGAACCAAATTGTCCGAAGATCGCATCGGCCAGCAATTCGGCGCCAGCCGAACGCTTGTGCGTCTCGCACTCGGCCAGCTCGCCGCAGAAGGCCTCGTGACTCTCGAGCCCAACAGAGGCGCTTACGTGGCGCTGCCCGAATGGGACGAAGCGGGAGACCTGTTTGAAGTGCGCACGGCCCTTGAGCGCATCGCAGTCCAGCGAATTGCCCGCAGCGCCGACACGGATGCTATCAGGCAACTGCGCCGTCACGTCGAGGAAGAAGCGGCGGCAGCGCAGCTCGATGATCGCAGGAAGTCGATCCGCCTCGCCACGGAATTTCACATTCTTCTCGCTGAGCTGGCAAGCAGTCCGCTGCTGTCCGGCTATATCGCGCAGCTCGCGTGTCGCTGCGGGCTACTTCTCGCCCATCACGATCCGACTCATTCGGCAGACTGCGCGGTCAGTGAACACGGTGCGATCATCGATGCACTGGAACAGGGCGATGCCGAGCGCGCGATCCACCTTTCGGACGCGCATCTTGGCGAGGTCCTGAACCGGGCCCTGGAAGGACGACCGCCTTTGAAGGGGCAGGATCTCGACCAGATCCTTGGCCCTTACGTCGAGCGGATTCTGGCACAAGGATCGAAGGAATGATTATCGACGACCCCGAAGCACTCGCATCCCTGACCGAAGCGAGCGATGCCTATGAGGCAGCCCTGCAGCACAACGACCTCGATACGATGGACCAGCTATTCTGGGACAATTCTCGCACGACCCGCTTCGGGGCACGCGAGAACCTGCACGGCATCTCGGAAATCCGCGAGTTTCGCATTCAACGTCCGGGCGGAGCGCCCGCCCGCGACAATCTTCGCCGCACTATCGCCGTGTTCGGCCCCGATCACGGCCATTGCGCCATCGAGTTCCGCTATCGGGGCAACGGGGCACTTGGGCGTCAGACCCAGATGTGGGTCCGACTCGACGGCGCCTGGCGCGTGGTCGGCGCACACATCTCGTTGCTGCCCACCTGAGTGAAGGGGGCCGCACGGGCCCCGCCCACTCTCCGACCAGCCCTCCCGAAGACACTCAGGCCACGCCCCTCCTCCCTCCCTGATCGCGAGGGACAGCTTGCCCGCGCGCCATAGGATTAGACATGACCCTGTTCGGCATCACCTTCGACCGTTTCCTTGGCGCCCTGCTCGTAGCAATCGTCGCCGCCATAGCCCTGCCCTCGCTCGGCATGTCAGGCGGGCCTCTGCATGTCGATCTCATCTCGAAGTACGGCGTGGGACTTGTCTTCTTCCTCTATGGCCTCACCCTCGACCCAGCGCGAATGCGGGCGGGCCTGAGCCACTATCGCCTGCACCTCATCGTTCAGACGACGACCTTCATCCTCTTTCCGCTGATCGTCCTGGCGTTGCATGCTCTGGCTGGGCCGGTATTGACGCAAGAAGCGTGGACCGGGTTCTTCTTCGTGGCAGCCCTGCCCAGCACGGTTTCGTCCTCGGTCGCCATGGTTTCGCTGGCCCGGGGCAACGTCCCTGCCGCGATCTTCAACGCCACCCTGTCCAGCCTGATCGGCGTCTTGCTCACGCCCGCACTGATGGCCTGGTACCTGTCCCAGTCGAGCATGCCGCTGAACCTTGGGAATGTCCTGATCAAGGTGGTTGGGCTTGTCGTAGTACCTATCCTTCTGGGCTCCTTCGCCCAGCGCTGGCTGGCGGGATGGGCCATGCGCAACCGGAAGGTCATCCAGCTTGCCGATCGCGGGGTGATTACCGCCATCGTCTACAACAGCTTCTGCGATTCCATCGCGAAGGGCGTGTGGAGCGCCCATAATGCCGACCTCGTGGCGAAGATCGTCATCGGTGTCATCACTCTCTTCGCGATCGTCTATGCGCTCACGACCGCGATCTGCAACGCCATGGGCTTTTCCCTGGAAGACAGGATCGCCTGCACTTTCTGCGCGTCGAAGAAGTCGCTCGCCACCGGTGCGCCCATGGGTGCGATCATGTTCGCGGGCCAATCGGCCTTCGGCATCCTTATCGCCCCCATCATCCTCTACCATTTCTGCCAGTTGGTCATCACCAGCATCATCGCCTCACGCTTCGCTTCCCGGGCGGCGGATCAGTAACAGGCAAAACGGGCCGAACGCAGCCTCAGACGCCAAGCGACTGCCCTCCCCCTCTGAAGGGCAGTCTGCGAGCGAGTCCATCACCTCATCAGCTCAATGCCTTCCAGCGCGGCGGCAGTGGCCAGAAGCATCTCGTCTTCGCCCCGACGGGCAAGCAGACATAACCCGAGCGGCAAGCCCGCGACACTTGCCGCAGGAACGGACACGGCGGGTACCCCGGCCAGGCCGGCGATACACGTCATCGCGATCGTCCTGTCCCGCAGGCTCTGCTTTTCCGCCGCCGGCAATTCGAGCTTCGGCGCAGCCCCCGATGCAGTCGCGAAAGCGAGAACGCCTCCGGGGGGAACATGTTTCTCTAAGGCAGCGAGAATCTGTTCGGCCGCCATGTCCGCCAGATTTGCACGAGCGGGATCAGCCTTCGATGCCATCTCGAAGCGCAGGCCAATGCCCGGGCCGAACTTCGGCTTGTTACCCTCGATCCACTCACCGTGGGTTTTCCAGACTTCGACCGGCTGGCGGGCCAGGAACGCGTCTTTCCATTCCTGGAGGCGCCCGTCCGCAAAGGAAGTGCGAACGGTCTCGATGTCGAGATGCTTCGCGACTGCCTTGACCGCATCGTCAACGGCATCGGCCGCGTCGCGATCGGCAAGCGCGAGGACGTCCGTGGCGACCACCAGACAGCGCGCGGCCGGCTTTGCGGCATAGTCCGGCAGGAGCGGCCCGGTCGCCCTGGCAAGCCATGCTCCGCTCGATGCCAGTACGCCTACCGTGTCGAAGCGCGGTGCCAGCGGCACGAGGCCGTCTACAGGAACCCGGCCATGCGTCGTCCTGATGCCGAATATGCCGCAATAGGAGGCCGGGACGCGGGTCGATCCGCCGGTATCGGTTGCCATGGCATAAGGAACCAGCCCTGCGGCGACCGCCGCGGCAGATCCGCTGGAAGACCCGCCGGGAATACGATCGGGCGCCTTTGTATTGAGCGGAGTGCCGTAATGGACATTGGTACCTGACAGGCTCAAGGCAAGTTCATCGGTGTGGGCGATACCGATGACATCGGCGCCCGCATCCAGCCATTGCTGGACGGCCCAGGCGTTGGCGGTTTGCACCGGCGCCTGCTCCAGCCAGACAGGATTGCCGGCTCCGATGCGATGTCCTGCTACACGGAACAGATCCTTGATCACCGTTTGGGAACCGGCAAGCGCACCCGAGCCGCTGCCACGCGCCACGTGCGCCGGGCCAATCCGCAAGGCGCGCGAATGGTCCGGCGCCAGCTCCAGTTTGTCAGTCATCTTTTTTCCAATATTGAGTGCAGACCGGCCGGGCGAGCAAGCGCCCCAACCGATCAAATGACATTGTCCGAATTGCAGGCGCACACATCCTGTTTGGATAGGCTGCAATTATACGACTCCTCTATTCTTAGAGGAGTCGGAAAACGAAAAAGAAAATAATTGATTTAGTTAATTAAAGATTACAACATAATAACGAATAAGTTAATATCTATAAGTCTCTCAATGAACGATTTTATAGAATCGGTGATTCAACACAAGTTCAACATTTCAGCGAGCGTGTGAGGAGAAGACCTTTGATCCAGTGAAATATTGTCTTCAAGTTTGCGCAAATGCTTCCCCATCTCCGCACGAGCAGAGGCGACATCTCGCTTCTCCATGTAGTCGATGATCCGAGCATGCTCCTGGTGCTCGCATACCGCATTGCCTATGGGCTGGTACACGGACACAATCAGCGAACATCGCGTCATCAATGCCGCCAGGTAGTCAGTGAGTATCGGATTCCCCGCGATGGCGGCGATTTTCAGATGAAATTCGCGCGCGCAAGCCACCCAAGTCCGCTGATTCGAAGTTCCAGCCATCTCGCCTTCGTGGGCCAGCATCTTTCGCAAGTCGTTCATGTCCTTGGCCGAATGGCGCATTGTCGCCAATTCGACGATGGAAACCTCCAGCGCACGACGCGCCTCGAAGATTATGCGAGTCTCTTCCGGAGTCGGAACGGCAACAATCGCGCTCTTGTTGGGCCGCAGCATGACGATGCGATCATTCTCGAGCCGCTGAAGCACCTTGCGGATAACGCCGCGGCTTGCACCGAACAAAGTGCATAAACTTGGCTCAGGCAGCTTGGTGCCGGCCACCAGCCTTTGATTCAGCACGCTATCGAATATGGACTGATAGATGTGCTGCTCAGACCCGGGCTCGGCTTCATGTGCTACGCTTGCGGATGAAGCCAAATCATCGACCTCCGCATCTTCCGCGAGAGTTTTGTCATTCGACATCGGCTTACTGCCTCGCTGAACCATTGGCCTTCACCCTTCCACGCAGCACCGCGATGCATAGCGATAGTTTTGCCGCTATGCATCGCGCTCGGATGATCGGCAACATAATTTTCCAAAATCGTTGACGATTTAACAAATAAATCATTGACGTTTTCTGGGCATATTGTGCATCATGGATGCCGATCACAAGGGGTAGTACGGGTGGCCGGGTTATGAATGAGCAGCTGAGCAGGCGATCTGCATTGGCGATCGTCCTTGCATCGCTGGGGGCCGGATTGACTGGATGCGAGCGTTCCCAAGAGATTAAGATCGGACTTGTCACGGCTCTTTCCGGCCACTCCGCAAAATCGGGAGAGGCTCTGAGTCGCGGCCTGTTGCTGGCTATCGATGAAATTAATTCACGCGGCGGGTTGCTGGGCTGCAAGCTGTCCTTGGTGAGCAGGGATGATCAGAGCGATGTAGGCAGAGGTGTCATCGCTGCCCGCGAACTGATCTACAAAGAGAACGTCGCCGCACTTTTCGGCGGTCTGGATACTCCGGTGGCAAGGGCGATTATTCCGATCGTCTCGGCCGCTAAGAAGCCCTTTATCATACCGTGGGCTGCAGGAACGGCGATTACACGCAACGGGTTGAAGCCCAATTTCGTCTTTCGCGTTTCTGCGGTCGACGAAGAAGTGGATCAGGCCATGGTCGACTTCGCAGTCGCAAAATACGGAGCCAGGCGGCCGGGACTCATCCTGATCAACAACCCGTGGGGCCAATCCAATGAAAAGGGATTGAAGGCGGCGTTGGCCAGCAGGGCGATGCCCATGGCCGGTGTTGAACATCTGGAGATGTCCGACGTCGACCTGTCGAGGCAACTGGGACGCCTGCGCTCTGCAAAGGCAGACAGCCTGCTGCTGGTGGCGCCTGTGGGCCCCTCCGCGCAAGTGGTGAGGGCGCTCGATCAGATGCGCTGGGAAGTTCCAGTGGTCTCTCACTGGGGGCCTGCGGGGGGGCGCTTTCAGGAACTGGCCGGTGCGCGGGCCAGCACTGTCAAGTTCATTCAGACCTACAGCTTCTTTGGGTCGCAGTCGCCGGCCCAGACAAGAGTATTTGCCGCCCTCAAGGCCAAGTACCCCGATATTCGAGGCCCTGAGGATGTGACGCCGGCCGTGGGGGTCGCCAATGCCTACGATGCCATGCATCTGACCGCATTAGCGATCAAGGCGGCCGGATCGCTCGACGGTGACGCCATTCGCCGTGGCTTCGGATCTATTTCCGAATACGACGGGCTCATCAAATTCTACCGGCACCCCTTCGCAGATGGCCAGCATGATGCGCTCGGTCGAACCGATTACATCTGGGCTGAATTCCGCGAAAATCGGATCATGCCGGTCTCCACGACGGAATCCTGATTCATGGATATCACCTCAACGCTATTCACCGGGCTTGCCCTGGGTTCGATATACGGCCTCGTCGCAATAGGATTTCATATTACCGCTTCGGTTTGCGGCGCGGTCAATTTCGCACAGGGCAGCAGTGCCATGCTCGGTGCGGCGGTCATGTGGATGCTGATTGACGCAGGATGCCCTGGATGGGCTTCGCTGATCCTGTCTGTCAGCCTCTGTGCCGTGTACGGCGTGGTTGTGGAGCGCGCCGCGGTCCGACCATTTCTCCGGCGCCGAAGTGATGCGTGGCTCATGGCCACGGTAGCGCTAGGGCTTATCTGCGATAATGGGATGACGTTCATTTTTGGCGCTGAACCGCGAGCGATGCCCTCGCCGTTCACGGGCTCATCCGTGCGTCTGGCCGGCAGCGACCTTGGCATCTATCCTCTTCACATCATCATTCCTGCGGTAATGCTGTCTATTGCGGCCGCGCTCGATTGCTTCCGCCGCAAAACGCTCGTTGGCATAGCCATGCTGGCCTCTGCCCAGAACCAGGATGCAGCGCGAATAGTCGGAATCCCGGTTCCGACCATGGTCACCTCTGCCTTCGCCCTGGCCTCGGCGCTGGCAGCGATCGGCGGGATCATGCTCGCTCCGCTCTCGAACGTTGATCCTGGCATGGGTGTCGTTTTGGGCCTGAAAGCCTTTGCCGTTGCCATCCTGGGCGGCCTGGGCAGCGCTTGGGGGATTGTAGTCGGGGCGTTGCTTTTCGGAGTCGCGGAAGCCGCCATCGGGCTTGCGCTCGGAACGGGCTTCACCACCATCGCCACTTTCACGTTCATCATCGCCGCTTTGGCCATTCGGCCGAACGGGCTGCTGGGCCGCGCACAGGTTCGCAAGGCATGAGAATGAAAAAAACCGAAATCGACCTGCACATTGTTGTCCAATCAATCCTAATTGGTATTGGAATTATTGGGTCTCTCGTACTGAACTCATATTATGCTTTCATAATCGGACAGATAGCTCTGCTTGCAACCGCAGGGATAGGTCTTAACATATTGATCGGGCTTAGCGGCCAATTCAGTTTTGGACACGCCGGATTCTATGCAATCGGCGCCTATCTGGTCGCTATTTGCACATCGCACGATCTTCTGGATTTCTGGCTTGCCCTGCCTCTCGGCGTTGTACTCTGCTGCATAGTCGGAGCCATGCTTGCCATGCCTGCCTTCAGTGTCAAAGGTCCATACCTGGCCATGGTGACGATTGCATTTGGCGTTGTCGTCGAACAGATGCTGGTTGAAGCGGAAACTCTGACCGGCGGGCAAAACGGCATTCTGGCGATCGCGCCGATCTCATTGGCCGGGCAGCCGCTCGATGACCGGTCTATGGCGATACTCGCTACCCTGGCTGCATCCTTAGCATGCGCTGCCTATCATATTCTGAGCAAGAACGGTTGGGGCCTCGCCATGCAGGCCGTGCGCGACTCCGAGAACGCGGCCGCCGCGATCGGGATCAATCCTTTCGTGGCCAAGGTCGTCGCATTCACGCTATCCGCTGGATTCTGCGGCCTGGCAGGAGGACTCTCCGCTCCGCTCAACAGCTTCGTCATTCCGCATTCGTTCGGCCTCAACTTCTCGGTCCTGCTGGTACTTGTCGTGGTGATTGGCGGCCTGGGCGCCAGATCGGGCGCGTTATTGGGCGCAATCGTGGTTGGCCTGCTCCCCGAATTCCTGTCGTCGCTGGAAGCCTACCGCGCTGTCGCCTACGGCGTGCTCGTGCTCACCGTATTATGGTTGGCCCCCAGCGGAATCGCAGGACTATTGCCCAATCGCGCCGGCCCGAATGCGTCCCCTCGCGTTCGCAAGCCGATCTCCGCCATCGTTCAGGAACGGAACCGAGAGGACCTGTCGGCCAATGGGCTCGAGCTCAGTTTCGGAGGGGTGAAGGCGCTGGATGGACTTTCGCTCACGATACCAGCAGGAACGGTCACGGCACTCATCGGCCCTAACGGGGCTGGGAAGTCGACCATCATCAACATTCTCAGCGGTTTTTACAAAGCCGATGCCGGTCAGAAACGACTGGGCGATACGCTCCTGCCCGCTGGGAAGGCCTGGGTAACTGCGGTGCGCGGAATTGCGCGCACATACCAGACCTCCGCCCTGTTCGACAGCTTGAGCGCGCGCCAGAATGTCTTTCTCGCATTGCGCAAGGGTAAACTCGGCTCGCTCCTCGCATTCCAGGGCAAGAGTGATGCGGACATGCAGGAAAAAGCTCGACAATTGCTGTGGGCCTGCGGCTTCGAAGGCGATGCCGACGCCACCACGGGTAATCTTGCGCACGTTGACAGGCGATTTGTCGAAATAGCGCGGGCAATTGCCCTCGACCCGGATGTCCTTCTACTGGACGAGCCAGCCGCCGGTCTCTCCCAGGCCGAAAAGCGCACGTTGACCGACCTTTTGCGAAATGTCGCGCAATGCGGCATCGGAATTGGCCTGATCGAGCATGACATGGGGCTTGTGACCGCTGCTTCGGATCAAGTCGTCGCCCTTTGCGCGGGCGAAATAATCGCCAGCGGCGCTCCCACTCAAGTGCTTGAAGATCCGGTCGTGCGTACGGCCTATCTTGGCGAACGCGGCGGCGCTCGCAGGGCGGCCGCACCTGTCGTAGCCGCAAGGCCGGTTCTGGCGGCCTATGCTCTTCATGCTGGCTATGGATCGATCGAAGTTCTGCATGGTATCGACTTTGAAGTAAGAGAAGGCGAAGCCATTGCGCTGCTGGGGGCCAATGGCGCCGGCAAGTCGACCTTGATGCGTGTCCTGTCCGGCCTCATGCCGCCTCGCAAGGGCCAGCTCCGGCTGTTCGAACGCAACGTCAATGATACATCCACCCTTGAACGGGTTCGCTCCGGCCTGGCGCTGGTGCCCGAAGGGCGACAAGTCTTTCCCGAATTGACCGTCAGGGACAACCTCAGGCTTGGCGCATTCACGTCTCCTCGCGGCATGGATGCGCGAATAAGCACGATACTGAAGCGCTTCCCGCGGCTGCTGACCATGCTCGACCGCAGGGCAGGCCTGCTTTCCGGAGGCGAACAGCAGATGTTGGCCATCGGTCGCGCACTCATGGCCCAACCACGCATACTTCTGCTCGATGAGCCGTCAATGGGATTATCCCCCCAAGCGACATCCGACATGTTCGATCAACTTGAGACGCTCAAGGGCGATGGACTTTCGATGGTGATCGTCGACCAGATGGCGGACCGAGCATTGGCGATGTCATCGCGAACATACGTCCTGGGGCAAGGCAGAGTGGCTCTGACCGGTGCATCCTCGGACCTCATGAAAGATACCTCGCTCGAGGAACTCTATCTTCCGACCGATGTCCGCGAACCCGACTCTGCGCATGCCTGAACCCTGGAGCAACTCGAGGCATCACCGAAGGCAGGAGGAAACACGGTGAACGAACGCGCCGGAGCGTCCGCCCTTGCCGTACTGCGACTGGACAATGGCGGCGAGGAGCAAACCATTTCGCGTGGCGCGGCGAAGGGCGGTGCGACCGCGAGACTGGAAGCGATGAGAAGCAAGCTCATAGCCTATTTCCACGATCGTGCGCCGCATGGAGAGGCTGAGGATTTCGCACAGGAAACCATCGCGAGGTTGTGCGGCAGCACGCGCTTTGCTTCCGCCGCAAGCGACGCATACATTTTCACGATCGCCAAGAATCTGCTTCGTGATCGTATTCGTCGCACGGCCACCAGGCATCGCCACGGGCAGTCCTCGCGTGAGGATTTTCAGGCGGCCTTGTTCGGCACGGTAGACGAACTCAATGCAGAACGGGTGATGCTGGGCAGGGAGGCCATCGCAAGAGTGGTGAAATCGCTGGACAGCATGTCCGAACGCACTCGTCAGATCTTCCTTCTTTATCGGCTTGAAGGGTGGACCCAGAGACAAATAGCCAATCATTTCAACATCAGTACAAGTGCAGTGGAAAAACACGTGGCCCGCGCGGTTGTTCAACTCGCGAAGACAGTTAAAGCGAAGCGATGACCGAATCCGTCATCACCGCTTCCGATTGGCAGGAAGCCGCCCGGCTCTATCTGGCTGCTCTGGAAGATGAAAACGCCATGCCGGCCTTTCGTGCATGGGTAGGGCAAGATCCGGCGCGAGAAGAAGTCGCCGACGCGCTTCGCATGGGACTTGCGCAATTTGATGCCGCTTCGTTTGCGCCCCAGATCAATCAATGGCGTCTTGAGGCACTTCAGGCGCGGCCAACACGACTGCCTCTGCACTCACGATGGAAAGCCGCCATGTCCGGTATAGCGCTTTCGGGCGCAGTCGCTGCAGGCGTCTCCGTCCTGTTCTTTCACCCTGCAGAGTATTCGTCTTCACAGGCGATTGCACCTCGTACCGTCGCTGCGGAAACCGGGCAACGAAAGACAATACATCTCGAAGATGGAAGCACCATCATCATGGATGGTGAAACATCGCTGGAGCTCCGCTTCTCAAGCCTTGAGCGGGATGTCGTCCTGTTACACGGAACGGCCCGCTTTCAGGTGGCCAAAGATCGGAAGCGGCCTTTTCACGTGCGCGCGGGAGAGTTGGACGTAAAGGCACTCGGTACAGACTTTCACATCACGGCCCAGCAGGCCTATGTGCAGGTCAGCCTGATCCATGGAAGTGTCCTGGTTTCGGAACTTACCGGGCGCGACGCAAAGGAAGCGCGCATGCCTCAGGCGATTGCCAGGTTGGAGCCCGGTGAGCAACTTCAGAAAAGGAATGGGGAGGCCCCTCACCTCAGGAAATTCGACGAGAAGGATGCCGCTGCGTGGAACGGCACGCAGATCGAATTCGACGATGCATCGCTTGCCGAAGCTGCGTCGATATTCAATCGCCACGCCTCGCGCCCCATATCCGTCGCACCGTCGATCGCCGAGAGACGGATTTCCGGTGCTTTCGACAATCAGGATGCGCTCCCGTTTGCCGATGCAGTTGCGACAATGTACCCGGACGTTGAAGTCAAAACCACCCCGCAGCGTATAGAATTAAGTCCTCGCCAAAAAAACTGATGTGGCTGCTGCTCTCTTGCACGTTCTTATTGGTAGGAAGGCGGGGGCCTTCCTGATCCGTACAGGAAAGGCAAGAAATTGAGCATCCTAAAATACTCGCGTTCCTTAGTGACGCAAGCGGCGCTGGCCGCCGCGCTGGCCTGTCCAGCTGCAGTTTACGCAGGCGAACAACAGATCCGATTTCAAATCCCGGCCGGATCCATGAGCAAGGCATTACGCGCCTACAGCCAACAGTCAGGCCAGAAGATCCTGTACACCGAGAGCATTGTGGCCAACCTGCGTGGAGGCGCAGTCAACGGGAGTTTCCATCCGGACGATGCCCTGGCACAATTGCTCAAGGGTAGCCGCATCAAGGTCGAGCGAACCAAACATGGCGTGGTCATTCTGCGTTCGCCCAGTGCGTCATTGGGTGCGGACCACAGCAACTCTCAGGCGCCTGCGCAAGCAACTCACTACACGGCGAGCGCCGCAGCCGCCACGAGCGGTTCAAACGGTCTCGGTGAGATCGTTGTCACTGCCCAGAAGCGAAATGAGAACCTCCAGGACACTCCCCTGTCCGTATCCGTCATTGGCGGCGATGATCTCACTCGTAATGGCATTTACGACATTCGAGAATTGGGCTCTGTTGTTCCCAACATCCAGATTACGCCAGGAACCAATACCTTGGTGACTATCCGCGGCATCGGCATCAACGCATCGCCTGTTCAAACTGACCAGGCGGTGTCAGTCAATGTCGACGGCGTCTACATGGCGCGAGCGAACTCAATCAATGGCGCATTCTTCGACATTGAACGTATTGAGGTGCTTCGTGGACCGCAGGGTACGCTGTACGGACGAAATTCGACCGCCGGTGCACTGAATATATTCACTGCGAAGCCGAAGTTCGAATATGCGGGGTCAGCGGAAGTCGAGTTCGGCAATCTCGACAAGCTGCGATTCTCGGGGATGCTCAACGCGCCTGTAAGCGACCAGATCGCAGTGCGCGCATCCTTCCAGAGCGATCGCCGCGATGGCTATATGTCCAATGGCGCGAACGCTGTCGATTCCACCGCTGCGCGCATGCACGTCTTGCTGGAGCCCACTGAAAACCTGTCCGTTTTGCTGTCCGGAGATTATCTCGACCTCGGCGGCGATGGCGGGGGACTTATGCCCCTGCCGTCAGCCGGTGGAGACTGGTACACGCCATTCGATCAAACCGGTGCCAAGCGGGATACTAAGCAATCCGGCTTGCAGACCGAGGTCAACTGGACCCTCGGCGATGTCACTGTGACCTATATTGGTGCCCGGCGGAAAATCAGGAACGACATTGTTCTGAAAGCCGGTTTCACACTGGCCGAACAGAGTGCAGACCGCGTTTGGACGCATGAGCTTCGCGTCGGAGGCGGGTCGGACGCGAGCACGCTCCAGTGGCTGCTCGGCCTGTACGCGCTTGATCAGGACGGTCAGTTCGCACAGCAGATCCAGTCCGGCCCTTTCCAAAGTTTCGCATCCAATCCGGACCAGGCCGCGAATTCCAAGGCCGTGTTCGGGCAGGCCACTCTGAAGTTGATCGATTCCCTCCGCCTCACCGGCGGGCTGCGTTTCAGCAAGGACAAGAAGAGCCAGACGGGCTTCGATACGTACGGTGATCCTTTCCTCAATGAAGGGTCGTGGAACTCGACCAACTGGCGCATTGCTCTTGAAGCGCATGCGAGCGAGAATTCGCTTCTCTATGCCAGTGCGTCCACCGGGTTTCGGGCCGGCGGCTTCTTTGGCGGTGCGCCGCCGAACACTTTCCGTCCGGAGGAACTGACCGCCTACGCAATCGGATCGAAGAATACCTTCGCAGGCGGAAAGGTACGCCTGAATGCCGAAGCATTCTATTATGACTACAAGGATCTGCAGATCGGCTATCTCGATTACGTCAATCCTTTTCCCGCCTTCGGTAACCGCATCAACAATGTCGGCCGTGCCGAAGTTTACGGTGTCGAAATCGACGGCAACTGGCAGGTCCTGAATGACGCGCGGCTCGATGCAAGCGTCAGCTATCTTCATGCCCGCTACAAGGATTTCGTCGTCCCCGGCAGTGATTATCCGCCTCCCAACGGGCGCCCCCCCGTCGACTATTCTGGCCAGGTCATGACCCGTTCGCCGGCGTGGTCGGGGCGCATTGCCTATAACCACAGCTTTTACTTCCCGGATGGAAATAAATTGACTGCAACCGTGGCTGCTTATGGCTCGACCGGGCAGTGGTTGGACTTCATACATATTCCGGAATCGCGGCAACGAGCCTATGCCAAGGCTGACATGTCGTTGACTTACGACTTCGTCGACAACGGACTGTCTGTCACCGGTTATCTGCGTAACATCACCAACCAAGCCGTGTGGAACAGCTACACGAACTCGGGCGGATCGCAGGTCCAGGTTGGTCCACCCCGCACCTACGGCGTCATGATGAACGCCAGATTCTGACGAACGGCGGGCGCGGGAAAACAATTTCCGCGCCCGATTTTCGTAGGCGCATGTTCAAGGAACCAAAATGGTGCAAGAAAAAGATCGCACAACAGCAGTGTCCCCCCGGATGAGGCGTCCGGTTTCCCATTTCCACCCAGTCGCGGGATTCGAGAGCCCGGCTATCGGTGCAAACGGCCTACGGGGGGCGAGGCCACTCACGGCTACTACCGGAGCCGAAAGGCATGCGGCCGTTCGCGAATTGATGCGTCGCGCGGGTGTCAGCGGTTTTCTGGCGGTTTCGACGCCGGATGACATGCAAGGCGGCGATTATCTCACCGGTGCGACTGGCGACTGGATGGGCGCGATGGTCTATTTGCCCCTGGAAGGAGAGCCATTCGCCTTTGCCCCTCCCGACGTCGCGACACTTCTCCCCGCTGTCGTCATGCACGCCATGGAATCGGCCGGGATGAAATTCTGGGTCCAGGACTGGACCTTCGGTTTCGACGGCGTACCTGAATTCTGCGCCCGCCTGCGAGATCGGATCAATGGGCCTACCATCATCGGCAGCGCCAATCTCTCCGGTTCCTCCCTCGAGGCCTACTTGCAGACCGAATTGCCGAACCTGCAGTTCAAACCCCTGGACAAGGAATATGCACGACTGCGCTCCATTCAGGGCGCCGAGGCCCTCAACCATGTCCGTTCTGCAGCTGCCGCAAGTGAAGCCGCTGCCGAACTGCTTACCAAAACCGTCAGGCCCGGAGTTGCCGAAGCCGAGGTTACCGGTTCGATCAGATGCAATATCGGGCGGTATGGCATCGTGATCGGCGACGTTGGGCTCGGTCCCTACGATGGCTATGGCGCGCCGATTGCTCCTGGTGGCTTCCGCACAATCAGTAACGTCGGCGTTTCATTCGATTCGCGTTGGCGCGAACGCGGGCTGATGACGCGAACCCTGAAACGCGGCCAACTCGTGACGTCCACTGTCCAATGCTGGTCAGGCGGAATGGAAGGCCGCATTCACGCGACCTTGGCGATCGGCGGCCTGTCCGCTGGACGCCAACGAGCTGCCGACAGGTTGGAGGATACTTACCACCGGGCCTGCGAGATCATCAAACCCGGCATGACACTGTCACGGATCAACGGCGCCATTGCGAGCTGGCTGGGAGCGTCCGAACCGGATGCGGGACTACCATATTTCCGGGTGCTCAATCCGCAGATCGACCATCTCCGGGACGACTTCGAACTTCACGAAGGCATGCATGTCCAGCTCAATCCACGCCTGACGGCGGAAGGCGGCATGATGAGCATCGGCGGTGGCCTGCTCGTCACTGTCGGCGGCTGTGAAGAACTCAACATCATTCCTTGCAAGGTGCAATCGGTATGACTGTACGCGATATCCGAACCATGGCGCCTCTCGACAGGCGGACCTTCTTTGCCGCCGGCGCAGGTGCATCACTTATCGCCGCTTCGACGAGCTTTGCCGCGCCCTTACACAAGGGGCACAGTCCGGATTGGCGAGACGAGAGCTGGACGAACCGTTATCCGCAACTGTCGCTCAAAGAGCGCGACAGAAGATTGGAATTGGCTCGCAAGCTGATGGTCGCTGAGGGGCTCGATTGCCTTGTCATCGCTTCGCCTACTCAAAGCCATGACTTTGTCGGGCACTATTTCTCGAATGAAGCAACTCCTACGGTTATCATCCCGAAAGGCGGAGAGCCAATCGCGTTTCAGGACAACGTTAGCAGTCCAACTGCTCAACGCGACTTCGAGCTGGCGCAGGCACTCTATCCTGAGCGCTGGATCAAAGATTGGAGATTTAACGAGGGTGCGCCGGGCATTGCGTCCGCGCTCTCGGAAATGGGCCTGGGCAAGGCCCGGGTGGGATGCACCGGTTTGACGGCACTCTGGCCGGTATCGCCCTACATGGTCAATGGCGGCGCGCCGTGGAATAAGTTGCCTCTGACTCATTCGTTGATGACGCTCTTGCCGCAGTTCGAATGGGTGGACGTCTGGTCTTCCCTGCTTCCCGCGATTGCGGTCAAGAGTGGCGAAGAGCTCGAACAATACAAAAAAGCTGCGCATCTCGCCGAGCGTGCAACACAGCTGTTCTTCGACAATCTCAGGGTCGGGGGAACCGAGGCCGATGCCATGGCCCACGCTGCCTACGACATATTCCGCCACGGGGCGTGGACCCCATCTGGTGGTTCGCCTTACATTAGCACCAGGCCTCTTGCCGAGAGCGATGTCGTGACGAACGAGATCATCGTTTATGTCGGAGCGACAGAGGCACAGGCGGGCTGGACTTCCTGCATGGGGCAACCCGGCGTGACGATGACGAAACTTATAGACGCTGCCCACATGTCCTACGAACTGGGCCTTCGCGCCGTTCGACCTGGCCTTGCATTGCGTGAACTTCAGGAAATCATGTCCCCGCCCTTTAGAAAGCTCAATGCCTGGAACAATGCGCCGCTTTTCCATGGATTGTCGCCGATCTTCACGAATGGTCAAACGAGCAGGTTCGTGGAACAAGGGATTCCCTCGCTGCGGCAACGTTATTTCTCCAAACATGACGGAGAGCTCCCGTACTCGCCTACTTTCGGCGCCGATATCAAGCTCCAGCCGGGGATGGCGATCCATCTGGAACCCAATGGACAGATCGGAAGAGACAAGGTCTTCCTGGGCGCAAACCTGCTCGTAACTGCGGACGGCGCTGAAGAATACAGCGCCAGCTCAAGGCGAGTTCACATGCAAACAGCTTGAGCCTGTCAGAGACTGGCCTTTTCGGCTCTGTCCAGAAGTCATACCGGGCCAGAACGAGCGGTCCGGCGCAGCATCGGCTGGGGTCATGCCCGGCCGATGCAGGCAATGGAGCCCAAGGAAGCGCCAGTCATCTGCATCGAGGCGCGAGGGACTTTGCCCACGCGCTGAGGGAACCGCGGAGCACCTCTATCCGTTCAGATAGCCATGTCTGGATTTCGGAAAACTGCGGCAACGGCCATGGCGCTCGCGCTTGTGGCCTGCGGGCAGACCCAAGACGTGCCAGATCGCTCAGGGCACGCAAGCGGCGCTCTGCCCTCTCCGCAATCGACCGCGGAGCCAGATCGCGTAACAACGAGCCCGGCCACCGATCGCAGCGAGGAGCCATCCCCGCCTGCCGGACCGGCACTTAACCCTGAAGCCGAGCGCGGTGAAAGAGGGGCGCGCGACGTTCTTCTCGATTTTGTTCGCGCTGTAGAGCTCGGTCGATATGGCCAAGCCCGGTCCATGCTCAGTCCGCCGGACCGGAAGAAGTGGAGCGAAGCCGAGTTCGCAGCCATTTTCGCGGATCTGGACAAGATCACAATCGCCGCACCCAATGGGCAAATGGAGGGCGCCGCAGGATCGAGCTACTACACCGCTCCCCTGACCGTCACCGGGACCGACAAGAATGGTCGCCCCGTCCGGCTCGAAGGCGAAGCGGTGCTGCGGCGGGTCAACGACGTAGACGGCGCCACCCCGGCACAGCTTCGCTGGCATTTCCAATCCCTGACGCTCGACTGGACGCACTGACAGCGCCGCCCATGGCGGGCCGGTTACCACGCGAGCGCCGCGTATTCTCAGTTGGCAACTGCGAAGGGCTGCGCCTTTGCCAGCACGATACGGTTACGGCCACTCGCCTTGGCCTGATAAAGCGCAGAGTCGGCAGCCGACAGCAGAATTGGCAGCTCTGTCCCGTCGACGCCCAGTTCTGCCAAACCGATGCTGACGGTGGCACGCACGCCGAGACCGGCATCGGGATCCGCCACGGCTTCCGCAAACCGGCTGACCACACCTTGGGCAAGGGCCATCGCCTCGGTGCTGGACCTGCAGGGCAACAACGCAGCGAATTCCTCGCCGCCTATGCGGGCAAGGATGGCGCTATGGCCGACCGCACGCCGCGCGAATCGCGCGAAGAGCTTGAGCACTTCGTCGCCCATGGCATGTCCGAAGCGGTCATTGATCGACTTGAAGTGATCGAGGTCGAACGCAAGCAGAAATACCCTGCCATCCACCCCCCACGTGTGCAGAAACCGCTCTCCTTCCTCGAAGAACCAGCGCCGGTTGCCCAGGTTCGTCAGATAATCGGTGCGCGAAGCCGTCAAGACCTGCTCGTGGGCTTCCTCACGGAACAGGGCCATGAGCGCCATGGGCAGGCCGACGGAATAGAGCACGCCTTCGTACATCGTGACAGTGCTTGCTGCGGTGAGCAGCGGGGCCCCGAAGATCGGCGCAAGTACCGGCAACACGAATGCCCTGCCAGCATAGAAGAGGGTATGCAGCGCCGTGAAGGCGATGACCACGCGCCGCGCTCGCAAAGCCCTGAAGCTGTCGTTACGGCACATTTCCCACATCGTCAGGCCGCTGACCAATGCAATGGGCAAGGCACTGACATAGTTCCATACGGCGTGTTGCCCGCGAGCGCCTGACAGGGTCCACATGAGCCCGACAGCGATAAGGATAGTCAGCGAGATCGCGCGCCGCCTGTGACCGCCAAGAGCTGCAGTGCCCTCGAACACGAGGAGATAGCCCGCCATCATGACCATGTTGGCCACGATCGCGCCCAAGGCGCCAGGCAGATGGCCTCGCGCCAAAGCCAGGGCACAACCCACTGCAAGGGTCCCAAAGCCGGCGGCGAGGCAAGTGATTGCCCTGAGATGCTTTGGCCGCGATTGGCCTTCCCAGAACAACATGCCCGCACTGAGCAGCAAGGTTCCGATGGCAAGAAAATAGAGGGTAGAGAGATCGATCCACATGGCAGGCACCGCGGTTTCCCCGCCTCTATCCGCCAATCCGCAAATTTCCTGTTAATGACCTACTCGGAAGCGAACGGTGCCGTCGAAGATCGATTGGCGGAAAACCAAGGCTTACGATGCCGAGCACAAACCTGCTGCTTCGGTTTGCTGAGGATCGCCACGAGCACAATCGGGCCGCTCAGCCACGCCGCAAAACGATGTCGTGCAAGAATCAAATTGTGCTCTTAGCCTCCAGCGCCTGGGCAATCATGGAGGCCAACCTTCTTGCACCCTCGGCAGTCAAATGGCCGTCATCGATCAGGAGCGGCTTACCACCGGGAAGAAAGTCGCATACATCGTTTGTGCGGCAGAAAACGGGCTTTGGATCGATGAAAATAATCCTGTCATCGGCAATCTTGCGCAAACGATCGTTCATCGGTTTGGAATATCGATCGTAGATTGCGGCGCTCATCCTGCCATCAATTCTGGATGACCACATACGCCGAGCCAGAAGATCTTCGGCACCTTGGGCCTGGGTAGCGTAAAAGGTTCCGATCAAGATTACTTTCTTGCCCATCCCTTTCAGAATTTCGACAGTGTCGATTATTCGATCCGTTATCTGGTCCATTCTTTTATCGGCAAACGCGGGATTGTAGTGGTCCGGAACCAGAAAGACCGGCCTGTCCGGTATGTCGAAGGCGTTCAGGAATTGGCCAAAGATGACCACTTCAGTAATCTCGGGATGATCCTCCAGAGCCTTCACTGTGCTTTGATTCGCCCGGATACATTTAGCTCCAAAATTCCGATACTCACGACGGTCATCGACCCGAACCGCCCCTAGAATCGGTGGGCAGGAATGCAGGATGAAGCCGTAGGCAGAGTGATCGTGCAGAACTTTGGCGAATCCGGGCTTCAGGGCATCGGCGTAGGAATCGCCCCACAAGGCAATAGTCGCCGGCATTTGCGCATTTCCGATCCGGCATTCGGGGTCGTTGAGGGTTCGCTCCGGTTCGCGGCATTTTTTGGGCGAGGAAACGTGAACGACCGCTTCGCTAAGTTCGGCAATCTCGGCGGGATATAGCTCCCGCACTACGGTGGGAGATTCCAGCTGCATGAGGCCGGTCCCCGCCACGGCCACTATAGCAAGCGCAGCCGTTCCGAAGCCTATCGTTGCCAATGGCCGTCGGCCCTGCGGCTTGTCGACAGAAGCCAATTGCGCTGGAGGCGTATGAAACCGCCGCTCCACGAACCACCAGGACAGGAAGGCCAAGGCAACCGACAAGGCGATGGCTTGCAATGCCATGGTCGTGGAGAGACCATGGAAGCGCCGATAAAGTAACGAAATGACCGGCCAATGCCAGAGATAGAGCGAATAGGATATCCACCCGATCATGACCACGGGGCGCCAGGAAAGGGCCACGCTCACCGGACTGGAGCGATCCGAGATACCTGCATAAATGATGAGCGCAGTTCCCAGACAAGGAAGCAAGGCAAGCGAACCGGGAAACGGGCTTTGCTCATTGATGATGATGAAGCCCAGGGCAAGAAGCAGTGCGCCTGCAAGCATCGCGATCTTCGCGATATGCCGATGTTTAATCGCCGGCAAAATCCGTGCCGCGACAATCGCGCCGAGCAGTAGCTCCCACGCTCGGGTCGGCAGCAGATAGAAGGCAGCCAGGGCATGGCCATTGGTCAGCGTCACGCTCAGGCAAAGCGAAAAAGCGCACCCTGCAACAAGTAACAGATTAACTTTCCCAAGTTTCCACGCCAGCCAGAGCAGGATAGGAAAGAAGACATAATATTGCTCTTCGATAGCAAGCGACCAGGTGTGCAAGAGTGGGATCAAATGCGCTTCGGGAGTGAAGTACCCGGTCGTCGTCCAGAAATATATGTTGGACGAGAAGGCCGCGGTCGCGATCAAACTTTTCCCGTAATCCGCCAACTCTCTTGGGGTGAACAAGAAAAGTACCAGAATCGAAGTTATAGACAGTACAACAAGAAGAGCCGGCAGGATGCGGCGAATGCGGCGAACATAGAATTCCGCAAGACTGAACTTATTAGCGTTCAAGCCTGCGAGCAGAATGCCAGTGATCAGATACCCCGATATCACATAGAAGACATCGACCCCGATGAACCCACCGGTAAATATATCTGGAAATGCGTGGTTGAGGACAACGGAGGTCACCGCAATGGCTCTCAATCCGTCGATGTCCGGGCGATATGATGTCTTCGAAGATGCAGAACTGGTCTTCGACGATACTCGCATGAAATTCAACCTCGCGAATCCGGCGCCTGCGAAGGTTACGGTATCGCTTGCTTGCGGTCTTCCCAGCAACTGGCCAAATTCATTAACTCGAAAAGGCTTGCGACAAACGGGGGCGTCGAGAATTCGCTGCACCGGAATTTGAACGCCGGGTCCCAATGGAAGAGGCCTGCTTCCGTTCGCTACGCGCCGCCTGGCCTCACTCGGGCAGGAGCGGCCGCCCCTCGATCCGGGCGATGGCGTGGCGCACCACTTTCTCCAGAGCTTCTTCGGAAAAGAACCCGCCGGGGATCAGGCAGCGCTCGATCAATACCCGGCGGAAGGCCTCGAAGGTCTCGGCATCGGGTGCGACGGGGTCCCGCCAGAATGAGTCGAGGCCACCTTGGTACGTAATCTCGGGGATGTCGTAGACGGCATGACCCAGCGCCACTACCGGCACGCCCATCGCCAGCCCCAGCGTGCCGCTGGTGCTGTTGATCGTGACCATCCCTCGCGCATCGCGGGCAACCGGGACGATATCGCCCCAGCCCAGGTAGTCGACCCGGTCGGCAATGCCGAAGCGGGCGGCCATGTCGGCGGTTTCCTGTTCCCAGTTGCGCACGCCGTTGTCGAGCGGGTGCTCCTTGACGACGAGACGCGTGCCGGCCGGCGCATGGGCAGCGAAGGATCCCAGCACCAGCTTGAGGGCATCGGCGATGCCCGCAAAGGGTGAATGCAGGCGGATCTGCGCATCGGAATCGAGCTGCAGCGGGAACAGGAAATAGGGATCGGCGGAGGTCTTCATCCGCTCCAGCAGCGCGGCGGCCTGCGCCTCGCGCTCCTTGCGGCGGCGCAGCTTGCGCCACCAGCCCATGCCTTCGACCGCGGGATGCCAGGGGCGATGGTTGTTCCAGTGCGGGTAATGCCAGCGCGTGAAGACATCCGCGGCGTTATACAGCAGGCCCTCGGTCGCACGGCGGCGAAACGAGGACGGCACTTGCGCATGCGGGGGAACGGGAGGCAGCTTTGCCGCGGTCTCGCGGTACCAGGCCGGGTCGCGCGGCAGGCTGGAGTGGCCGTTGACCCCGCCCAGTTCCAGCGTCACCCAGTCGGGGCGGACATAGCCTTCCTCGAAGACGTGAACCGGGATGCCCAGTTCGCGGCAGACGCGCGTGGCGCCCATGTGATGGTCGCGGCAATCGCCGAAAAGCATGACGTCGGTGATCGCCAGTTCGCCGAGCAGGCGCTGGAATTCGGCCGGCCAGTCCTCCAGCGATCCGCGATAGTCGATCCCGCCGGGCAGGCGCCAGAACGGGCGGTCGCCGCCGTTGAAGTTGACCTTGTACACCCCGTGCCCAGCAGCGATCAGCCCTTGGCCGAGGCGGCGGAAAAGCGGTCCCATCAGTCCCTGCAGGAGCAGGACGTTGCGACGGCGCGATCCCTTGCCGGTCACAAAGACGACGCCGGAATCGCCTTGCGCCCGAGTCACCGCCTCCAGTTTCAAAATCCGCACTCCGCCCTTGATTTTTCAGGAGATCTGATCGTCTGGCCTTGCATCTACCTAAGCATATTGCCCAATGAGTTGATCCATCCGTTAGTCTGCCATGTCTTGATCGACAACCTTTCGATTCAAAGTCATCGATTGCATCGACGCCTAATAATGACACGAACAAGACCCCGCGCTATGAGGCCGCTCCCTGCAGTGGAGCCGAGATGGAAATGACCCGACCTGCTTTGCGGCACGGTACCAGGTAGATCGCATGCTGACTGTTGCCGTGCTGCTGGCCGGCTCCCTCCTCCTTGACGCTGCAGTCCGCCCGCGTCCGGCAAGTGCGGGGGGCATCCCCCTGCGCTGCCTGCCCGGCCTCGTCCTGCAATCGCTCATGGCGACGGCCCTTTTCGGCCTGTTCCTCGCCCTATGCGGGAATGCCGCTGTCTCCGTGGCCATGGCGCTGGCAATCGTGGCCTTGCTGGCGGTCGCCTCCAACGCCAAGAACGCCATGCTGGGCGAACCGCTGCTGTTCTCCGACCTTGCCCTGATCGGTGCGATCTTTCGCCATCCGCAGTTCTATCTCTCGGCCGTCAGCCTGTGGCAGCGGGTCCTGGCGAGCCTTGGCGGGTTGGTCCTGCTTGCCGTCCTTGCGCTGCTGTTCGTGCCCGATCCGTGGATCCACCTGTCAGGACTGGGCATTGCGCTTGGCAGTCTTGCAGCCCTGGCCCTGTTCCTGCGGATCAAGCCGCCTTGCGCGCTCACGCCGCATCCCGATGCTCACCTCGACGTGCAGCGCTTCGGGTTGCTGCCGGCGCTGCTGCTCTATTGGCTGCGCTGGCGCGAAAGCAGCGATCCATTGCCGCATCCGCATCCACATGGGGACGCGCCCGGCGCTGCCCTGCGCAAACCGCACGAGGCGGAATTGGCGGTCATCGTCCAGTGCGAATCCTTCGCCGATCCCGCCGAACTCTTCGGCGATCCGGAACTGGCCCTGCCCGCTCTCGATGCGGCACGCGCCATCGCCTGGCAATCGGGGCGCCTGCACGTAAGCGGGTTTGGCGCCTATACGATGCGCACCGAATATGGCGTGCTGTTCGGCCGCGACGAAGCGGATCTCGGCTTCAGGCGCTACGACCCCTTCCTCACGGCGCTGGGCGAACACAGCTACGCGCTGCCCAACAGGCTGAAGACCGCGGGTTGGCAAAGCCTGTTCCTGCACCCGCACGACATGCGCTTCTACGGGCGCGACCGGATCATGCCCGCGGGGGGCTTTTCCGAGCTGGTCGGGCAGGATCGCTTCGCACCGCCACGTGCGCACGAGGGTCGCTACGTCACCGACGCCGCGATGGCGGACGTTATTGCAGATCTTGCCCGCGACCTCGCGGCGCCCACCCTGCTCTACGCGGTCACCATCGAGAACCATGGCCCCTGGGCGCCCGAGCAGGCGACCGGGCCGGATGCGCTGACCGAAAGCTACTTGCGTCTCGTGCGTAACAGCGATGCCATGCTGCAGCGTTTGCTGCATGACCTGGCAGCGCTCGGCCGGCCGGCCACGCTCGTCTTCTTCGGCGATCACCGCCCCAGCATTCCCGGGGTCACAGCCCCGGGCAGCGCGCGGCACACCCCTTACGTGATCGTCCGCATGGACGCGCAGGGCCAGTTGCTGCGCGGCGCTGCAGAGCCGGTCGACCTGACCCCGGCCGAACTGCATCATACCGTGCTGGCGGCCCTGACTGCCCCCGCTATCGTCCAGGAGGCGTGAGCGAGGACAGCAGCCTGTCACGCAAGAATGCGGGGAGCAGGCGGTCGAACCAGCGCAGAAGGGCGAAGATACCCGGCGCGACGACATGCGCCTGCTTGCGCTCCGCCGCGCGAGCGACGATCGCGGCGGCCTTCTCGGGCGTCAGGATCATCGGCTTGGGCCCGGGCACCTTGCGCCCCGATGCGGTATCGATGAAGCCGGGCGAGACCAGCGTCACGCCCACGCCATAAGGACGCACCGCCAGGCGCAGGGCATCCGCGAAGCGGGCAAGACCGGCCTTCGTCCCGGCGTAGGCCGCCGCAAAGGGCAGCGCGTGGAACGCCGCCGCCGATCCGATCAGGACGATGCGCCCTTCCCCGCGCCGCGCCATGGCTTCGGCCAGCGCCGCGGTCATCGCAGCGGGCGCCACGAAATTGACCTTGCCCAGTCGGATGACAAGCGCGGGGTCCTCCACAAGGGCCCCTTCCGCCCGAATGTCGCCAAGGCCCGAGGCGAAGATGGCGATGTCGATCGCCCCTGCCGCGTCCTCGGCCATCAGCGCGGCCACGGCGGCGTCTTCGGCGCTCATGTCCAGCGAACGGATGCTCGCCTGCGCTCCCGCCGCGCGGCAAGCCGCCGCCGCCGCATCGAGCCGTTCCTTGTCGCGCCCCCACAAGAGCAGCTCGGCACCCGGCTGCGCATAGTGGGCGGCAATCGCACGCCCCAATCCACCGGATGCACCTGTGACAAGAATGCGTCGCATTGGGCGACCGGACGCCCTTTCGGCAGTTTGCGGGGGAAAAGCCACGGCCCTCTCTCTTGTTCGGCAAGCACAGGAATTTAAGGGTTCTTTTCCAAGTTATGCCAGCCTCATTTTTTACATTGCAGATTAATCAAGAATTATGCTGCATGGCAGCATATAGTGTTGACAACGCAGCCCCATTGCTGTCGAGAAAGTCGTCTGATGCGTGATCCTCGAACCAGTCCCCAGCGCGTTCAGCTGTTCGAGAACCGGCAGCTCGAGAAGCTCACTCTCATCTCGCCGCGCGGGTTCGTCCTGGTCTGGAGCATCGCGCTCCCCTTCATTGCATGGACGGGTTGGGGCACGGCAGGCGCAGCCTACGGGGCGCTCCTCTTTGCGCTCGGCCTGCTGGTCTGGTCGCTGTTCGAGTATGCGATGCACCGGTTCCTGTTCCACTGGGATTCCGATGCCGCGCCGATCAGATGGCTGGTCTTTGCGGTCCACGGCAATCACCACACCACCCCAAACGATCCGCTGCGCAACTTGATGCCGCCGCTCGTCAGCCTGCCCATCAGCGCTGCCGTGTGGGCAACCTGCGTGGCCCTGCTCGGCATGGCGGGCACCTGGCTCTTCCTGGGCTTCATCATCGGCTACGTCGGATACGACGTGGTCCACTACGCCTGCCACCAGTGGCCCATGCGCGGCCGCATCGGCATGGCGATCAAGCGCCACCATATGCGTCACCACCACGTCGACGAAGAAGGAAACTACGCAATCACGGCGATCTTCTGGGACCGCATGTTCGGAAGCAGCGTGCGCGAGATAAAGAAGGCGCAGTAAGCGTAGCTCTGGACCCTGTCGGTCGAATTATCGCCAAGCAGGTTCAATGCTGTGGACGGCCATAGTCTACAATCCTGATCACCTTCTGCTGCATATTCAGGAACTTACCAGCGAATCCTCCCGGCTGCGGCGCCTTGCAACATTGCTAACGCGTGGGCATGCTTTTGCCTTTCACTCAGATGCCGGGTTGAACGTCAATCCAAGTGCATCCTCATCTGCCGTTGCTGCCGCCAGTTCGGCCCTGGCGGCGGCGATCCGGGCGTGCGCCTCGATAAGCTTTACCTGCGCGTTCGTGGCGCTTTCTTCGCGCTGATTGACGAGGAAGAAATCGCTTGACCCAAGTTCGAAACGGCGTCGTTCAGCGTCTGCCAGAGTTTGCGCCAGCGCTCGTTCCCTTTCGCTGATATCGACAAGCTGGCCCGCCGTTTCGACCTCGATACCGATAGAAGCTACTTCGGCTCTTATCTTTTCCGCCAGAAACTGCTGCTTGACGGTTAGCTCATCGATCTTCGCCTGCGCCTCGGCCAACTTGCCCTTGGCCTTGCGGTTCTGCAGCGGGATCTTGAAGGTCACGCCTACGATCATTTCAAGCGGCGTCCGACTGGAACCGCCAAGGCCTTCCGGACCGAAGTCCTTGGCCAACTCGCCGCTCAGATCCAGCCTTGGTCTCATGTTGTTGCGGGCAAGGGCCATCTTGACGGCAGCCTTGTCGATTTCTTCCAGTATGATTGCGAAGTCGGGCCGGCCTTCCAGATTGAAACCAGGGTCGATCCTGATCCCGTTCAGTGCCGTCAGATCGCGTGGCAATCGCGTTTCATCGACGATGATCGGCAGACCATCCGCATCGCGATAATATAGGGAAAGCTTTACTGCCGCTGCGCGTAAGTCCTGCCTTGCCTCTGCCACGAAGGCCTGCCGTTTGACCAAGTTGGCCTCATTCTCAGTGAGAATTATCGCGGGCTTGGCACCCAGCTTGACCTGGCGTTCGATGCCCGCACTTCGGTTCTGTGCAAGGACCATCAGCGCCTGATAGGCCTTGAGCTTCAGCCCGGCCGCCACCCATTTTTGATAGGCGTCGGCCGCCCGCATCTGGACCCCAATGCCGGCGGCTTTGGCTTCGAACCTGGCGATGTCGATATCGTTTGCTGCCAGTCGAAATTCCGACCGGCGCGCATCGATCAGGCGATCGCGAAGCAGGGAATAGAGCGCCCCGACTTTCAGCTCGCCCAGTCGATTGGTATATCCCTTATCCTCATATACCGGGAAATCTCCGCGAGACGCGCGGTACTGTCCATAGACATACCCGCCGTTGTCCATGAGCGGCTGCTCGGCCTTGCCTGCAAATTCGGTGCCGTCGTAGTAGCCAGCCAATCGGCTGCGCGCCTCCACAGCAAAGACAGCGTCGAACGCCCCTTGCGCCGACAGCGCCCTGGCTTCGGCTTGCCGATTGCGCGCAAGCGCCGCGATGATGTCAGGTGCCGAGCGTGCCGATGATCGAAGCACATCCTGCAGCGTCAGGGGCTCGCCGGAATTCGCCGCCGATAATTCCCCTTTGCCATGCTGTGCCCATACCGCCGACGGTGAGACGGCGATCACCAGCGCCATCATGCCGATCAAGATGCGCATCATTACTTCTTCTTCTTTTCGATCGAGCTTTTCTCAGCCTTTTCCTGACCTTCCCCAGCCACCTGAACCTGCCCGAAATTCAGGGGAAAATCGTTGATCTGTCGCCACAGTTCGTAGCCGACCGTGACGTTGTCGCCTTGTATCCAGCCCAGTGCCTTCCCGCCTTGGCGCACGAAGCGCCTGGCCGGCCAGGCCGGCTTCCCGGGTCTGGGTTCGACCAGCACTCGAAACAGGCCATCAGCGCGCGGTGTCGGATCGACCGACCGAACCTGCCCGTCATAGATGCCGACCGCGAAGGCCGGCCAACCGCTGAACTGGAATGCGGGAAAGCCCTCGAATTCGAGGCGGACCGGTCGCCCCTGTTCGACCAGCGGGATATCCCGGCCGTCCACATAGAGTTCAACCGCGCGGCTGACCTGCTCCGGTGCGATCATCGCCAGCACTGTGCCGGCCGAGATCAACGCGCCTCCCGCCGCCGCGTTCAGATTCTGAACACGGCCGCTGCGCGGTGCAGTGACGACTTGTGCCGACTGGCGCATCTGCCGCACCTCGATCTGCTTCAGCTTCGCCTTTGCCTCAGCGAGCTTGGCGTTGGCTTCGGCAACCTTGATCTGCGTCTGTTCATAATCCCGCCGAGCCGCCAGCCCTTCGGCAAAAAGCTGACCTGTGCGCCCCACATCGATCGAGGCGACCGCGCGCGCCTGCTCGATTGCGGCGATCTGTGCCTCGATCTCCGCCTTCTCGGCGGCCAGGCGCTCAAGGAAATTGGGATCGACATCGACGACCTGGGCAATCGGATCGCCGGCATTCACAAGCTGGCCGTCCTGCACGAAGAAGCGCTGAATGCGCCCCTCGACGAGCGATGAGACCTGCTGTGGACGGTCATCGGGATCAAGGGAGATGACCTGCCCGCCCCCTTGCGCCGTCTGGCGCCAAGGCACGAAGAGAATGGCGACCGCGAGACAGATCCCCACCAGGATAAGCCATGCCACGACGATAACGACACGTGGAGGATTAAGCCCTGCAAGAGAGCGAAAATGCGTCAACTGCGCTTCACTGATCGTCATGCCTCTCCCTCCTCTGTTCGCAAGAAGCGCACAAGATCAGTCCGATCCGTGAAGCGGCGCTGCGCATGCACGCCCAGCCAGAAGCAGCTATCGAGTTGCAACGCCTCAGGCCGGCCGGTGAAAAGCAGAACGGTCGTGCCATGCTCGCGCAGCATTTTCAGTGTCTCATGGAGTGGTTCGGCCGGAACCATGTCATAGAGTTGCGACAGCAAAAGGACCCTTGGTCGGCTCAGCAGTGCCGTTGCCACCTTAAGCTGCATGACTTCCACGATCGAAAGCGGAGATCCGGAACTTGCCAGCTGTGTGTCCAGCCCTTCAGGCAGGCTGGAGATGCGCGCGGCAAGGCCAACCACATCGAGCATCCGCATGATCGTAGCGCCATCCGCATTGCCGCCTGCGGCAAGGTTCAGGTACTCGCGGATGGTGATATCGACGATTGTTGGCCTGTTCAGCACCATTACGGCGGATCGCAGCAGATACATGTCGAAGCTGCCCAGGTCGCTGCCGCCGATTGTCAGCAATCCCCTTTCAGGATTGGCATGACGCTTGAGCATGAGCGCGATCTGGCTTTCGACACCGGGCTCCGCGACAATGACGGCCTGCTCGCCGTTATCGATAGCAAAGTCAAAGCGCGACCCGCCCAGTTCCACGGCGCGAAACCGTACCGAGCCATCGGGCGGGGCCTGACCGTTGAGGCCGAGCGGTTCCTGCTGGATGGCAAATATCTGCGACAATTCCTCCGAGCTTGCCACCAGGTCGTAGAAGGTGTCGAGATACCACCCCAGCTGATAGATGCCGTAGAAAACGCCGGACAGGATGAGCTCGGCCGCCACTAGCTGACCGATCGAAAGCTGGCCCGCCAGGATCAGATTTCCACCGAGCGCAAGCAGCGCCGAGGCGGCAAAGGCGTAGACCAGGAAATATCCCAGCGTCTGCGCGAAACTGTAGCGGAAATAGCGGCGGTGCGCGTGAATGTAATTTCGCGTTACCGCCTCGGACCTGTCCATTGCGAAATCGAGATGGCGCGCGGACTTGTAGAAGCCGTTCGATGCACCGACGCCTTCCAGCCACTGCGCCGCTTCGTGCTTGGCATGCGAGAGACCGACCGCGCCCGCGATCGCGCCGCGGTGCCACACCAGCCAAATGAGCAGGCAGGTCGCGATCAGGGCGATGTTGAATCCGAGAAAGAAGGGATGATAGAAGCTCGTCACGATCAGCCCCACCGCGCCCTGGAGGATGATCGTGAACGCGTTGATCACCAGGCTTGGCACCGCTTTCTGGACGACAACCATGTCGAAGTAGCGGTTGAACAGGCTGCCTTTGCTTTGATCCGCGAAAAAGGGGTTCTGCGCATGGACAGCCCGCACGGTGACTTCCGCTACGACACGTGCGAAAATGCGGCGTTCGAACATCGCCAAGAGGTAGCTGCGCAGCGCGCTTAGTCCGGCAACGAGGAGCAGAAGGACGAGTAACACGCCCGACAATATCCAAAGCGGGGCCACCAAAGCCGTGCGCGCTACCGAATTGATCAGTAACTGGACCGAAATAGGTGTCGCCAGTGAAAGTAGCGTGATCGCCAATGTGTAGACGATTCCGACTTTGATATAACCCTTATCGGGACCGACTATTTCCCTGAGCCACGTAGACGCCTGACGTAGCCCCAAATACTCACCGGACAATTCGCGACCTCATCAACATGCTGCTGGCATCTAGTGATGAGCTGTAGCCCGAGACAAGAGGCCAATGCTGCCTTGCAACATTTAATAACGCAATTGCAACATCAGCGCCGATAGCCCGCAAAGTGGAGGCCGAGCCTTGACGGCGTCGATGCGACGCTGCAGCGCGAGGTAAGATCGATCAAGGACCTCCAGGAGTTCAACGCCATGAAATTGGGCTACGTGCGTACAAGCGCAGGAGAAGAAAGCCTGGCTGCCCAACTCGAGGCCATTCGCGCGGCCGGGGCCGTGCGGATCTGGGAGGATCACGGAATATCCGGTTCCGCCGTGCTCAAGCCCGCCTACATGGAAATGTGCGACTACGCCCGCCCCGGCGACGAGATCATAGTCTGGCGCCTAGACCGCCTGTCACGCTCGCTCATTACGCTGATTTGCGACTTGCAGGCGCTGGGCGAACGGCAGGTCGAATTCCGCTCCTTGTGTGAAGACATAGACACCACCGCGCCCGAAGGTCGCAGCTTCTTTCACACCGTGGCCGCCTTCACGGCATTTGGTCATGATGTCCAGCGCGAGCGCGCGGAGGCTGAGACAGGCATGGGAGCAGCCAGGCTGCAGGATTAGTCGCGCGCCGCCTCCGGACGGATCTAGGACGTCCGTTGCGCAGCCATCTCTTGCGAGGCAAGGCGGTGAGTGGAACATCCAAATCGCAGCGATTTCATGCAAGAAGTGCTGGCGCTCCGAGCGGGACCGCAAACAGGGGCGCCATAACACGCAGGCGCGAATGGATCAGGTCTGGCTTCTCACATTGCAAATCGACACGTTGTTCGAAGGCCTTCGACCGGCAAACGGTTTGGGGGGCTCAATGTGGGTTCAAGGAGCGGGAATGGAGCGGGAATGGTGCGATCTTGCTCGTGACGACACCGATGAGGCCGTTGGAAGCGAGACGTCTGTCGCTCTAACGGATGACGGCTTCGAAGCGACCGTCCGGCACATCGCCCCCGATGCAGTTGCAATGGAACATCGGCCAAGAGCATCCGGGCTGCGGATTTTGCCATGCGGTGACGTTTAGTCAGGGAAACCCGCAGGGCACAAGCTATCGTGGAGGCCGCAATGAACCGCCCAAGCCTGACAATCGCAGGCCTGCTTGCCGTGACGATTGCGCCTCCGGCTCAAGCCGGCGAAAGCAATCTGCCCGGCATTGCAACGCTTCGCATCGCGCCTGCGGATCTGCAGTGGTCGACATCGGATCGGATCACTATCGAACGCGCCAGAACCAGGCGGCTTGTGGATGACAGCGGAATTTCCGGCTGGGGCCTCGATTTCGTGTCACTGCGATCTCGGCATCCGGGCGACGAACCCGGTTCCGACGCGCGCATGAAGGTTCATGCCCGGCAGGTCAGCGTCGAAGGCTGGCAGGACATTGGTGCAGACACCGAACTTCGGCTGCGCGCACATGCAGGAATGACCAGCAGGATGGATCGCGAGTCCGCATTGCTCGTCGCCAAGACTAAGACCGTCGAAACGGGCCTTGAGGCGACTGTGCGACACGCCTCCGGCTGGCGCGTGCGATGCGGGTGGTTTGCACAAGGCGGTTGGGGCGGACATTCCCTGCAGGATGACGCAATGCGGATGACCAATGGCGAATCCGGTGCAGCGCAAGGCGCCCGCCTCGTGTTCGAAATGCCCGTCGCCGGCCCTGCCCTGTTCGCCCACGCCCTGATGAGCCTTGAGGCGAGGACCGGAAGCAAAGCCATTGCGCCGGGTCAGCCGGTCCCGCACCAGAACGAGGTCGCCCTGAGAATGTCGACTTCGTTCTGAAGACGAAGTCCAGTCGTCGGGAGCAACTACTACACGAACGAAAATGGACGTTCGGCCGAAGACCGTCCGGTCGAACTCGGCAGGACGCAGCGCTGGCCCGGGCATCAGTCCAACCGGATCGTGCGCCGCCTTCTCCACCTCTGGACGCCGGCGCCGATGAGGCAAAGGGCCAGCAGGACAAGCAACGACAGGACGAAGCGCAAGTCTTTGTGCAGGTGCGCGAACACCTGGCTGAACCCGTGGCCGAAGCCAAAACCGATGCACCCGATGACGATGGCCCAGGTCGTGGCCGCAATCCCGTTGAACAGGATGAAGCGGGCGGTAGGTATGGACGAGGTGCCGATGGCCAGCGGGCTGACGGTGCGCAGACCATAGATGAAACGGAAGCAGAGGGTGAAGCCGGTTGGGTGGCGCTCCAGAAATGACAGGGCCCGTGCGAAGCCGCGCCTTTGCCTCAGCTGGGACAGGTTGCCGCGGTTCCGGTAGCGCCTGCCTATAAAGAAGAAGATCTGGTCGGCGAGAAATGAGCCTCCCGCCGCCGCTGCCAGGACGCCGGGCAAACTCAGCAGGCCATGGTGTGCGAGGAGCCCTCCTGCGAGGACGACCGTCTCGCCTTCGAGCCCTGCCCCCACGAAGATGGCGATGAGCCCGTATCGCGCGATGATCGCCGAAACCGTCATGGCGCGACCATTACCCGCTCCGGCAGCCCCGGGTACGCGCCCAGACGCGTTCCTTGCGCAAAGCGCGTGAGGAGGCCCGGCCGCATCTTGAGCAGGCCGACGCCCATCGTGCGCAGGACCGGATGTTCGAGAACACGCTGCAAGGCCATGGCGCGGGTTAGCTGGCGCCCGGTTTGGGCACGGTGGCGCTGACGATAGTGCGCGGCGTCTTTGCCTTCGAGCAGGCACTCGGCCGCGATGAAGGCACTGCGCAAGGCAAGTGCCATGCCGTCACCGGTCAGCGATGCCGTCATGCCTGCCTGGTCCCCCAGGCGAAATACCGGGTCGTCCGGGCGGCAGGCCGGCGCCATGCCATAGCTTAGGTTTCCGATCGTGACGGGCTTGGCGAACAAGGGCTCGGCTTCGCAAAGCCATTCGCCGCCGCGCGGGAGGGATGCCAGCATCGCCTGCATGTCAGACCAGTTCCTGCCGATCTGCGAAAGCCGGCTTCGCCTGACGATAAGACACAGATTGGCGCAGCCACCTTCGATCATCTGCAGCCCGGCATAGCCGCCTTCAAACAGGGTCAGTTGCACCACGCCTGCAAGCTGCTCCTGCGCCGGACGCGAAAGACGATAATGCATCTTGAAGCCGACATAGCGATCAGAGTCCTTTTCCTTGCGCTCCTGCCCGCCCTCCCGTACCGGCAATTTGCCCGTCGCCAAAAGGACGGTCCCGGCGCTGCGCTCTCCAAGGCTCGTGCGCACGCGCGTTCCGAACATTTCAAGGACCCGAACGCCCCGCTCCAGCGCGACACCGGCTGCCTCCGCGCGTTCAAGAAGCACTTCATCGAGGATATGACGGCTGAGGCCGAGTGCAGTGAACGGCAAGGCCGCGTCGATCCGTGCGGGGCCCGAGATCAGGCGTACGCGATCGATCGGCACGGCGCCCAGCGCTGCTGCATCGATACCGAGATCGGCGAGATGACTATGGGCTTCGATCGAGAGGAATTCGCCGCAGATCTTGTGATGCGGACCCGTTTCGCGTTCGACAAGGCAAACCGACTTCCCCGCACGGGCGAGCAGCAGGGCTGCGGCGCCTCCCGCCAGTCCCCCGCCAAGGATCAGCGCATCGGCCATCTCAACCCAGCAGCTGGAAACGAAAGCTTTCTGCCGCCATGCCCGGACCGAAGGCGATGGCCAGGCCGGGCTGCGGCGCCCGCCTCTGCTCCCGGCGCTCGAGCATATGGGCAAGAATGAACATCAGCGTCGCCGAAGACATATTGCCGTATTCGCGCAGGACTTCGCGCGAGGGTGCCAGCGAACCTTCGGGCAGGGAAAGGCCATGCTCAACCGCGTCGAGGATCGTGCGTCCACCGGCATGGACGGCCCAGAGCGAGAATTCCTCCGGCGTCTGACCGCGCAGCAATCCTTCGGGAATGTCGCGCTCCCGGCGCAGCGCCTCGGTGATGCGCGACGGGACTTCACCGCCAAGGTGCATGTCGAACCCCTGATCGCCGATGTCCCAGGTAATGGCATCGGCCGTCCCCCCGATCGTCGCTGCGCGAAAATCCTTGAGTGCAATCCCCTTCGCATCCGCCGTGACGAGCGCCGCCGCAGCGCCATCGCCGAAAAGGAGCATCGAAAGCAGCTTGCCCAAGTCGGCGGTGCGCTGGAAATGGAGGCTGCACAGTTCCAGCGTGACCACCAGGACCCGGGCCTGCGGCGTCGAGCGGACGATATGATGGGCAAGACGCAGCGAATTGACGGCGGCGTAGCAGCCCATGAAACCGACGACGGTGCGCTCGATGCGCGGATCCAGCCCTGCTCTTTCGATAATGACCTGATCCAGCCCAGGGGCCATGAAGCCGGTGCAGGAAGCAACGATCAGGTGGGTAATGCCCTGTGCCGCAATGTCCGGATCGAGAGCGAGGATGGCATCGAGAGCAAGCCGCGGCGCGTCGCTGGCATAGCGCGTCATACGCTGCGCGGTACTCGGCCATTCGCCGGTGCCGTAGAAATCGTCCCGATCGGTGACCGTCCCGTCAGGCAGCGTCACCGGCTCGAGAAACGAAAAGCGCTGCTCGATGCCCGACCGCTCTACCATGCGGCCAAACAGCTTGCGCGTCTTGTCATCGGGCAGGCCGGCCGTGGCGAAGCGCAGGAAAGCATCGTGCACGCCGTGCGGCGGGTTGGCCGTGCCTATGCGATTGATATGGGCGGTCACAGCGCTCATGGCTTGCGTCCGATCAGGACCGCGTTGAGGCCGCCGAAGGCAAAGCTGTTCGACACCAGGACCTCGTGATCGATGATCTGCCGCGACAGGACCAGTGGCAAGGCGCAGTCCGCAGAGGTGCCGAGGTGATTGAGAATGGGCGGGGCGATGCCGTGCACAAGGCACCTGATCCCCAAGAGGAATTCCATTGCTCCTGCGGCGCCGATCATGTGGCCATGGGCAGACTTCGTCGCGATGACGTCGTGGCGATCGAGCGCCGTGCCATAGACCGCCCGCATGGCCGCCGCCTCCGCCGGATCGTTGAGCTGGGTACCGGTGCCATGCGAGGAAATCAGTGCAGGAGCGTCCGCTTCCACGCCAGCATCGGCATGAGCGGCGCGGATTGCCATTGCGATCCCGTCAACGTCCGGAGCGGTCATGTGCGCGGCATCGCTGGACGCGCCGTAACCGGCCAGTTCGGCGATGACCGTCGCACCGCGCGCCACGGCGTGCTCTTGGCTTTCGAGCACCATGACTGCAGCCCCTTCGCCCAGCACCATACCCTTGCGCTCAATGGAAAATGGACGGCAGGCGTCGGGTGCGAGTACGCCAAGGGAACGCCACGCTGTCCAGGATCCCTGCGACAGGCACGCCTCCGCACCTCCGGCAATTGCGACGTCGACCCTTCCGCTGCGGATCATGTGCATCGCCTCGCCGAGCGCATGGGCGGACGAGGCGCAGGCGCTCGACAGCGTAAAGGTCGGCCCATGGACCTTCAGCAGCATGGCGATCTGCGCGGCGGGCGCAGCAATCATCGAGGCCGGGATGGTCTGCGGGTGGACCTTGGCCTGACCCTTGGCGAAAAGGCGCTCATAGGCGGTATCGATGGTGGCATTGCCGCCACTGCCGCACCCCATGAGAACAGCAGTCCGGTGGTGCAGGACCGGATGGCCGCGCAGGCCAGACTGTTCGACGGCCTCGCTCGCAGCTTCGATGGCATGAAGGGAGAGCGGATCAAGCTTGCCCAGTGCGCGCAAATCGGCCGATGCGAGATGCACAGGTCCGCTGTCCTCCGCCGCAATCCACGAGGCGATGCCCCCCAAACCTTCGCGCTGGATAGGCCGAATTGCGCTCGCCCCGTCCTGCAAGGCCGACCAGTTCGCCTCCACACCTTTGCCAAGGCCGCTGACGCACCCCATGCCGGTGATGACGACTTTGTGCATCATGCCTTGGCGCCGGTCGTGATCCGGTCGATCAGTTGTTGAAGGGTGGATTCGGGGGGAATATCTTCGGGCTGGATCTCGACGCCGAAGCGGTCCTCGATCTCGAACAGGACGCTCACAAGGTCTATCGAGGATATGTCGAGGGTGGCAAGCGTGGCGTCAGGCGCCAGCTTTTCGCGTTCGAGACCGGTTTCCTGCGAAATCAGGGCCATGATGTCTTCATTCGTCAACGGCCGCTCTCCTCGGCAACACGGGTCCAGTGCTTGGTCTGGCACAGGAACAGAATGCATCCGGTTACATCGAGGCGACCCTTTTCACCAAGGGCAATAGAGGCGCGGTAACTGCGGCCAGCTTTTGGATCGTAGGCGCGCCCGCCTTTCCAACCATCGCCATCGGGATGCATGCCGTAAATGATCCGCACCCCCACCAGCGGTCGATCCCTGAGCGAAGCATCCGGATTGTTGACGTCACGGGCCGGAGCCTCGGGATCGAGAACGCGCACCAGCGTGCCGCAGAGCGATGCGCCGCAACGCTTCACTTCGACGATCCCGGCACCATCGTCGGTCAGCCACCGCCCGAAGATCCCGCGGGAAGGCATTGCGCTTGCGGAGCCCGCCAGTGCAGACAGCCCGATGATCACGGTAACCGGCACGAATTTCATTGGATGGAACCGGCTCCCCGTCCGCTGCCATGACGACGCCTGCGTGTTTCTTTCGGCAAGGTGCTCGAACCCTTCGCGCTTGCTGTTCATCTGCGCGACTATCACGCCTTGGGACTGGACAGTCCATGCAATTAATCGTGAAACGCACAAGAACGCCAGATTGTTGCGCTTGGGCCGAGGGCCCCGATTTGCGTCCGATGAAAAGGGGAATGCCGATGGCGTCACTTGCAGTGCGATCCCGACTGGAAGAACAGATGGATGCGCTTGATCTGGACGCTCAGACTTATGCGCAGGTCCTGCGCGATCTGGCCCGGGTCAATCGCTGGACCTTCACGGCCCACCCCGCCCTGGCATATCTGCGCAAGGCCACGAGGGGGGCTAGCGCTTTCAGCCTGCTCGATGTCGGATTCGGGCACGGCGACCTGCTTCGCGCTATTGCGCGATGGGCGCGAGGGCAAGGGATCTCGGCGCGGCTCGTCGGTGTCGACATCAACCCCCGGAGCGAGCCGATCGCCCGCGCCGCGACCCCGGACGGTCTCGACATCGATTTTCGAACCGGCGACTATGGCGACCAGCCCGAAGCGTTCGACTACATCGTCAGCAGCCAGGTCGCTCATCACATGAGCGATGCGCAGCTGACGGCCTTCCTGCACCACATGGACAGCCGCGCACGTCGAGGCTGGCTCATCAGCGACCTGCACCGCCACTGGTTCGCCTATCACGGTTATCCATGGCTCGCCCGCGCAATGGGGGTCCACCGCATCGTGCGCGAAGACGGCCAGCTCTCTATCGCCCGGTCCTTCCGCAAGGAGGACTGGATCGAGATCCTGACCGGCGCGGGCATCGATCCCGAACGTGTCGGGATAGCAAGGCGCTTCGCCTTTCGCCTTTCGGTGGAATGCCTGAAAGGCAGCTAGCGCCGGACGATCTTGGGTGCCCGGATGGTCGGGTAAGTCGATTGTCTATTTCAGGTGTTCGAGCCCGACAGCGGAGAATTCTATCATCTGGGCGACCAGGTCTTCCAGGGGCACTTCTGCCCGGCCCTTTGCCTTGAGCAGGTCGTACTCGCTGATCACGCCGAGGAATCCTGTCGTGATCATGGTCAGGTGCAGGCGCCGGGCCACCGCGGGATGGGCATCCATGCGCCGATCGAATTCGTTGATGGCCCGGGCAATGGCGAGATCCGGGCGCTGCGGATCTTCGGCCGGGTGCTGCAGGGCGAAGCGACCGTAGAGCGTGAGATATTCGAGCAGCAGGCGCGCATAGACGTGGGCGCCGGCCGCATTGCACATGTCGAGATAGGGCAGGAAAATGACCGAGAGCAGCTCGCTCATCGTGCAGCCTTCGATTGAGCCGAACTGCCTGATCATGTCCTGGCGGCGCGGTTCCATAAGCTGCACGCGCCATTCGAAGATCTCGGCGAGCAAGGTCTGCTTGTCGCCGAAGTGATATTGCACGGCCGCGACGTTGGACTGCCCCGCAGCCAAAGCGACCGCGCGCATCGAGGTAGCTTCGATGCCGTCGTTGGCGAAGAGATTTTCAGCCGCTTCCAGGATGACCTGGCGCGTGACCTCCGACCGCTTCGTCCTTGGCGTGCGCTCGTTGGCCCTGGCCCTCTCGCTGTTTTTGCTTTGCATTTCTTGCCTCTGCCACAGGACCGGGACGGAGGGTATAGGCTTTCAGGCAAATTTCAAACACACTAATTAAACAAACAGGTGATTTAAACTTGGCTCTCCATCATTGTCCGGGGGCAAGCGGGGAACTCACCGCTGAGGGAACGCCTCGCCAAAGGCGAAGCGAACGAGGGAGAGAGAACTTGGGCAAATCACACTACAAGCACGTTCGAAATCTGCTGCTTGCAGGGACCGCTGCGGGTCTGCTGGCAGGCATTCCGGCCCACGCGCAGGATCAGTCCGCGGCCAGCGGAGCCGAGAACAACGAACCCCGGGGCGGGATCGGCGAAATCGTTGTCATGGCGCGCAAGCGTGCAGAATCGACGCAGGACGTTCCGGTCGCGATTACCGCCGTCGATGCCAAGACAATCGAAAAGTACGACCTGACGAGCCTCGAGCGGCTTTCGGCTTCGACCCCGCAGTTCTCCGTCGGCCGCGCGGGCACGGGCTCGGGCGCTACCCTGGTGCTGCGGGGCATCGGCTCGAACACCACTTCGATCGGCCTCGAACAGTCAGTCGCCGTCGTCGTGGATTCGGTCTATTACGGTCAGGGCCGCACGATCAACGAAGGCTTCTTCGACCTCGGCCAGATAGAAATACTCAAGGGTCCACAGGCGCTGTTCTTCGGCAAGAACGCGACCGCCGGCGTGGTCTCCATGGCAACGAAGGATCCCGGAGACACGCCTGAATTTCTCGCCAGGGTGGGTTATGAGGCCAATGCCAAGCAGTTGACCGGTGAAGCCATCGCCTCAGGGCCCCTGAGCGACACCTTCGGGGCCCGCCTCGCAGTGCGGGCCAGCAAGCAGTACGGTTCCCTGTTTCCCAATCGCGGAGAGGCGGAAACCTGGCGCCTGACCGATGTTGCCACCGGTGACACCCGGTTCCTGCCCGGTGCCGATCCGATTCGCAAGCAGGGTACGCGCGATCTGCTCGGCCGCATCACCCTCGTCTGGAAGCCTGACAGCCGCCTGACAGCGAACCTGAAAGCCAGCTTCAACGACGCGCGGTCGGACAATCCACTTTCGAACTATGTATTCTACAACTGCAATGGCGGCCATGCGCAGCTCAACGCCAATGTGCCGTGCGAGAAGAAGTTCCGGACGTACCAGGGCTCCGCGCCGATCGAGGTGGCCCAGGACATTCCCCACGGCAATGACGATGGCACACCCGGCAACAAGTACAAGTCCTGGGGCGCGACAGGGACGATCAACTACGAACTCGACAACAATATAACGCTGACCAATGTCGCGAACTACAACTGGAACAGGAATATCTTCAAGATCGATGCCAATGTGATAGCGGCATCGCCTGTGGGGCTCTACGCCACCGAGGATACAAACTACCACAGTTTTTCGGACGAACTGCGCGCCACTTCGGATTTCGGTGGCATGTTCGACTTCATGGTGGGCGGCCTCTACCAGACCACAAAGCGCAATTATCTGGCATGGACGGCGCAGGCCGGGCTTGAGAACTCTGATGCACCAGACGGTTTCCGCTTTGTCGGAAACTCCAAGGATTCAACCACCAAGGGCGAAACGCTTGCGTTTTTCGGTCAGGCCATCTTCCGCCCGATTCCCAAGGTCGAACTGGCCGGCGGCGTGCGCTACACGCATGAGACCAAGGACAGTTCGTTCCTCCAGCCTTACTCCAACCCGGCCCTCGTGGGGCTCGGCGTCTTCTCGCCCGGCGTGACCCTCACCGCCAGCCAATCGTTCGACAACTGGTCGCCCGAATTTACCGTGACCTGGGAGCCCAGCGATGCCGTGACCGTCTATGCCGGCTACAAGTCGGCGTACAAGTCGGGCGGCTTCTCGAACTCGGGCATCTACGGACCGCTGGCATCGGTCGACGATTTCACCTTCGGACCCGAGACGGCGCGAGGCTTCGAAGGCGGTATCAAGACGCAGTTGTTCGACCGCCAGTTGCGGTTCAACCTCGGTGCCTTCTGGTACAAGTACAAGGACCTGCAGATCGACTTCTTCAATTCGCCGGTCTTTGCCTTCACCACCTACAACGCCGGTTCGGCCATTACGAAGGGCATCGAAAGCGACTTCCAGTTCGCGCCCTATGCCCTGCCGGGTTTCGAACTTCACGGCTCGCTCAACTACAACAAGGCCGCTTACGACAAGTACGATGGCGCTCCGTGCTGGACCGGCCAGACCATCGCCCAGGGCTGCTATACGACAACCCCGCGGGCCGCGCAGGATCTCAGCGGCGTGGAACTGGCCAATGCGCCCAAGTGGACCGGCGCGCTTGGCGCCAGCTATGAGACCGACGTCAGCGAGAGCCTGAAGATCAACCTGTCCGCCGACGGACGCTTCAAGAGCAGCTACCTGCCCACGGCCTTCGGCAATCCTTACTCGCGCCAGAAGAGCTACGGCGTTCTGGATGCGCAGATCCGCCTTTCGACCAAGGACGACCACCTGCAGTTCGCCATCATTGGCAAGAACCTGACCAACACGTTCTATGTCAACGGCGCGCAGGACGCCCCGAGCTCGGGTGGCGGCACCGGGACGGCGGGAGGTTTCCACGCCGACCAAATCGGATATGTTGCCGATCCGCGTACGGTCACCGCGCAGATCACGTTCAAGTACTGAGGGGGCGGACGGTGAGGAACCGCAGTCCTGCCGCACTGGCCGGTTCCTCATCTCCCCAGCCTCCTACACCGGTGATCGGCCGGAGTTCCGATCCCATGGCAAAACATGAAGAGAGGACCTGAGCGATGAACCAATCGAACCGAAATCCCGGACAAATGCGCCGGCGACTGCGCTGGATCGGTGCCACGGCCCTGGCAGTCGCGGTCGTTCCCGGACTCGCTCTCGCCCAGGCGGCGGACCCGATGGCGGGCAAGGTCGGGCGGACGGTCGCCGAAACCCATGCTCCGCAATGGCCTTCCGAACCCAGAGCGCCGAAGAATGCGCCCAATGTCCTTGTCATCATGACCGACGACGTCGGCTTCGGCGTCACCAGCACGTTCGGCGGACCGGTTCCAACCCCCACCTTCGAGGCGCTCTCGCAAAACGGGGCGAAATACACGCGCTTCAACACGACCGCACTGTGTTCGCCCACGCGCGCTTCGCTGCTTACCGGACGGCTGCCGCAGAACGTAAACATGGGCAACGTCACCAACCTGCCGACCGGGTATGACGGCTATACGACGGTCATTCCCAAGTCCGGCGGGACAATGGCGCAGATCCTCAAGGAGAACGGCTTCAACACCGCCATGTTCGGCAAGGGCCACCTGACTCCCGAATGGGAAATGAGCATGGCAGGGCCATACGACCGCTGGCCGGTGGGCCTCGGCTTTGAATACTTTTACGGCTTCCTCTCGGCCGACACGTCGATGTGGAATCCCAGCATCGTCGAGAACACGACACCGCTCGAGCCGCCGCACAACAGGCCCGGCTATCATTTCGAAGCCGACATGGCCGATCATGCGATCAACTGGATTCGCAAGCAGAATGCGGTGGCGCCCGACAAGCCTTTCTTCATCTACTATGCGCCCGGCCTGTCGCACACCCCGCATCATGCGCCCAAGGAGTGGATCGACAGGTTCGCAGGGCAGTTCGACCAGGGCTGGGACGTGCTGCGCCAGCAGATCTTCGAGCGCCAGAAGAAGCTGGGCATTGTTCCTGCCGATGCGAAGATAAGCCCGCGACCGGATTCGATGCCGGCCTGGTCCTCGCTCGATGCCAGGCACCGGAAGGTTTACGCCCGGCTGATGGAGGTCTTCGCGGCGACCGTCGCCTATTCCGACTACCAGACCGGCCGGGTGATCGACGAACTGCGCCGCTCAGGCCAACTCGACAACACCATGATCGTCTACATCGAGGGTGACAACGGCAGCAGCGCCGAGGGAGGCCTGCAGGGCCTCGCCTTCGAACAGTCGACGATCACCGGGCGTTCGGAAAGCTTCGAGGAACTGGCACGCCATTACGACGACTTCGGCGGACCGGAAGTCTACAACCACTTCCCGGCCCAGTGGGCCTGGGCCCTCAATGCGCCCTTCCCCTGGTGGAAGCAGGTTGCATCGCAGGCCGGCGGCGTGCGCAATGGCATGGTCATCTCGTGGCCGGGGCACATTACCGACAGCAAGGTATGGCGCACGCAGTATGCTCATGTCAGCGACATCATGCCAACGGTTCTCGACGCGGTGGGCGTCAAGGCGCCCGAAGTGCTCGACGGCGTCAAGCAGAAGCCGATCGACGGCATCAGTCTCAAGTACAGCTTCACCCAGCCCAAGGCGCCATCCGCGCGGCGGACCCAGATCTACGAGATGATGGAAAACTTCGGCATCTACAGGGATGGCTGGATGGCCGGAACCCTGCCCAAGCGCGCGGCATGGGAAGCCGGTGCATCGGGCGATCGCCGGCTCGACATCGGCCCCGACCAGCGCGTGTGGACCCTGTTCAATCTCGACAAGGATTTCACGACCGCAGTCGACCTTTCCAGGAAGAACCCGGCCAAGCTCAAGGAACTCCAGAACCTGTTCTGGGATGAAGCGGCGAAGAACAACATCCTGCCGATCCACGACTACAGCCAGGGAACCGAGGGCCGCCCGACGGTGGGCGGGCACCGCAAGCGCTTCGTCTATACCCCGGGCCTCACCCGCATTCAGGAGGACGCAGCGCCGCATACCATCGGGCACAGCTTCACCATCGAGGCCGATGCGAACATCCCCGAAGGCGGCGCCAATGGCGTGATCATCACCCAGGGCGGACGGTTCGGCGGCTATGCCTTCTACCTCAAAGACGGCAAGCCGGTGTTCCACTACAATGCCGTGGGCGATGACCAGTTCACGGTTCGCAGCGACGTGGCCGTGGGCGCGGGCGAGCACAAGCTGACCGCGCGCTTTACTGCCGACGCACCGAAGCCGGGTACCGCGGGAACGCTTGCAATCCAGCTTGACGGCAAGGAAATCGCAAGCGGGCGCATTGGCAGGACGGTCGCAGGCTGGATGTCGCATACCGAAGGCCTCGACATCGGGCGCGACACGATCACGCCGGTCGATCCGGATTACACGGTCGCTGACAGCGCCTTCTCCGGCACCCTGTCGCAGGTCGTGGTGACCATCGCACCCTGAAGACTTGCGCGCGCTGTCCGCAGAGCCGGGACCGGGCAGCGCGCCCAGACAAGCCCATGCACCCGCCCGCCAATCCGCCGGCCGCGATCAATTGATCGCGGTCGGCCCCTTTCCCTTGAGGAACAGGCAGTCTATCTGGCTCGCAAGAACCAGAATCATTCCGGCTGTATGTGACTTCGCAACCTTTCCGTTCGGGTCTTGAATCGGCATTCCTGGAAAACAGGGAGAAGCTGCTGAACTTCTTGCGCGCGCGCGGGGCAGGTGATGCGGCCGAGGATATCGTGCAGGAAATCTGGGTGAAGCTCTCGTCGAGCCGCCCCGGTCCCGTCGCATCGCCCCTATCCTATCTTTACCGCACCGCCGACCTGCTGATGATCGACCGCTACCGCTCGCGCCGACAGGCCGAGAAGCGCGAGCGCGACTGGAGCGAGGCGCATTCCGGCCATCCGCCGGCAGAACCTTCTGCCGAGCAACGTGTCGCCGCGGCGCAGGAGGCGGGAATGATCATGCGCATGCTCGAAGGGCTGGGCCCGCGCGTGGCGACGGTATTTCGCCGGCACCGCATCGATGGCGCGGCGCAGAAGGACATCGCCCGGGATCTGGGCGTGAGCCTCAGCACCGTGGAGAGCGATCTGCGCGGGGCCTATCGGGCGATCAGCGAATGGAAGGAAACCCGCGATGAGGCTTGAGCCCATCGTCTCCGTCTTCCGGGCAAGAGGAGGGCGTAATGACGTTTGACGAGACGATCCGGCAGCAAGCCCTCGAATGGGCAGTGCGGGCCGGTGACCCGCAGTTCGAGGATTGGGAGGCCTTCACCCTGTGGCTGGAGGCCGATCCCGCCCATGGCCATGCCTATGACGCTATCGCCGCCGCCGTCGCCGACGCATCGCAGCTGGTGATCGGCGCGGGTGCGGCGAACGACGATGGACTGGCGGCTGCACAACCGGACGCTGCGACCTTGCGCACCACCCGGCGCCGCTGGATCGGCGGCGCGCTCGCTGCCTCGCTGGCGCTTGTCGGCGGATTCACTCTCTGGCAGGCGAACTCGCGCGACCTCTACCGCATCGAAGTCGCGCCAGGCGCGATGCGGACAGTCGCACTCGATCCCGGCAGTCAGATCGATCTGGCCGGCGAAACGATCATCGAACTCGACCGCGACGATCCGCGCTATGCCCATCTGGCAAAGGGACAGGCCCTATTCACCATCCGTCACGATGCGCAGCGGCCCTTCCACCTCGAGGTGGGAGACGACACGCTGGTCGATGTCGGCACGATTTTCGACGTGCGCCACCGCGGTGCGGATATGAGCGTCGCCGTGTCGGAAGGCGCGGTGCAGTTCAATCCCAAGGACCAGAACCAGCGCATTTCGCCCGGCCAGATCCTGCGCAAGAATGGGCAGGACGGTCGGATCACGCTGGAGGCCATCTCGCCCGATCAGGTTGGCGAATGGCGTGAAGGCCGGCTAACCTTCAGTGCCGCATCGCTTGAGCAGGTAGCCATGGATCTGACGAACAGCACCGGTATTGCCTTTGCCGCTGCCCCCGGGTCATCGCCCGGATCGGTTTCGGGTTCCCTGCGCCTTGATCCCATCCGCAAGGACCCCCGCTCGCTGGCCGCTCTGCTCGGTCTCGACGTGCGCCAGGAAGGCGATCGCTGGATAATCGGCGAACGCTGAACGTGAAGGCTGAGACTTGGCTTCTGGCGGCCATTCTGGCTCTGCCCGCCCCGGCGCTGGCGCGTGAAGCCATGGTGTCGACGCGCGCCGGGAACGTGGGCGATGCGGTCGGCGACCTCGCCAGGCAGACCGGGACCAGCATCGTCGTTGCCGATCCGGAGATCGCCCGCAGATCCATCTCCTCCATGCGCGGACGCATGAAGGCGGACGAGGCCGTTCGGCGATTGGCACGCGCTGCTGGCGCTCATGCTGTCGAAGTTGCGCCCTCTGCATGGCGCCTCGAAGCAGCGCCGAAGCCAAGCCGAAAGTCCGCAACTTCGGCCTGGACGTCGCTCCCCATCGCCGCACCGCAGCGGATCGCCCCGCCCGAACCGATCGTGGTCATCGCCTCCAAGCGCGACTTGCGCATCGATCAGGTGCCGGGGCAAGTTGCGATCCTCGACGGCGAGGCGCTTGAAGCCGGAGGTATAGGCGGTACGGAAAAGATCACGCAGCGCCTTGCAACCGTGACCTCCACCCACCTGGGCAGCGGGCGCAACAAGTTGTTCATTCGCGGCATTGCCGATTCCAGCTTCACCGGACCGACCCAGGCGACGGTCGGCCAGTACCTTGGCGACCTGCGGCTCGCCTACAATGCGCCCGACCCCGACTTGCGCCTCTCCGACATGGCGCGCGTGGAAGTCCTCGAAGGCCCACAGGGCACCCTTTACGGCGCAGGATCGCTGGGCGGCATCATCCGCATCGTGCCCAATGCCCCGGTTATGAGAGCGGCCACGCTTTCCGGCACTCTAGGCGGTTCGTTGACGCAGGGCGGGGATTTCGGCGGTGATGCCAGCGCGACGGTCAATCTGCCACTCCGCGGCGAGAGTGCGGCCTTGCGCGCGACGCTCGATGCCGTGCAACAGGGCGGCTATATCGACAAGCCGGTCCTGGGCCGAAACAATGTCAATCGCACCGACATTCTCGGTGGACGGATCAGCGCCCGCTTCGAGATTTCGCCCGGATGGTCCGTCGATCTTATCGCGCTTGGCCAGACGACCGATGCGGCGGACAGCCAGTATGCCGATCGCAACGGCCCCTCGCTGGAAAGCTCCGCCCGAGTCACCGAAGGTTCCGACGCAGACTATGCGATGGGTCAGTTCGTGCTTTCCGGCCGCATCGGCGACTTGCGCCTGCGCTCCACCACCGGCCTCGTGCGGCAGCGACTGAGAGAACGCTACGACGCCAGCCTGCCCGAAGGCGCGCCGCGCCTGTTCGAGCAGGCCAACCGGACACGCATGATCGCCAATGAGACGCGCATCTGGATGCCCGAAAGGCATGGCATAAGCTGGCTGGTGGGCACCAGCTTCACCCATAATGCAACGGTCCTCAAACGCCGCTTCGAAAGCGAATTGCTGCGCAGTTCCACGACAGGCGTGCGCAACACCATCGATGAAGCGACCCTGTATGGCGAAGCAAGCCTGCGGATCATGCAAGGCCTCGTGGCCACGGCCGGTGGGCGCTTCACCTACTCGCGCCTCGGCGGCTCGGGAGAGGACGTCTCGCGCGAACTGGCCATGGCGCTTGCCCAGGTCACTGCGAAGCGCTCGCTCGAGACGTTCCTGCCTTCCCTTGCGCTTCACGCCGAAGTTGCGCCCGGGACGGCGCTGTACATGCGCTACCAGGAGGGCTTCCGTCCGGGCGGCTTCGCCATCGAGAGCGAGTTCGTCCGCCGCTTCCGCAACGACCGGACCGAGACATTCGAGTTTGGCGCCCGCCACGGCCGCGCGGGCACAGGCCCCTTCGATCTGGCGCTTAGCCTTTCCTATACGCGCTGGCAGGACATCCAGGCGGACTTCATCGATGGCTCCGGCCTGCCCAGCACCGCCAATATCGGCGACGGCCGCGTCTGGTCGGCCAGCGTATCGGGCGGCGTCGCGCTGACCCCGGGTCTGCGCGTGGAAGCCGGTGTGACCTGGAACCGCAGCAAGGTCGACACTCCGCCGTTGTTCCTCGCCGCGCGCTCAATGCAGGTGCCCAACATTGCCCATGTTGCCGGACGGGTGGGCGTGACCTGGGAACGCGAAGTCGGGCACGGCCTACGGTTCACCGGCAATGGCTGGGCAAGCTACGTGGGCCGATCGCGCCTCGGGATCGGTCCTGAACTGGGCGCACCGCAGGGCGACTATCTCGACAGCGGCGCGAGCCTGCGGCTGGGCACCGACAGGCTCGGCGTGACGGTCGGGCTGACCAACATCGCCAATTCGCGCGGCAACCGGTTTTCGCTGGGAACGCCCTTCGGCATCGGGCGCGAACAGGTCACGCCGCTGCGCCCGCGAACCCTGCGCGTGGGCGTAGATACCCGTTTCTAAGAAAATTTCTTCAAGGTTGGCCGCGAAGGTCTCCGTCTCAAGGGTCGAAACCGACCTGAAGGGATTGAGATGTCGCGCTACCTGCTTGCCTCTACTGCACTGCTTGCTCTTGCCGCGGCGGCCCAGACCACGGCCGCCCATGCCGAGGACGTTACCACCAAGAAAACCTCGCCGCTGCGTACCTCGACGATCAAGAACGGCGCCGCCGATGCGATCAACATCACCAAGGACGGCTCGGTCGTCCTGACCGCGGGCACCGCCGTGACGATGGACAGCGACTACAAGGTGACCAATGCCGGCGCGATCAGCGTCAGCAATGCGAGCGGCGCGGTCGGTATTGCCGCATCGGCCGGAACCAGTGGCGACATTGTCAATTCCGGCACGATCACCATCGACGAACCTTATGAACCGACCGATGAGGACAAGGACGGCGACCTTGACGGCCCCTTCGCGCTCGGCTCCAACCGCTACGGCATCCGCACCACGGGCGCCCATACCGGCAAGATCGTCAACAGCGGCAAGATCGTGGTCGAAGGCAACGATTCTGCGGGTATCGCGCTGGGCGGGCCACTGACCGGGGATTTCGTGCATGATGGGCAAACGACGGTGCTGGGCGACCGCGCTACCGGCATCGAAGCGGGCGACATCGGCGGCAATGTGCGATTGGCCGGCTCCGTATCGGTCCAGGGCGAGGATTCGGTCGGCGCGCACTTCGGTGGCGACGTCGATGGCGCGATGGTTGTCCAGGGGACCGTAGCCTCGACCGGCTACCGTTACACCACCGTGCCTTCGGATACCTCCAAGCTCGACGCGGATGACCTGCTTCAAGGCGGATCGGCGCTCGTAATCGAGGGCAATGTCTCAGGCGGCATCGTCCTTGCCGTGGCGCCCAAGAACTCCGACCCCGACAATGCCGACGAGGACGGCGACGGGATCGAGGATGCAAAGGAAGGCTCCGCCAAAATCGTTTCCTACGGCGAGGCACCGGCCATGGTCCTCGGCGCGGCTGACCGTGACATTGCCATCGGCCCCGTCTCGGGTACGGCGAGCCAGTACGGCCTGCAGATCGAGGGCACTGTCGAAGGTCGCGGCCTCTATTCCGGCGTCGATGCCACCGGCCTGGCCATCGGGGGACGCGGCGGCGCGGTCACGATCGCCAATGGCATCGGCATTTCCGGTGGCATTGCAGCCGTGTCCAATGGCGGCAATGCGACGGCCTTGAGCATCGGCGCTGGCACTTCGACTCCGCAGCTGCGCATCTCCGGCAGTGTCGCGGCAAGCGGCGGCAATGCCGCGGATGCGCAAACCACCGCCATTCACATCGCCGAAGGCGCCAGCCTCCCCACCATCCGCAACAGCGGAGCGATCAAGGCAACGGCGGCAGGTGAGAACGGCTCGGCCAGCGCTATTGTCGACAAGAGCGGCACGGTCACACTTGTCGAGAACAGCGGCAGTATCGTGGCCAGCGGTGCCAAGGCCGATTCCGGCCGCAACATCGCCATCGACCTGTCCTCCGCAACGAGCGGCGTGACGGTGAAGCAGACGCAGGTCGCATCGGGTTATGATGCGCCTTCGATCGTGGGCGACGTCAAGCTGGGAAGCGGCGACGATCGCTTCGAACTGGCGGATGGTTCGCTGAACGGAAACGTTTCCTTCGGCACCGGCAGCAATACGATGGCGCTTTCGGGAGACGCCGCGCAGACCGGCAATGTTGCCTTCGGCGGCGGAAGCGACACGATGAGCCTGGCCGGCAGCTCCACATTCCTGGGCACCGTCGATTTCGGCGGGGGCGCCGATGTCCTCACGCTTGCCGGCACCTCGCGCTTCTCGGGCAGCTTCGCCAATGCGGGGAACCTTGCAGTCAGCGTTCAGGGCGGCCTGCTGGACGTGCGCACGCCCACGCAGATCGGCTCGCTAGACGTGGGCAAGGACGGTGTGCTGGCTGTCACGCTCAACAAGGAAGCCGGATTGGGAAGTGCCTACACCGTTGCCGGTACGGCCTCCTTCGAGGAAGGCGCGAAGCTTTCCATCCGCCTTGCCGACGTGTCGACTGCCGAAGGCAGCTACCAGGTGCTCACCGCCGGGGCAATCGAGGGCCTGGACGGACTTGAAACCGCCACCGACCTTGTCCCCTTCATGTTCAAGGCCTCGCTCGACGAGGATGCAGCAGCGAACACCATCGTTGTCGACGTCGCCCGCCGCTCCAAGCAGGAGCTTGGCCTGAACCGTTCGCAGTCATCCGCCTACGACGCAGTCTTTGCGGCACTCGGACGCGATCAGGAAGTTGAGGACGTATTCCTCGGCATCGCCGATGGCGACCTTTTCCGCCAGACGGTCGGCATGATGCTGCCAGACCATGCAGGAGGATCCTTCGAAGGGATCAGCCTGGGTGCGCGGACCATCGGACGGCAACTGATGGACCCGCAAGGTCCGCTGGTTGCCAGCGGCCCGATCAGCGTAAACGTCAACCTGGCCTTCTGGGGTAGCGACAAGGACACCGCAGGCAGTGCGGCCTACGATCTCAACGGCTATGCCTGGTCGCTGACCGGTGAGTACGAAACCGGCATCGGCCGCTTCGGTGCGACCGCCGCCTATCTGTGGAACCGTCACACCAACGGTGCGGCAAGCGAGGTCAAGTCCGGTTCCTATGAACTGGCGGCGCACTGGCGCGGCAACTGGGGCGCGTTCAGCGGCTTCACCCGCGCATCTTATGGCCATGCCGACTTCGACAGCACCCGCAACTTCGTCGGCGTGGCCGGCCAGGAAGACGTAAAGCGCAAGATCGAGGGAGACTGGAACGGCAACTTCGTCACGTTCTCGGCAGGCGCGTCGGCCGAGGGTGGCAGCCGCTATCTCTATTTCCGTCCGGCGGTTACCGTCGACTACGTCCGCCTCAAGGAAGGCGGCTACACCGAGGCCGGCGGCGGCGAAGCGCTCGACCTGACGGTCAGTTCACGCAAGAGCGACGAGCTTGGCCTCAATGGCGGCCTCACGCTCGGCGCCGACCTCATGGGCATGGGCGCACGCGACGAAAACTGGTTCCGCATCGAGACCGAAGGCGGCTGGCGCGAGATCCTGAGCGGCGGCCTGGGAACGACGACGGCCCACTTCGAGGACGGCACCCCGTTCTCGCTCGACGGTGAGAAGGCCACCGGAGGCTGGTTCGCCCGCCTTCGCGCCTTTGGCGGATCGGCCGGTTTCGTACTGGGCGGCGAACTGTCGGCCGAAGATCGTCATGACCATGTCAACCTGGCCTTGCGCGGCAGCGTGAAGGTGGCCTGGTAGGCCGCCCCGTCTGCTGATCCCGAAACAACGAAGGGGGCATGCATCCATGCCCCCTTCTCCTTATTTCCGGCATTCGGCTTTCAGCGCATCTGCAGGATGATCACCTGGCTGCTGGCGGGATCGGTGCGCTTGCGCAAGTCAGCTACATCATCGGGCGAAACCGTCCCTCCGCGATTGCCCCAGGCCGTGCGCACGAAGCTGAGCGCATCGGCGATCTCGCTGTCGGACAACTGGTTGCGGTAGGGTGGCATGCGGTAGGCATCGGGAACGCCTTGAGCCACCACCCTCTGCGATCCGTTGAGCGTGATGTTGATCGCCGAAGGCGCACCGTCGCTCGTCATCGCCGAAGCCGAGCCTGCCAAGGGCGGTATCCATTGGCCCTGCCCTCGTCCATCGGCGCCATGGCAGAAGCTGCACTTGGCCATGTAGGTCTGCGCGCCGGGATGATCCATGCGATTGGCAATCGTCAGCGCCTGGTTGGATGAAGCATCGTACTGCCAGGGCTCACCCTCCTTGCGAGGATTACCCGGTAACGACTTGAGATAATGGGCCATGGCGCGAAGGTCTTCGTCGCGCATGAACTGCAGGGAATTGTTGAAAGCCTCTGTCATCGAAGCATAGACGACAGCGTGGCGATTGCGACCGGTCTTGAGGAACTGCCAGATCTCGTCCTCGCTCCACCGGCCCAGACCTATATTGCCGTCGCCTCTCAGGCTGGGAGCGTACCAGCCATCGAGTACCGCTCCGGCCAGGAACCGGTCGCTCTCTTCGTCCAGCGCCTTTTCGTTCATGGCAAGGCCGCGCGGGGTATGACAGGCGCCGCAATGGCCCGCAGCCTGCACGAGATAGGCACCCCGGTTCCACTGCGCGTCGCGGTCGGCCTTGTTCTCGTAGGTTCCTCCGTCCGTGAAGACGGCTTTCCAAAGCGCGAGCGGCCAACGCATGTTGAGCGGCCAGGGTATTTCGCTTTGGCGGTTCTCCCGCCTGGTTGCCGGCACTGCGGTCATGAAAAAGGCGTAGAGCGCCTTCACGTCATCGTCGCTTAGCTTGGCGTAGGAAGGATAGGGCATGGCCGGATAGAGCCACTCGCCGCCCGGCGCGATGCCCTGGCGGATTGCCCGGTCGAAATCGGCCAGTGAATAGGCGCCGATTCCGGTCTCCAAGTCGGGCGTGATGTTCGTGGCGAAGATCGAACCCATGGGTGTCGCCATCTCCAGTCCGCCGGTAAACGCAGGCTTGCCCGGCAGGCCATGGCAAGCGACGCAGTCTGCCGCCCGGGCCACGTATTCGCCGCGCTTGACCAGATCGGCACTCGGCGTGCCGCTGGCCGCACCATCGAAAGGCGAAGCCGGTGTGCGATTGACGAACCATGCGATAGCCAGGCCGACGATCACCACGAGGGCCAGCAGGATCGTGAGAATCTTCTTCAAGGTTTCGTTCCGTTCACTGGAGGGCCTGTCCGCAACCGGTAAGGTTCGCGGACAGGAGAACAGGAGCTTGCAGGTTCGCCTCAGGTGTCGAACTTGATCCGCGAAAGCGGCATGCTGCGCACCCGCTTTCCGGTCAGCGCGGAGACCGCATTGGCCACTGCAGGCGGCACGGCCGGCAGTGGTGGTTCGCCGATACCGCCCATTTGTGCGCCGCTCTCGACGATCTTGACGTGAACGCGCGGCATGCGATCGGGCGGCAGGATCGGATAGAGATCGTAATTGCGCGCGACCGGCTGCCCATCCTTGTAGACGGCTTCCTCCAGCAGAACCTGCGAAAGACCCAGTGCAATGGCCGAGTTGACTTGCGCCTCGACAATCGCCGGATTGACGATGCTGCCCGGATCGATCGCTTCCCAGAGTTCATGGACGACGACCTGTTCGTCCTTGATCGAAACTTCGGCAATGGCCGCAGCGTGCGATCCGAAGGGTGAGGCCATGGCCACGCCGCGCGCACGCCGGGTGCCGTCGGCTGCACTGAACGGACCGCGCTTCCAGCCTCCCGCCAGATCGCCGACAGCTTGAAGCAAGGTGGTCAGGCGCTTGTTGTCCCTGAGCAGGCGCAGACGCATCTCGAACGGATCGAGTCCGCCCTTGTCCGCCAGTTCGTCGAGGAAGGTCTCGTAGAAGAAATCGTTCATCGAGTTGCCGACCGACCGCCAGTAGGCAAGCGTGACAGGATTCTTGACGTAAGCCTGCGCGATGCGGGAATGGGGAATGGCGTAGGATTTGCCGGTCAATCCCTCGACGGCCATCCCATCCACGCCCTCGGCTCGCTTGTTGGCAATGCCTTCGCCCGGTCCCTCGCAGGCGCTGATCGCCTCGATCGCGATGGGCATGCCGTTGCTGTCAAGGCCGCCACGAAAGCGCACCGCTGCCATCGGGCGCAGGGGATCGCGCAGGAATTCTTCCTCGCGGCTCCAGATCACCTTGACCGGCTTGCCCACGGCCTTGGCCAACTTGATCGCCTGCGGATAGCAGCATCCCGGTCCATACAGGAAATGCCGACCGAAAAAGCCCCCCAGCATCTGTGAGTGGATCTTGATCTTGGCCGGCTCCATTCCGGCTATCTTTGCAGCATCCGCCTGGAACATTTCGGGCGCCTGATTGGGAACCCACAGATCCAGCGTGCCATCGGAATTGAACCGCGCCAGGCTGGAAGGTGGCTCAAGCTGGGCATGGTGCAGGTACTGGCTGAAATACGTGGCTTCTACCTTTGTCGCCGCATCGTCGAAGCCCTTGGCGAAATCGCCCCGGGCCTCAGCCTCGTTGCCCGCTTCGGAGTTGGCGCCCAGTTGCTGCGAGAAGGCCTCGCTGTCGAAGTCGCCCGGCATATAGCGGATGCCGGACTTGTCGCCGGGTTCTGCCCAGTCGACCAGCAGGGCCTCGACAGCCTGGCGCGCATGCCACCAACGCTTGGCGACGACTGCGACGGCGCCGTCGAGGCGATGGATCGATTCGACGCCGCGCATCGCCTTGACCTGGTCCTCGTTGCGGATCGAGCCCACCTCGAGACCGAGGCGCGGCGCATGCTGAATGGCTGCATGAACCATGTCCTCGACCACCACGTCGATCGTGAATTGCGCCTTGCCGGTCGCCTTTTCGTGCATGTCGATGCGCGCGACCGGTTTGCCGATCCAGCGGAACGTCTTGGGATCGCGCAGCTTGAGGCTATCCTGCGGGGGCACCGGCATGTCGAGTGCCCCGGAAGCCACTTCGCCGTAAGCCAGCGAACGTCCGGAGGCTTCATGGACCACACGGCCCGGCTGCGTCGTAAGCGAGCTGAACGGTACGCCGAGCTTTTGCGAAGCCGCCTGCATCAGCATCAGCCGGGCCGATGCACCGATCTTGCGCATCGTCATGTAGCTGGTGCGCACCGACATGCTGCCACCGGTAATCCGGCCTGCCCCCGGGACGATCAGGTATTCGCTGCCCGCCGGCGCGCTCTCCACGGTAAAGGCTGACGGATCGATGTCGAGTTCTTCGGCGACGATCTGGGCCATGGCTGTGAATACGCCCTGCCCGCCCTCGATGAACGGGCTTTGCAGCCGCACGGTGTTGTCCGGGCGAATTTCGAGGAAGGCGGGCACTTTTAGGTGCGCCGCCGCCTCGGGGATCGCGGACTTGCCCTCCTGCGCCCGCGCCTTGCCCAGCGGGATACCGAAGCCGAGGACGAGGGCCCCCGCACTTACCCCGGCCGAAGCCAGCAAGAAGCGCCGACGCGAAATGTTTGAGGGCTCGCCATCCGCAAGCTGCTGCAGGCCATCGTTACTGCCCCGGGGTGCATCTGCGATCATGTCCATCACGCGTCCCCTTCGCTGCCGGTCTTTTCGCTTCGGGCCTTGGATCGAACCGCTGCCGTGCCGGCTACGGCCACCGCCGCCACGGCCGCGCCGCCTGCGACCATCTCTGCAGCCCCGAGGTGGAGGCCATCTCCGCTGTCCGCAGTCTCCGACGTACCGGCAAGGTCCTTCATCGCCGCCTTGATCGCGTTGTAGGTGCCGCAGCGGCACAAGTTGATCATCGCTCCACGGATCTCATCGTCCGTGGGTGTCGCGGTTTCCTTGAGCAACGAAGTCGCCGCCATGACCTGTCCCGACTGGCAATAGCCGCACTGGGGCACCTGGTGGCGCACCCAGGCCTCGACCACCCGCTTTCCGAGATCCGTTTCCTCGATCGCTTCGATCGTGGTGATGGCGCTCAACGCCACGGCATCGAGGGGGGTCACGCATGAACGGGTGACGACCCCGTCGACAAGAACCGAACAGGCTCCGCACTGCGCAAGACCGCAGCCATATTTCGTGCCGGTCATTCCGAGGTCGTCACGCAGCACCCACAGAAGCGGTGTGTCGCCGTCGGCCTCGACGTCCATTTCCTTGTCGTTGATTCGAAGTTTCATGCCGCCCTCGTGAGTCAAGTTGCCCGTCTGCCCTGCGCAGCGCGAGGTACTGCGCCGTGACCGCAAAGCATTAGGGCATTATCCTGCGTTTCGAACATGGTGGACGAATGCCTTCTTGTCACCTGTTGAAGAGACAGGGAGGCAAATCACCTCACGCAACTGCAGTGCGAATGGACCGCCATAGCCCAGGATCCACGATTCGCGCGGATGAAACTCGTGCAAGTGGCCTGCCAGAGAGATCATGCGGCTTCGGTCATGGTGCGGGCCTCGATCGATTCGTCGTGCGCCAAGGGAATCTTGTCGAAGGACGAGTGGTCCGACTGCGGAAGGCCGAGTGGCGTGCCGTCATTTCCTCGAACACCGAGGAGACTGGGATGTCAGAGACATCGTCGATTGATCTGGTCCGCAGGCGCTATCTTGAGGCGCATGGGGCAAACGTGCAGGCCGGATATGGCGCGATCCTCCACGTCTCGTACCAGAACACGGCTCATGCCGCGCTAGGCTATCGCCGCGCCGGTGAAGAAACTCTTTTTCTCGAACGCTATCTCGACCGTCCGGTGGAGCAATGCCTGACTGATGCGCTGGGTCATGCCGTCGAACGTTCCAGCGTGATCGAACTCGGCAATCTGGCCGCCGACGATGCCTTTGCCATGGTCACCCTCTGGGGCATGGCGGCGAATGACCTTGGTGCCGATTGCGAAGTGGCGGTGGCAACGCTCACCGCACCGCTGCGCCGCATGTTCGAGAGACTGGGCGTGACCCTGCACGTCCTTGCCAAGGCCGATTTGCAGCGCGCCGACGATCCGGTCGCCTGGGGCAACTACTATGCCAATGACCCAATGGTCTGCGCCGGCCTGATTGCGCAGGGCCAGCGCGCCATTTCCGCCTTCCTTGCCCGTCGCCGGAAATTTGCCGCGTGACCGGTCTGCTGGAGACGATCCGTGCCCATGCCGAGCACAACCCGCTCGGCATCGCGCTCGACCCGGTCGTATCGGATTGCGTGACGTGGCGGGACCTGGCCGAGCGCGTGGGGCAGGCGGTCGCCGAATTGCGCGGCGATGCGCAGAGTGGCAAGCCCCATGTCCTGCGCCTCGATCATGGTGTCGAAGCAGCCGTTCTCGAGCTGGCGCTTCTCGATGCCGGTATTCCGGTCCTGTCGCTTCCTGCTTTCTTTACCGACGAACAGGTCCGTCACGCCGTTTCCGCCTGCGGTGCGGGGGGCGAATGTCCCTCCACACCGCACCCCGCGCCGTCATTACTGCCCCGTCTGACGGCGCGGGTTACCTTTACCTCCGGATCGACCGGCACGCCAAAGGGCGTGTGCCTGTCGCAGAGCCACATGCTCACTGTCGCCGCATCGGTCGTTGAAGCGCTGGGAACCGCCCATGCCGGCCGACACTGCGCCCTGCTGCCCCCCGGAATCCTGCTGGAAACGGTCGCCGGTTTCTTCGCCACCATGTTGGCCGGGGGGACTTATATCTGCCCGCCGCAGCGCGAGGTCGGGCTGGGTGACCCCTTCCGTCCCGATTTCGGAGCGATGGTCTCACGCCTTGCGGTGTGGCGGATCACGTCGCTGATCCTCGTTCCGGAATATCTCGCAGGGATGGTCGCGGTTCTCGAACGCACCGGCCAACGCCTACCGGACCTGACGCTGGTGGCTGTCGGCGGGGCACGGGTGCCCGTTGAACTCCTGCAAAGAGCCCGCGACCTCGGTTTGCCGGTCAGGCAGGGTTACGGCCTGACCGAATGCGGCTCGGTCGTATCGCTGGAATGCGCGGACGAAAGCTTGGAAGGCTCGGTCGGGCGCCCGCTCGGCCATGTCCGGGCGACGATCGCCTCCGATGGCGAAATCCTGCTCGAGGGAGAAATGTACCTTGGCACCATTGGCGAGCCGCGTACGCCGGGACCTCTGGCCACCGGCGACATCGGTCGCATCGACGAACATGGCCGCCTCTGGGTGGAAGGCCGCAAGACGGCCATGATCGTCACCAGCTATGGCCGCAATATTTCGCCGGAATGGGTAGAGGCCGAACTGCTGCTACAGCCCGAAATCGCCCAGGCCCTGGTCCATGGCGACGGCCGCCCGGCACCCGAAGCGCTGCTCGTCCCGGCATCGCCAGACGCGGATATCGTCAAGGCCCTTGCGGCGGCAAACCGGACGTTGCCCGCCTATGCACGCGTGGCCACCTGGCGTGAAGCGGCGCCGTTCACGCCAGCCAACGGTATGCTCACCGGCAACGGACGCCTGCGCCGCAAGGCCATCGCCCGGACATGGCTCGAGGGCAAGCCGGCCTTTTTCGATGAGCTGGAAGCTGCAACCTGGCGCGATCGACTGCGCTTCCTGACGATCCCGCAAGTGCGCGCCGGACTTGCCGGAACGATCTCGCGCCGCACCTACCTCGATTACCTTATTCAGGCCTATCACCATGTGCGCCATACGGTTCCGCTGATGCAGGCGGCGCGTGCTCGGTTGCTGGACCGGCCCGAACTCGTCGCCGCGCTCGATGAATATATCGAGGAAGAGACCGGCCACGAGGAATGGATCCTGGCGGATATCGCTGCGGCCGGCGGCGATGCCGACAAGGCGCGCACCTGCAGGCCTAATCCGGCAACGCAGGCCATGGTCGACCATGCCTATGCCCGGATCGGGGAAGGCAATGCCGCCTGCTTTTTCGGCATGGTCTATGTGCTGGAAAGCGTAAGCGTCGCCCTAGCCCAGCGCGGTGCCAGTGCAGTCGCCGCGAATCTTGGACTGCCGCCGGAAGCCTTCACCTACCTGACCTCGCATGGCGCGCTCGATCAGGACCACATGGCCTTTTTCGCCGCGCTCGTGAACCGGTTGGACACGCCGGAGGACCGCGAGGCCATCACCAGGATGGCGCGCGAAATGTTCGCCCTCTTCGGGGGCATGTTCGCCGCAATTGCCATGGAGGACCAGGATGTTGCCGCTTGAAGGCAAACGCATAGCCGTCACCGGCGCTGCCGGGGGCATCGGCACGCCCGTGGCCACGCTGCTTCGCGAGGCCGGAGCCCATGTCATCGGGATCGATCGCACAGAAAGCGCGGCCTGCAACGCCAGTATCGTCACCGACCTCTCGGATGAGACCGCCCTTGCCCGGCTTGCAGAGCGGCTTGCCGGCGATTGCCCGGATATCCTCGTCAACATCGCCGGGGTCATGCGTTTCGGCCTGCATCAGAGCCAGCCGATCGAGGCGCTGTCACTGTGCTATCGCATCAACCTGCTGGTGCCGGCCGTCCTCGCCCGCGCAGTGGCGGCGCCGATGCAGGCGCGAGGGAGCGGGCAGATCGTCAATATCGGCTCGGTCCTGGGCGCGATTCCCTATCCCTGGTTCGCCGCCTATTCGAGCAGCAAGGCGGGTCTCGCTGCCCTCAGCCAGGGCTTGCGGCGCGAGCTGATGGGCAGCGGCGTCACAGTCACCCACATCAATCCGCGGGCCGCGCGCACCGCATTCAACAACGGTGAGGTCAATCGCTTCCTCGAAGTGACGGGGATGAAGGCCGATGCACCCGACTGGGTGGCCCGGCGGATCGTCTCGGCCATCGTCGAAAGACGCGAGACCGTCTCGATCGGCGCACTCGAGCGCTTTTATGCCGCCCTCAATGCCATTTCCCCCCGCTTGATCGACAACGGACTTGCCGGACAGATCCGCAAGGCCCGCGCCGAGTTCTGCTGAACCAGCCCGACACGATAAAGAGACAGGAGATCCATCCGATGATCAAACGCAGTGTCCTCACGTTTCTGGCCGCCCCGCTGCTGGCCTGCGCCCTGCCCTCGGCCGCCTTCGCCGACATGGCGAGCGACGTTAAGGCCGTGAACGATGGCTGGGCCCACATCACGTACGAAGTGAAGGGTTCAAGCACGCAGACCAAGGCGCTGGACCAGCTGGCCAAGCAGGCCGCGACCATCGTCGCGCGCTATCCGGGCAAGGCCGAACCGCTGCTCTGGCAGGGCATCATCACCAGCGAGCAGGCCAATCGTGCCAATATCTTTCACAAGATGAGCCTGGCGACGCGGGCCCGCGACCTGATCGCCAAGGCCTATTCGCTCGATCCGCGCGCGGCGGACGGCGGAGCCGCGCTCAGCCTCGGAGTACTCTACTACAAGGTTCCGGGATCGCCGATCGGATGGGGGGACGACGAGCGGGCACAAAAGCTGCTCAAGCAGGCGCTGGCAGTTGATCCCAACGGCCTGGATTCCAACTACTTCTATGGCGACTACCTGCTGGATCAGGGAGACAAGGCGGGAGCGAAGACCTATCTTCAAAAAGCCCTGCAGGCTCCGCACGATCCTGCCCGCCCGGTGTGGGACGCAGGCCGCAGACGCGAAGTCCGGGCCCTGCTGGCCAAGGCGGGCTGATTGACCGCAAGCACGTGCCCATGATGCTGGCTCACCGGCTTGCGCGGCAGCTTGCCCATCCCAGTGGCCTGCCCGGCCGCCTGCTGGGCAATGCCATGGATGTGGTCAACCGCAAGCCCACCCGGCTTGCGGTCGATCTCCTGGCGCCGGGCGAGGGAGAAGCGGTGCTCGACGCCGGATGCGGCACCGGCGCGGCGATGGCCGAACTGCTGGCGCGCACCGATTGCCTCGTCACCGGGGCCGACGCTTCCGCGACCATGCTGGAAGCCGCGCGGCAGCGCTTTGGCGCGCGTGCTTCCTATATCGAGGCGAAACTGGAAGATCTGGCATTGCCTGACGCGACCTTCGATGCGGTGCTCGCTCTCAATGTCCTGTATTTCGAAGATTCCAACCACCCCATGCTGCACAGGATGCATCGGCTGCTGAAGACTGGCGGGCGAATTGTGGCCTACGTCACCGACAGGCAGAGCATGGAAAACTGGTCCTTTACCCGCGAGGGCTTTCATCGGCTTTTCGATAGAGACGCGCTTTGCGCAGCGTTTGCAGATGCAGGGTTTGCACAAGAGCGGATCGAAGTGCATGAAGTGGCGATCACCCGATCGGTCACCGGTTTGCTCGCAAGGGCCTGGCGATCATGAAGTTCTTGGCGGAGATCGACATGGAGCCGATGCCGCAGCAAGCGCGAGCCTCGGGGCTCGCCCGCGTACTCGAAGACGAACGCGGTCCCTTGCTGCAATTCCTCACTGCCCGTTGCGCTTCGGCGGACGACGCGCAGGACTTGCTGCAGGATCTCTGGATCAAGGTCGGCGCGCAGCCCGCAGGGCCCGTCGCCAATCCACGCGCCTATCTGTTTCGGATGGCCAACAATCTCGTTCTGGATCGGCTGCGCGGGCGACAACGCGCAATGCGGCGTGAGCGCAACTGGCTTGAGGCCGAGAGCGGCGGTGTCGCCATGCCGCCGGAAGACAGGACTGACCCCGGCGAACCTGCCGACGAAGCGCTGGCCCGCAAGCAGGAAGCGCAGATCCTGCGCGACGCCATCGACGCCCTTCCCGAAGGCGCTGGCCGGGCCTTGCGGCTCTATCGCTTCGAGGGAATGGGGCAGGGAGAAATCGCCGAAGTCATGGGAATTAGCCGCAGCGGGGTGGAAAAGCACCTCGCACTCGCCATGAAACGCCTGCGCGCGGCGCTGTCCGACTGTGGATGTTTCGACACGGCGACGTCTTCAGATCGAGGGGCTGACAGCGGGGAACGACCGCAGATGGAACAGGGACAATGAAACGCGAAGACGATCCGATCCTGGCCGAAGCCGTTCGCTGGCACCTCGCCAGCGGCGACGATGCCATGGACTGGGATGCGTTCACCCTCTGGCTGGAAGCAGACCCTGCACACCGCAAGGCGTTCGATGAGATTGCCCTGACGGACATGATGCTCGGCGAGCATCGCGAGGAACTGGCAGAGCCCGCGGCGCCCGAGTTCGAAACCCCGATGGAAGCCACCTATGCCGAGGCTGCGAACGATCGTGTCGTGCGTCCGGTCTTCGGGAAGCGGCTGCGTTGGGCTGGATTTGCCGTTGCCGCGGCCCTGACTGCGGTTCTGGCGGTTCCCCAGTTCATGGGCCCCGCTCCAGAGCTTTACGAGACCGCAGCGGCATCGCAGCGCATCGCGCTTGAGGATGGCTCGACGATCCTGCTCGCCCCGCGCAGCCACCTGACCATCGAGGGCCGCAATCGGGATCGCATGGCCCTTTCCGGCGGCGCCCTGTTCGACATCCGCCACGATCCCTCGCGCCGCCTCACGATCACCGCCGGCGATCTTGCGATCAGCGACATCGGCACGCGCTTCGACGTACAGGAACAGAAGGACACGGTGCGCGTCGCCGTCGTCGAGGGTAAAGTGCAGGTCAGTTCGCAGGCGCTCGACGCTCCGGTGAAGCTGGCCGCCGGCAGCGGTCTCGATTTCGACGGCGCAAAGGGCACCGCGACGATTGCATCGATCAAGCCCATCGATGTCGGTTCATGGCAGGAAGGCAGACTTTCCTACGAAAATGCGCGACTTGTGCTGGTCGCCGCCGATCTGCATCGCTATGCGGGTGTCTCGGTGGAAGTGCCGGCGTCCTTGCGCGACCGGCGGTTTTCGGGGACGCTGATTGTCGACGATGGGGATGCGGCGTTACGCGATCTGGTGCAGCTCATGGGCCTGCGTCTCAGCGGCCACGCTGGCGCTTGGCGTCTGGAGCAGCCCGGCAGCTGAGGCGCGCGAAGCAGCGCGCCGCGGCATCGACATAGCTGCGAGCACACTGCCCGAAGCCATTGCCGAGCTTGCCCGCGAAACCCGGGTTTCCATCGGTACGCAGGGTGCACTGCCCCGCCTGCGCACAAGGCGCGTAAGGGGAAACTATTCGGTCGGCGAGGCGCTCTCGCAGCTTCTGTCCGGTAGCGGTTTCGTCGCAAGGCAGGTAAGCGAGACGGCCTGGCGCATCGAACCGGCCGCCGCCATCGGGCCTGCGGTGCCCCCGCCCAGTCCCGTTTCACCGCCGCCGCCACAGCCCATCGTCGTCACGACCACCAAGCAACCGCTGGAATTGCTCTCGGTTCCTGCCGCGGTTTCGGTGGTCGCCCTAGCGGACGAAATCCACGGCATCCCTACCCGCGCCAGCGCCACGGTTGCCTCGCAGATCGAAGGGCTTTCACTCACGTCACTGGGGCCGGGGCGCAATCGCATGTTCCTGCGCGGCGTTGCCGACAGCGCCTTCAGCGGCGAAAGCCAGTCGACGGTGGCCGTCGTATTAGACGAAGCGCGCCTCACTTATGCTGCGCCGGACCCGGATATCCGCCTCGTCGACATCGAGCGCGTCGAAGTGCTCAAGGGGCCGCAAGGCTCGCTTTACGGGACCGGTGCGCTCGGCGGCATTTACCGCATGGTGTCCCACGCTCCCGAACTCGATCGGACCAGCCTCGACGTTACTGCGGGAACCTCACTCGTGGCGCACGGCAATACCGGCTATTCGGGCTCCGCCGTGGCCAACCTGCCCCTGGTGGGCGAGAGGGCCGCCCTGCGCCTCGTCGGCTATGGGGCCAAGGAGCCCGGCTGGATCGATACCGGTCAACGCAACGACGCGAACTGGACGCGCGTGTCGGGCGCGCGCGCTGGGCTCGCCTTCATTCCGGCCAACGACTGGCGTCTGGACCTCACCGGCTTCGGCCAGTGGCTGCGCTCGAGCGACACGCGCTATGTCTATGCCCCGCGCAGCTATTCACGCGACGCACAATCGCCCGAGCCGCACGACAACGACCTCATCCACTTCGCCGGACGGCTGAACGGCGCGGCCGGCAGCATCGATGTGACGTTCGCCAGCGCCATGACCTGGCACGATGTCGACAACACGCTCGATGCATCGCTCGGCGCGGATGGCTTCGGGCTCGCCAATCCGCAGAGCCTGCTCGACAAGCGCCATTTCCGCATATGGGATTCCGAGCTGCGCCTGCGCGGTCACCTTGGCGGCGTAACCTGGCTTGCGGGCATCTCGCGCCTTGTGGCGCGCCAGAGACTGGCGACGTCACTTGAAGATAGTGCAGGCGCCATGGAGACGCTCGACGACGATCGCCGGACCAGTCACGACAATGCCGCTTATTTCGACGCGACTGTTCCGGTATCCGGCACGATCTCGATCGATGCCGGGGCGCGGCTTTTCCGCTCGTCTATCCGCGAGACGCGCATGTTGCAGGCCGGCCCCGTCTCGCGTGAGCGTGACAAGTCCGGCGTAACACCCAGTGTCGCTTTGTCCTGGCAGCCCGGCTCGTCCAGCCTCGTCTACGTGCGCTACGGATCGGCCTTCAGGCAAGGCGGATCGGATATTACGTCCAGCGGCAGCATCGACACGCTGGGCAGCGATGAACTGGCCTCCATCGAACTGGGCTGGCGCCAGCGGATGTCCGGCGGGGGCAAGCTCGATCTGGGCGCGTGGTTCTCCAACTGGCACGACCTGCAATCCGACGTGCTGGAGGACAATGGCCTCGTCGAGACGGTCAATGCCGGAAACGCCCGCATCTTCGGCATCGAAGGCAGCCTCGAACTGCCGCTGGGCGAAGGCTGGCAGGCAGAGGCCGGCGGCAATTTCACCGATGCGCGCCTGATCCGCAATGATCTGGGTTTCGAACTGGAAGACAGGCACTTGCCGGTCGTTCCCGAATATACCGTACGCGCCGGCCTGCGCCGCGATTTCACACTAGGACAGCTGAATGCGCGCGCGAAGCTGAGCCTGCGCTATGTCGGCCCGGCCCGCATGAGCTTCGATCCTGACCTTGACCGCAGGATGGGCGACCTGATCGAGAGCGATTTCGAAGTTCAGGTCAGCGACGGCATCTGGCAAGTGGGCCTGAACGTGCAGAACCTGTTCGCTGACAAGGGCGACGTCTTCGCCTTCGGCAATGCCCTTCGCTACCGCACCATGCCGCAATTCACGCCGCAGCAGCCCACGACGATTTCCCTGAACGGGTCGGTCCATTTCTAGACTGCGTCAGGTCTCGTAGATCACCCGCGTCGCGGCAGCGGCAGCGGAAGCGCGGTTTTCGACGCCGATCTTCACGAAGATCTGTTCGAGGTGCTTGTTCACCGTACGTGCGCTGATGTTGAGGATCTCGCTCATGTCCTTGTTCGACTTGCCGCGCGCGGTCCACAAGAGGACGTCCGCTTCGCGCGGGGTCAGGCCGAAGGCATCGCGCAGCATGTCGCCCTCGCGCCCCTCGCGCGAGAGGGCGATGCGGAACATGTGCTCGGCGCCGCCTGCTTCGCCGACCAGGGTGACATCGAACCGTTCCGCCCCCAGGACGACAGTGACTGTGCGCTGCGAGGCTTCAACGATCAGTTCAGCGAGCAGCGATTGCAATGCGGTTCGCTTGTCCGGTGAAAATCCGTCAAGCACGCGCTGCGCGGCAGGTGTAGTCCAGCCAATGTGGCCGCGCGCATCGCAGCTGACCAACTGCGCGCCCATCCCATCAAGCCCGGTCATCGCCTTGCGCGCGCCGCTGGAATTGCCGAGATGGACGCGGATGCGCGCACTCAACACGTTCAGAACCACGGGTTTGGTTACATAGTCCACCCCGCCCGCTTCCAGTCCACGCACGACATGGTCGCTATCGGAAAGCCCGGTCATGAATATGACGGGCACATCGCTGGCGCGCGGGTCGGACTTGAGCAGGCGGCATGTCTCGAATCCGTCCAGCCCCGGCATCACCGCGTCGAGCAGCACGAGGTCCGGTCGCGCCTCGTCCAGCAGCCCAAGCGCGATCGCACCATCGGCAGCAAGGATCGGTTCGTGCCCTTCGCTGCGCAGAAATGCTTCGATCATCCCGCGCGTTTCGGGATCGTCATCGACGACGAGGATGCGGGCCGTCATCGCGCGGACTCCGGTCGTTCGGCGGGTTCGAGGTCGAGCAGGACAGAGATCCGATCGATCAGAACATCGAGTTCGTAGGGCTTGGCGATGTAATCGTCATGCGGATCGTCGGGCCTGCGCGGCCGCTGGAACTCGTGGACATTGGCAGAGACCATCAGGATCGGAACGCTGTCGCCATCGAGTTGCCTGATCGCATGGGCAGCTTGCCATCCGCTCATCTCGGGCATGGCGACATCCATGATGACGAGATCGGGCCGTTTGCGGCGATAGGCCTCGATCGCAGCGCGCCCGTTCTCGGCAAACTCGAGATCGAATCCAATCGGGGTCAAAAGGTCCCGGGTCAGTTCGAGGTGCGCGGAATCGTCGTCGACGACCAGAATGCGCCGCTGCGGCCCGGCAAAGGACAGTTGGGGAGCAGGCTCCGACGGCCCTTTTTCCGGCACGGGCGCCTCGGAGAAGAACATCTTCACGGTAAAGGTGCTGCCCAGGCCCGGCGTACTCTTCACGGTAAGCTGCCCGCCCATGACATCGACAAGCATGCGTGCGATCGTCAGGCCCAGGCCTACGCCCTGCTGTCCGCGGACCGTGCCGATCCGCTCGAATGGTTCGAAGATGCGTTCCAGACTGCTTGCTTCGATACCGACTCCGGTATCGACCACTTCGAATTCCGCGACCGGATTGCGCCAATAGACGTTGAGCGCCGCGGACCCGGCAGGCGTATACTTGATCGCGTTGGAAATGAGATTGATGAGCACCTGCCGCAGCCGCTTCTGGTCGGCATAGATCCAGTGCGGCAAATGGTTCGGCCGGCTATGGTCGAACTGGATTCCCCGCGCGGCGGCCTGAATACGGAACATGTCCACGATCTGGTTGAGCAGATCGACGAGGTTCACACGCTCGCGGGCGATCCGGACCGAACCGTTCTCGATCCGTGATACATCGACGAGACCGTCGACGAGATCGGACAAGTGGGTGGCGCTGCGCCGGATGACGCGCACAGCGTCGGCGACCGGTACGCGTTCGTCGCGCTCCAGCAACTGTGCGTAGCCAGAGATTGCGTTGAGCGGCGTGCGGATCTCGTGGCTCATACCGATGATGTAGCGGCTCTTGGCAAGGTTGGCATTCTCCGCCGCCGTCTTGGCCCGCTGCAGTTCGGCATCGGTACGCGCGTGCGCCTCGATTTCTTCCATGAGTGACACGGTCTGGCGTTCCGTTTCCTGCTCTGCCGCCCGCTGGCTTTCCCGCGAGAGAACGAAATACCAGGCGCCGAAACCTGAAATCGCCATGAAACCGACGAAAACGGTCTTGAGAATGCTGGCAAGGACCAGCGGGTCGTCCCCGGCAACTTCACGCTGATAGAAGATCAACAGCAGCACCACGCCGGCGATGGCAAGGCAGACGCAGTAGGCCACGAGGAAGCGGGCGATGCGCGCATAGGTCACGTCGGTGATCGAGCCCGGCAGGAGGCGCTCGAGCAATGCGGAGAGGTTGACCCCGGCCTCCGGCCTGACCTTGCAGGCATCGTGGCAGCGTGCCTCCAGCGTACAGCACAGTGAACAGACCGCGCCGTCGTAAACCGGGCAGACCGCCATATCCGGTGCTTCGAAGGTGTTCTCGCAGACCTTGCAGGTGCATTCGGCGGTTTCGAATTTGTCCTGCGGACGGGCGATGTAATAGCGCCCCCGGGTGGCGGCAGCGATGATCGGGGCGAAGATGAACGATACGCTCAGCCCGATTACCGGGGAGAGCATCTGCGCCACCTCTCCCAGTAGCCCTGCGAAGCAAAGTGTCGAACACAGGATCGAGATCGCCATGGCGCCGACCCCGACCGGGTTGAGGTCATAAAGGTAGGCGCGGCGAAACTCGATGCCCGGCGGGCTGAGGCCGAGCGGCTTGTTGATCATGAGGTCGGCGATCACCGCACCGAACCACGCGACCGCGAAGTTGGAATAGAGCGTCAGCACCCGCTCGACGACGGTCTGGATGCCGCCCTCCATCAGCATCAGCGCGATCAGGGTATTGAACACCAGCCATACGACGCGACCGGGATGCCGGTGGGTCAGGCGCGAGAAGAAATTCGAGGACGCTATGGAGCCGGCATAGGCATTGGTGACGTTGATCTTGATCTGGCACAGCGCAACGAAGACCGTGGTCAGTATCACTGCGCCCGTCGGGTTGGCGACGAGGCCGCCGAAGGTCATGAAATAGAGCATGGCCGGATTGGCCGCATCATTCGCGCTCATGCCGGAGGACAGCGCGATGACGGCAAGGAAGGATCCCAGGGCAATCTTGACGCCGCCCACGAGAATCCAGCCCGGGCCGGTCGCCAGCAGCGCCGACCACCAGCGCAGCTTGCCGACTTTCTCCTGCTCGGGCAGGAAACGCAGGTAATCGACCTGCTCTCCGATCTGCGGCAGCAGTGAGAGGAAGACGGCGAGCGCAACCGCAAAACTCGCCATCGAGCCGACTTTCTCTGCGCCTTCGAAACCGGTCCAGAGGGCAAGGCCATCGCTGCCCTGCTCGACGAGGAACAGGATAGGCGCAACCTGCAGGATGAACCAGATCGGCTGCGTCCAGTTCTGCCACTGGCTGATGCGGTGAAAGCCGTAGGCGACGATGGGAATGACCACCATTGCGCTGATCATGTGCCCGATCGGCAGTGGTATGCCGAAACACAACTGAAGCGCTGCCGACAGGATCACCGCTTCGATCGAGAACAGGATGAAGGTGAAGGAGGCGTAGACCGCCGAAGTGATCGTCGAGCCAAGATAGCCGAAGCCCGATCCGCGCGTGAGCAGGTCCATGTCGACGCCGTAGCGGGCGCCGTAATAGCAGATCGGTATGCCGGAAATCAGGAAAATTGCCGCCGCCACGCCCAGCGCCCAGGCCATGCTTTCGAAGCCGTAACCGATGGTGACCGTCGCGCCCAGCGCCTCGCAGGCAAGGAAAGCGATCGAGCCTAGTGCAGTATTGGCAACCCAGGCAGGCGAGCTCCTTCGCGCGCGCGTCGCGGTGAAGCGCAGGGCATAGTCTTCCAGCGTCTGGTTGTTGACCCACTGGTTGTAGCGCCGGCGCGTGCCGACGATGACCTGGCGCTTGACCGCGACGTCCGACACAGTGCCCGCCCGCGCCCGATCAGGTTCCGATTTTGCCAATCCGGTTGCGCTCCATCATGAAATCCCGGCCAGGACGAGGCCGAAACCCGCGCTGCCAGCCCCGATCAGGCGCAAAGCCGGGTTCGGCAACACCCGGGCAAGAGCATAACCGCCGAAGTGGAGCAAGGCACTGGTCGCCAGAAACCCACCGGCAAACAGTGCCGGAGAGGCATCGTGCGGCATCTCGATGCCATGGCTGGCGCCATGCGCATAACCGAAAGCGGCGACGAGAAAGGCCGCAATGGCAGCCGGCGTGCGGACCTGGAATGCCGCAGCAAGGCCAAGCACGACGAGCGAGGCCATGATCCCGGCTTCCGCGGCCGAACCGGGCAGCCAGGTTCCGGTCACGAATCCGAAGGTCAGACCGCCCAGAAAAGCGAGCGGAAGTACCCAGCCCGACCGCTTCAGGAACACTGCAGCGCCAAGGCCCACCAGCAGCATTGCGGCGAGGTGGTCGGCGCCGGTCAGGGGATGGAGCAGCCCCGATGCGAATGCGCCGTTGCCGTGTCCGGGGTGGGCCAGGGCCAATTCGGGAGCGAGGCTAAGGCCTGCAAGGGCAAAAGTGGAGACGAGCCGCTTCATGCAGCAATCCTTTCCGGCAGTCCGCCTGCCTTGATGATGAAGCCGGCGATCTCCTCGAGACCCTTGCCAGCGCGAATGTTGGCGAATTCGAACGGCCGCGCGCCGCGCATCTTCTTCGCGTCGCGGTCCATGACTTCAAGGCTGGCGCCGACGAGCGGCGCAAGGTCGATCTTGTTGATCACCAGCAGATCGCTTCGGGTGATGCCCGGCCCGCCCTTGCGCGGGATCTTGTCGCCTGCCGAAACGTCGATGACATAGATGGTGATGTCGGCCAGTTCCGGGCTGAAGGTGGCCGCCAGATTGTCGCCGCCGCTTTCGATCAGGATGAGGTCGAGGCCCGGGAAGCGCTGCTCCAGCACATCGACCGCGGCGAGATTCATCGAGGCGTCCTCGCGGATCGCAGTGTGCGGGCAGCCGCCGGTCTCGACGCCCAGGATACGGTCGGGATCGAGCGATCCGGCGCGGGTGAGGAACTCGGCGTCCTCGCGCGTGTAGATGTCGTTGGTGATCGCGGCGATCTGGTAGCTCTCACGCAGGTATTTGCAAAGTGCGTCCATGAGCGCGGTCTTGCCCGAACCCACGGGGCCGCCGATGCCGACGCGCAAGGGGCCCGAAGCCGGGAGGGGAGTTGCCATCTGGTTCATGTCCTGAACAGCCTTGTGTATTGGGTTTCGTGAGCCATGCAGCCGAGGTCGGCGACGAGCGTGCAGCCGCCCAGGGCATCGAAAGGATCGCCGTCCGGCAGGCTGGCCATGTGCTTGACGGCGGCCATGACGACCTCGCGGCAGTCATGAAGGACGAGCTGGCCGTCTGTCTGCCCGAGCGGCACGAGGCGCTGCGCTGCCGAGACGAGATTGGACACCGCGCCGTGCAGCCAGGCCGTCAGCGCGCGTTCCAGTGCAATGCCGCGAAGCGCGAAAAGTGCCGCCGCCGCAACGGGATAGGCGATGTCCGTGCGCTCGAGACCGGCAAGTTGCTTCGTAAAATCGGCGACGCCCGAGGCCGCGCGCGAAATGCGTACGAAAGCGCTGCCCTGTGCGGTGCTCTCGACATAGCGTTCGTGACCGATCTGACTGGCCAGCGCGAGCTGCGCCACTTCGTCGAAGCGGTCCGCATCGCCGAGGCGGGACGCCCGCCAGGCGTGCGTGAACAGCACGAGGTCATTGTGGATCGCGCCATGCTCGACAAGCGCGACGATCCAGTCCCGGGTGCTGCTGCGATCTGTGACGTGACCGGCCTCCACCGCCCATTCCAGTCCGCTGGAATGGGCAAAGGCACCGATCGGCCAGGCCGGCGACATCCAGCTCATCAGGTCGAAGAGCTCGGCGTCAGCCATGGGCGTGATGCTCTTGTCCGTGGCTGTGAGCGTGATTGTGCGCTTGGCCATGCTCATGCTCATGCTCATGCTCATGGTCATGACCGTGTCCGTGGTGATGTCCGCCAGTGCCCGAATAGGCCCCGCCCTCGGGGTCGAAAGGCGCAAGGACGGGCTGGCAGTGGCCGCCCAGTCCGACCACCATTTCGGCAATCACGTGATCGTGGCGAATGCGCAGGGTTCCGCCGTTATCGCCGGGCAGAAGCTGCGTCGGCAGATGACGGTTGCCCAGGTGCCAGGAAATGCGGACCAGCTCGGCGCTCGAATGCGCAGCGATCTCGATCAGTGGCTCGCAAAGGGCCTCCACGCGCACCATGCTGTCATCGTCGAGGCGCAGCATGTCACCGTCGCGCAAGTGTACCGGGCGTGCCATGTCCAGCAGGATCGAAGCCCCGCCATTCGTGGTGAAGACGATCCGGCGGCGATTACGCTGGTCGAAATCCAGGCGGACCGCATCTGCAGCTTTTTCAGCCGCTTCACTCTCGATCCTGATAATTCTTCTCATGGTAATCCTCAGTACATGAAATAGCGCTGCGCCAGTGGCAGCTCGGTGGCCGGCTCGCAGGCAAGCAATTCCCCGTCGGCGTGGACTTCGTAAGTCTCGGGATCGATACGAATATCGGGCAGCGCGTCGTTGCACTTCATCTGCGCCTTGCCGATGCCGCGCGTCTGACTGACCGGCATCACAGTGCGGGCGAGACCAAGCTCTCCTGCAATATCAGCCTCATAGGCCGCATTGCTGACAAAGGTTATGCAGCTTGCCGCCATGGCCTTGCCGAACTGGCCGAACATCGGGCGCGAATGGACCGGCTGCGGCGTCGGGATCGAGGCATTGGGGTCACCCATCATGGCACACACGATCATGCCGCCCTTGAGCACGAGATCGGGCTTTGCGCCAAAGAACGCCGGGTCCCAGATGACCAGATCGGCCAGCTTGCCGACCTCGATCGAGCCGATCTCGCGAGCCATGCCCTGCGCGATGGCCGGGTTGATCGTGTACTTGGCGACATAGCGCTTGGCGCGCTCGTTGTCTGCCTCGGAGCAGTCACCTTCCAGGGCGCCGCGCTGGGCCTTCATCTTGTGGGCAGTCTGCCAGGTGCGGGAAATGACTTCGCCCACACGGCCCATCGCCTGGCTGTCCGAGGAAATGATCGAGAGCGCGCCCATGTCATGCAGGATGTCCTCGGCCGCAATGGTCTCCTTGCGGATGCGGCTTTCGGCGAAGGCCAGGTCCTCTGGTATCGATGGATCGAGGTGGTGGCACACCATAAGCATGTCGAGGTGCTCCTCGATCGTGTTCACGGTGAAAGGCATCGTCGGATTGGTCGAGGACGGGATGACATTGGCAAAGCCTGCCAGCTTGAGGATGTCGGGCGCATGTCCGCCGCCCGCACCCTCGGTATGGAAGGCGTGTATCGTGCGGCCCTTGAAGGCAGCGATCGTATCCTCGACGAACCCGCTTTCGTTGAGCGTGTCGGTATGGATCATGACCTGCACGTCCATCCGGTCGGCTACCGAAAGGCAGCAGTCGATGGCAGCGGGGGTCGTGCCCCAGTCCTCGTGCAGCTTGAGAGCGGCGGCGCCGGCGCGGACCATTTCCTCCAGAGCAGCCGGGTCGCTGGCATTGCCCTTGCCCGCGAATGCCAGGTTCACCGGCAACCCCTCGGCCGCCATGAGCATGCGCTTGATGTGCCACGGGCCCGGCGTGCAGGTGGTCGCATTGGTTCCGGTCGAAGGGCCGGTGCCTCCGCCTGCAAAGGTGGTCACCCCGCTCGCCAGCGCCTCCTCCACCTGCTGGGGGCAGATGTAATGGATATGCGCGTCGATGCCGCCGGCGGTGACGATCTTGCCTTCGCCTGCGATAATCTCGGTCCCCGGTCCGATCACGATCTCGACACCGGGCTGGATATCGGGGTTGCCCGCCTTGCCGATGGCAGCGATGCGCCCGGCCCTGAGCGCGATGTCCGCCTTGTAGATGCCGGTCCAGTCCAGGATAACGGCATTGGTGATGACGGTATCTGCAGCGCCTTGCGCATTGGTGCGCTGGCTCTGCCCCATGCCGTCGCGGATCACCTTGCCGCCGCCGAACTTGACTTCTTCCCCCAGCATCGTGGCGTCGCTCTCGATGCGGATGAGGATATTGGTGTCGCCGAGGCGCATCCGGTCCCCGGTGGTTGGCCCGAACATGTCGGCATAGGCGGCGCGGGACATGCGATAGGCCATCAGGCGTCTCCCGCTTCGAGCGGGCCCATGACCTTGCCCTGGAAACCGAAGACCTGCCGATCACCCCGCAGCGGAACGAGCGAGACCTCGCGCGCCTGACCGGGTTCGAAGCGCACAGCGGTGCCGGCAGGAATATCGAGCCGCTTGCCAAGTGCCGCATCGCGATCGAACACGAGACCGTCGTTTGCTTCGGCGAAGTGGTAGTGGCTGCCTACCTGCACCGGCCGATCGCCGCTGTTGGCGACGCGGATCGCTGTGACCGGCTGCCCGGCATTGAGCTCGTGCTCTCCCGGCGCGGCAAGGATCTCTCCGGGAATGAACGGATCAGCGGATCGGGTCATGAACGCTCACCAGCTTGGTGCCATCGGGAAAGGTGGCCTCGACCTGCACGTCGTGGATCATGTCGGCGACACCGGGCATGACCTGCTCGCGTGTGATGACATGGGCCCCCGCCTCCATCAGATCGGCCACCGAGCGTCCGTCGCGCGCACCTTCGAGAACGAAGTCGGAAATCAGCGCGATGGCCTCGGGGTAATTCAGCGACACGCCGCGCTCGAGCCGGCGGCGCGCCACCATGGCGGCCAGCGAGAGCATCAGCTTGTCCTTCTCGCGAGGTGTGAGGTTCATTTCAGCATCTCCAGACGCGGGGCAAGGCACGCCCCTTGCGCATGACTTCAAGTGTGGCCGCGATGTCGCGGCGCAGGATTTCTCCATCGGGCGCAATCAGGCGCACCGCCAGGATGCCATTCCAGGCGCTCGCAGCTGCCTGTCCCTGGGCAGTCTCCAGCGCGCTGCGCACCGGTTCGAGCAAGGCGGCGGCGTCATTCGCCACATGGACGATGACTGCCATGGCTCGCGCTCGGCCGCCCACTGCGGCATGAGCCATGAGGTCCGCGATATCGCCCTCAAGCGCCAGGGTATCGGCATAGATCAGTTTGCCGCCCCGCCAGATCCGCAGGCGGTCGCGCAAGGCTCCCCGCGTGACGCTCTCACCCATCGCCTCGCGGCCCAGCACAAGTGCTTCCACGCCCAGAAAACTTGAATCCTGCGCCAGCGCGATCTGCGTATCGCGCACCAATCGGGCCTCGTCGAACAGGATGGTTTCCTGTGGCAGCCATTCTGCCTGGGCGCCTTGTTCCACGTGCAGGCGCGTTGCTATTTGCGAACCTTGGTCAAGGGCCCGGTAGACTTTCTCTGCCGCCTGGGTCGCCACGGCAGATCGCACGCCCTGTGCCCATGTCACGCCCTGGACGAGGCGATCGCCCTCGGCAAGGCCGCCCGCGGTGTTGATAAGCACCGCGCAGGGCTCCTCACCCGAAGTGCGCGGCATGCGCATGCGCAGGCAACCCGACTGAAAGGCGCGCGAAACGGCGGCGACCCCGGACCTGCCGATGAAGGCAAGGTCGATCTCACCGACGCTGCGCAGGCTGGCGGGAACCGCATCCGCCCGCGCGGGCGCGCAAGCCGCCGTGGGCGGGATAGTCTGATCGTCACTCATGGCAAATGCCCGGTGCACGCTTGGCAGTGTCCTTCGTCGATGGAGCGGCGAGTTGGTCGCGCCCCTCCGTTTGCAAGTGCACAATCGGCGCATGGCGGGCCCGATCATATGGGGCATTTGACGTATGGACTCGGCCAAGGGCCGCAGCGCTGCGTCAGGCGGTCCGGCGCATACGTCAAATACCCCATGGCGCGTTCGTGCTGCACTGCACAACCTCCAGCTGCGTCAGGGCTTCAGGGTCCGGCGTCAGGGTTCAATGTGGAGGGAAATCTAGAATGACACGATGGAAGCAGGCTGCGCTTGGCGCCCTTACCCTCGCCGCGGCTTCGGCAGCCTTTGCCAGTCCGGCGATGGCCGACGACGAGTTGCCGTTCACCTTCAACGGCGGGGTCACGTTCCTGAACGACTATCGCCTGCGCGGTGCGTCGCTGAGCGATACCAAGCCGGTCATCCAGGGCTCGGTCGAGGCAGGTGTGCCGATTGCCGAGAACGTCAGCGCATTTGTGGGCGTCTGGGCCTCGAGCCTCGACAAGGATGCAGGCGCTGGTGCGATGGAAACCGACCTCTATGCCGGCCTGCAGGGCACGATCTCCGGGGTGAAGGTCCGGGCACGCTACCTGCGCCTCGTCTTCCACGACGCCGAGAACATCGATTTCGACCAGTACGAAGTAGGCGTCAGCGGGCCGGTCGGGCCCGTCACGCTGGGTGCGGGCGTCATCCATGACGAATACCATTTCACCGGGCACAGCACCTACACCTACACCAGCGCCACGCTGCCGATCGACAATACCGGTTTCGCCGTGAAGGGCCTCGTCGGATACGAAGACGGCACGAGGTGGAACGACAAGGTCAACTGGCAGCTGGGCGTCAGCTATGCCCGCGGACACTTTCTGATCGGTGCCGACTACATCGATACCAACAAGTTCTCCGCCGCGTCCAATGGCGACAACCGCGCCGGCGCGACCGTCGTCGGATACATCGGCGCGCGCTTCTGACCTTTCCATTCATTCGCAGACGACCGGCCTGGTGCGCAGGCCGGCATCCAAGGGGATAGACAATGGCATTCATGAAAAAGAGAGCTTTCCTTGCCACTGCACTGGCCTGCACCGCCATGCTCGGCGCCTGCAGCAAGGGCGCCGACGAGGGCGCGTCTGCAGCCGATGCGGACGCAATCAAGGTCGGCGTGCTGCACTCGCTTTCCGGCACCATGGCGATCAGCGAAGTGACCGTGAAGAACGCCACCCAGCTAGCGATCGACGAGATCAACGCCGCCGGCGGGGTCATGGGCAAGCAGATCCTGCCCGTAGTCGAAGACGGCGCCTCGGACCCGGCCATCTTCGCGCAGAAGGCTTCCAAGTTGATCGAGGGCGACGGCGTGACCACCGTTTTCGGCGGCTGGACCTCGGCAAGCCGCAAGGCCATGCTTCCCGTCTTCGAAAAGGACCACAGCCTGCTTTGGTACCCGGTCCAGTTCGAAGGCAACGAATGTTCGCCCAACATCATGTACTCGGGCGCGCAGCCCAACCAGCAGGCACTGCCTGCCTACGACTGGGCCAAGGAGCAGGGCTACAAGAAGTTCTTCCTCGTCGGTTCGGACTACGTCTATCCCCGCACTGCCAACCTGATCCTCAAGAAGCACATCGCGAAGGACGGGCTCACACTCTCCGGCGAGGAATATCAGCCGCTGGGCGGAACCGAGTTCTCGGGCGTGGTGGGCAAGATCAAGGCTGCCAAGCCCGACATCATCATCAACACCCTGAACGGCGACAGCAACGTCGCGTTCTTCAAGCAGATGGCCGCGGCGGGCATGGGCCCCAAGGTCATTCCGGTCATGTCCTTCTCGATCGGCGAGCAGGAAGCCATGGCGATGGGGCCATCGCTGGTCGAGGGTGGATACGCAGCCTGGAACTACTTCCAGAGCCTCGACAATGACATCAACAAGAAGTTCATCGAAGCCTACAAGGCGAAGTTCGGCGCCGACGCGGTGATCACCGATCCGATGATCCATGGCTATCTCGACGTCTATGTCTGGAAGGCTGCGGTCGAAAAGGCGAAGAGCACAGATCCCGAAAAGGTGCGCGCTGCCGCCGTCACGCTCGACACGATCCCGACCCCGCTCGGCGATGCGAAGTTCATGAACAACAACAGCCTGATCCAGACCGCCTACATCGGCCAGTCGCAACCGGACGGCCAGTTCAAGATCCTCTGGAAATCGCCCGCCCCGATCGACCCGGACCCGTATGACCCGGTCACCTTCCCGGGCAAGTCCTGCAAGATCTGATGACCTGACTTCTGCCGTTTTCCGCTGGGCGGCCCTTACCGCCCACCCTGTCCCGGGCAACGATCCCCTGCCCGGGACAGAGGCCGGAATAACGCAGACAGTCCAACAAGCGAAAGGAGCCAGGACATGGACGCGGTATTTCTGACCGGCCAGCTCTTCAACGGCTTCTCCGTCGCCTCACTCTACGTGCTGGCGGCGCTCGGCCTTGCGCTCAGCTTCGGGCTGATGCGGGTCATCAACATGGCCCACGGCGAAATCCTGATGCTGGGCGGCTATCTCGCCTGGATGGCGATGACGATCGTGCCGGGGCCGCTCGGCCTGCTCGTTGCGCTTGCCTTCGCCCTGCTTGGCGCGGGCATCTTCGGCGGTTTTCTGGAGGTGGCTCTGGTCAGCCGGCTGACGGCGCGGCCGCTCGACACACTGCTTGCCACCTGGGGCGTCAGCCTCATCATGCAGCAGGCCGCGCGCGACCTGTTCGGCGCGACCGGTGTTTCGGTGACGGCGCCCGCCTGGCTCGATGGCGGCCTCACCATCGCCGGGCTGCAGCTTCCGACCCTGCGGATCTTCATCCTCATAGTGGCCGTCGCCGTGCTGCTGGGCCTCGCCGCGATCCTCAGTTTCACGCGCATCGGCCTGCTCGTGCGCGCGGTCAACCAGGACCGCCCAACGGCCGCAGCCATGGGCGTCAATGTGCGCCTCGTCGATTGCTTCATCTTCGCGCTGGGCGCAGGTGTCGCAGGCCTCGGCGGCGTCGTGCTGGCCCTGCTGGGTCCGGTCACCCCGAATGTGGGCCAGGGCTACATCGTCACGGCCTTCCTCGTCGTCATTCTCGGCGGTCTGGGGTCGATCGTCGGCACCACCGTTGCCGCGCTGATCATAGGCCTGATCACCGCCCTCTCGCAGATTTTCGTCGATGTCAGCTTTGCGCAGGTCCTTACCCTGCTTTTCGTCATCCTTTTCCTCCAGTTCCGGCCGCAGGGCGTGATTGCCGTCAAGTCCCGCGCACTCGATGCAGAATAGGAGCGAGGCGATGCCCGCAAGACTTTCCCTGCCACTGGCCTCCGGACTGGCGGCCTTTCTCCTCGCACTGGCCGCCCCGTGGGTGTTGAGCGGCTACGACCTCAACCTGCTCGGGCGTTTCCTCGCCTTGTCCCTGACGGCCATGGGACTGGTGCTGCTGTGGGGCGAAGGCGGTATCCTCAGCCTCGGCCAAGGGGTGTTCTTCGGTATCGGCGGCTATGCCATCGCCATGCACCTCAAGCTCGTCGAACTGGGCAGCGGCGAAGTGCCCGACTTCATGGTCTGGAGCGGGATCGAGAAACTGCCCTGGTGGTGGGCACCGTTCGGCAGCGCCCTGTTCGCTGTCATCGCGGTCTTCGTCGTCGCCCCCGCGCTGGCGGGTCTCGTGGGCTGGGCGATCTTTCGCCGCAGGATCGGCGGCGTCTATTTCGCCCTCATCACGCAGGCCCTCGCCCTTGCCTTCGCCACGCTCCTGATCAGCAAGCAGGACATGACAGGGGGCTTCAACGGCCTCACCAATTACAGCACGCTGCTGGGCTTCAACCTCAACCTTCCCGAAACCGCGACGGGCATCTACTTCGTCACGCTCGCAACCGTCGCCGCGGCCTTCTTCGGCCTGCGCTGGCTCATCGCCTCGCGGTTCGGCAAGCTCCTGCGGGCGAGCCGCGACGGGACCAATCGCCTGCGCTTCCTGGGCTACGACCCAACGCCCTACAAGGTGATCGCCTTTGCCGTGGGCGCCCTGCTCGCCAGTCTTTCGGGTGCACTGTTCACGCTGCATTCCGGCGTGATCTCGCCGGCCCTCGTGGGCGTTGTGCCTTCGATCGAAATGGTGATCTGGGCCGCAATCGGTGGCCGCCACAGCGTCGCCGGTGCGCTCGCCGGGGCCTTGCTGGTGAACTTCGCCAAGGACAAGATCTCCACCGCCATGCCCGAAATGTGGCTCTACTTCCTGGGCCTCATGTTCATTCTTGCCGTCACCGTCCTGCCGCGCGGCCTTGCCGGGCTGTTCGGAGAGGATCGCCCGTTCCGGGCTTCGCGCAAGGGCGACCTCTTCGCCCGCTGGCGCAAGGATCGCGCCGAGGCCGATGCCGCCGGAACCGCCAGCGCCCCGAACGCGAAGGAGATCCCCGCATGACCGCTCCCATGCTCGAAATGCGCAATGTAATCGTCGATTTCGATGGCTTCAAGGCCATCAACGACCTCTCGCTTTCCATCGAAAGCGGCTCGATGACGGTGGTCATCGGTCCCAATGGCGCGGGCAAGTCGACCATGTGCGATTCCATCATCGGCCGGGTGCGGCCGACCTCGGGGAAGGTGCTGTTCCACGGCAGGGAAATCCAGGCCGAAGCAGAGCATTCGATCGTCGGCCTGGGGATCTGCCGAAAGTTCCAGACGCCCGGCGTGCTGGTCGCGCTCTCGGTGATCGATAACCTGACGATCGCGGCCACCCGCGACCGCCGCTGGTGGACCAAGTTCGGCCGCAAGGGCGAAGCCGAAGCCCGCAGCCGGGCCGAGGAAATCCTTGAGACGGTCGGCTTGTCACCGCGCCGCGATGCGCTTGCCGGCAATCTCTCCCATGGCGAGAAGCAATGGCTGGAGATCGGCATGGTCGTTGCCACCGATGCCGAACTGCTCCTGCTCGACGAGCCGACTGCGGGTATGGGCGCGGCGGAAAGCACCCAGACGGCAGAGATCGTGAAAGCCCTGGTCGGCAAGCACGCGGTTCTGGTCATCGACCATGATATCGACTTCGTCTCGCAACTGGGCGGCCACGTCGTCGTGCTTCACCAGGGCCAGCTTCTGCGCGAAGGCACGCTGGAGCAAATCCGCGCCGACGAGGAAGTCGCGGCAATCTATCTCGGGAGGGCCTGATGGCGATCGAAGACGCAGACCAGCTGCTCAACTTGCGCACAGTCAGCTCCGCTTACGGCAAGAGCCAGGTGCTCTGGGATGTCGCGTTCGACCTCAGGAAAGGCGATTGCGCGACCGTGCTGGGCCGCAACGGCGTGGGCAAGACCACCCTGCTCAAGACGATCATGGGCCAGATCCCGTGTACAGGCGGCCATATCTATTGGCACGGCCATGAAGTGACCGAGATGCAGGCTCACCAGCGTTCGCGCGCGGGGATCGGCTTCGTGCCGCAGGGTCGCCACGTCTTCCCCCACCTCAGCGTTCGCGAAAACCTGGAGGTCGGCCTGTCCGCCCTGACACGCAAGGGCTTTTCAGGTGCGAAGAAAGTGCCGGAATTGGTCTTCGAGCTGTTTCCCAAACTGACCCAGATCGCGGACCGCAAGGCCGGAGTCCTTTCCGGCGGTGAGCAGCAGCAGCTTGCCATCGGGCGCGCGCTGGCCGGCCAACCGGAGCTGCTCCTGCTCGACGAGCCGACCGAAGGCATCCAGCCCAACATCGTCCAGCAGATCGAGGACGCCTTGCTGCGGGTGCGCAAGGAACTGGGCGTGGCGATCCTGATCGTCGAACAGAACCTCGACTTTGCATGGTCTTTCGCCGACCGTTTCTTCGTGATGCAGCGCGGCAGGATCGTGAAGGAAGGCCGCACTGAAACGGCCCCGCCCGACGAGGTCGCCGCGCTGATCCATGTCTGACCTTTCGCCATGATTGGAGCGTCTTGCAATCGTAGCACTGGCATGGTCTGATCCACTCGGGAGCGGGGAGCAAGATCAGGACCAGGAGAGCATCATGGACGCCAAGACAGGTGAAACGGTAAGCGGGGGCTGCCCCGTGAAGCATGGAGATCTTCGCTCGCTGCTCGGCCGGACGAACCGGGACTGGTGGCCCAACCAGCTCTCCCTCGACATCCTGCACCAGGGCAGCAGATCGCCCAGCCCGCTCGGCCCGGATTTCGATTACGCGAAGGCCTTCAAGGCGCTCGATTACGATGCGGTGAAGAAGGATCTCCATGCGCTCATGACCGACAGCCAGCCCTGGTGGCCGGCCGACTATGGTCACTATGGTCCCTTCTTCATCCGCATGGCCTGGCACAGTGCCGGCACCTATCGCACCGGCGACGGGCGCGGCGGGGCGAATTCGGGGCAGCAGCGGTTTGCCCCGCTCAATTCCTGGCCGGACAACGCAAACCTCGACAAGGCGCGCCGCCTGCTCTGGCCGATCAAGCAGAAGTACGGCGCCAACCTGAGCTGGGCGGACCTGTTGATCCTTGCCGGCAATGTCGCCATTGAATCGATGGGCGGACCGGTCTTCGGTTTCGGCGGTGGACGCGCGGACGTGTTCGAGCCGGAAAAGGACGTCTACTGGGGCACCGAGGAGGAATGGCTCGGTCAGACCCGCATCGATCCGGACAAGCAGCTCGATCTCGAAGACCCCCTCGCGGCGATCCAGATGGGGCTCATCTACGTCAACCCGGAAGGGCCCGGCGGCAATCCGGACCCGGTCCAGTCGGGACGCGACATTCGCGAGACTTTCGCCCGCATGGGCATGAATGACGAGGAGACCGTCGCGCTCACCGCTGGCGGCCACACCTTCGGCAAATGTCACGGGGCGGGCGATGCCGCGCTGGTCGGCGCGGAACCGGAGGGTGCGGACATCGCCCAGCAGGGCCTTGGCTGGACCAGCACGCATGCCAGCGGAATGGGCGACGATACGATCACCAGCGGCCTCGAAGGCGCCTGGACGCCTCGCCCGACGACCTGGGACATGGGCTACTTCCACATGCTGCTCGACTACGAGTACGAACTGGTCAAGAGCCCGGCCGGCGCCCACCAGTGGCAACCGATCGATCAGAGGCCGGAAGACATGGCGCCCGGCGCGCACAGCCCGGACAAGCGGCTTCCGACGATGATGACCACCGCCGACATGGCGATGAAGATGGACCCGGAATATCGCAAGATTTCCGAGTACTTCCGCGACAATCCTGAGAAGTTCAGTGATGCTTTTGCCCGCGCGTGGTTCAAGCTGTGCCACCGCGACATGGGACCCAAGGCACGCTACCTCGGCCCCGAAGTCCCTGCCGAAGACCTGATCTGGCAGGACCCGATACCAGCGCTCGACCATGCGCTCGTCGACGATGCCGACATTACCTCGCTCAAGGACAAGATCCTGGGCTCGGGTCTCTCGATCGCCGAACTGGTGACGACGGCCTGGGCTTCGGCTTCGACCTGGCGCGGCTCGGACCATCGCGGCGGCGCCAATGGCGCGCGGATCCGACTTGCCCCGCAAAAGGACTGGGCTGTCAACCAGCCCGACCAGCTCGCCAAGGCGCTTGGCAAGCTCGAGGCGATAAAGACCGATTTCGATGGCTCTGCGTCGGGCGGGAAGAAGGTCAGCCTGGCCGACCTCATCGTGCTGGGCGGCTGCGCTGCGATCGAGAAGGCCGCCTCCGCTGCTGGCACTTCGGTCAAGGTCCCCTTCGTCCCGGGCCGCACCGATGCCAGCCAGGAGCAGACGGACGTTGAAGGCTTCGCCGTCCTCGAACCGCGGGCAGACGGTTTCCGCAATTACCTGGAAACGCGCTTTTCGGTCCCGACTGAAGAATTGCTGGTCGATCGCGCCCAGCTGCTCGGGCTGAGCGCCCCCGAAATGACTGCACTGGTCGGCGGCCTGCGGGTCCTTGGCGCAAACCATGGTAACAGGATGCACGGCGTCCTGACCGACAGGCCCGGTGCCTTGACCAACGACTTCTTCGTCAACCTGCTCGACATGGGAACGGCGTGGAAGCAGGTTGACGACAGCGGTGACGAAACCTTCGTCGGAACCTGCCGCAAGACGGGCCAGGAAAAGTGGAAGGCGACGCGGACCGATCTGGTCTTCGGCTCGAACTCGCAGCTTCGGGCCTTGTCCGAAGTCTATGCCTCGAGCGATGGCCCCAGGAAGTTGGCGGACGATTTCGTTGCAGCCTGGACCAAGGTTATGAACGCAGATCGTTACGACCTGGTCTGAGGCTCCACACAAGGGGGAAAGGCAAGCCTCCCTCTAGTCCAGATGCAAGCTGCATTGAAAGCCGGCACCCGTGACAGGGTTGCCGGCTTTTTCATTGAACGGCTTGTGCTCCCCCATCCTGGGCGGCGGATCAATCCAGACCCAGCCAAATGCCACGCGCGACACTTTACCCGCCGGTAAAGTGTCATTGACGACAAAATGTTGTCCTCTTGAGAAAGGGGATTCTCATGATTCCGTGTTTGTGCTCTATTTCTTCCCGTTATGTTTGTTGCGCCGCCCCCATCCGCACCGCGTGCCTCGGTCAGTGACATGGCCGCCCTGCTGGACCAGGTCGCCCATGCCAGTTCCCGGCCGCGCTATGCCTTCATGGTCCTGTCGCTGATTGCCGAAATCGCCAGGCCGGACGGAAGCGCCGGACCGTTCGTTTCCTTCGACGGACGATCGATCCTGCTGCGCGACTGGCTCTGCGACGCCCTGACTCCAATGGGAACACGCGATCCGAAGCGGCAGGCTCTCACCGAAAGGATCCGCGCCGATCTGGAACGCTCCGGCAAGCTGCCCAGCGAACCCGAAGCGGCCCTTGCAATGATCGACGAGGAAGTGCGCGACCGTGTGCGCACCTCGGGCAAGACCAACCTCAGCAGGGCGGTGTCCGAGCTGGTGAAGGAAGGGCTGATCCGCCGCCACTATCAGGGCTTTCGGGTCGACCACCACAATCGCGGAGCGCAGCGTCACGTCGTCTATACCCTGACCGGGCGCGCACGATGCCTGATGAGCCGGCGGGAATCCCGCTCCTTGCGCGACAATCGGCAAGGCCAACTCGCGCTCAACTGATCCTTCCCCCTTTCATCAAAGGCCATGCGCGCTTAGGCCTTAGTTCAGCCCCCATCGCATGCGCTAGAGAAGGACAGTAACCGTGGAATGCATCCGAGCTGCCCTCATCGGCTACGGTCTGGCAGGCAAGGTCTTTCACGCTCCCCTGCTCCAGGTCACCGACGGAGTGGAACTGGCGGCAGTGGTGTCGAGCGATCCGGCCAAAGTGCATGCCGACTGGCCCGACCTGCAGGTTGAAACGCAGATCGACGCCGTCCTGGCAGATCCGACGATAGAACTTGTCGTCCTGGCGACGCCGGATCACCTGCACGCGCCGCAGGCGCTGTCGGCTCTTGCAGCAGGCAAGCATGTCGTCATCGACAAGCCCTTCGCCGTCACCATCGCCGACGCGCGCAGAATTGCCGAAACCGCCGAGCATTGCGATCGGCACGTCTTCGTCTTCCATAACCGCCGCTGGGATGCTGACTTCCTGACCCTGCAGTCGCTGGTGGAAGCGGGCGAACTGGGCGAGGTGATGCATTTCGAAAGCCACTTCGACCGCCTGCGCCTCGAGGCGGGACAGCGCTGGAAGGACAAGCGATTTGGCGGTGTCTGGCAGGATCTAGGACCGCACCTGATCGACCAGGTCTTGAGCCTTTTCGGCATGCCCGAGGCCGTCTGGGCGGATATCGCAATCCAGAAACTGGAAGGTCACGCGCCGGACTTCGCGCATGTCGTGCTGCGCTATGCCAGAACGCGCGCGATATTGCACATCTCGCAGCTCGTCCCCGATCATGGCCTGCGTTTTGCCGTGCATGGCACCAGGGCAAGCTACATCAAGCGCGGCCTCGACGTGCAGGAAGAGCAAGGCAGTAGCGGCATGACGCCCCGCGAAGCTGCCTGGGGGATCGACCCCCACGAAGGAGTATTAACCGGCGTCGACGGGGCGGCCCGGCCGATTGCGAACAAACGCGGCTGCTATCAGGCGTTCTATGAGAATGTGCGCGACTGCCTGAGTGCTGGCGCAAGCCCAGCCGTTCCCACCCGGCATGCGATCGCGGTCATGGAAGTTCTCCGGGCGGCTCAGGAGAGTGCGCAAGAAAGACGGGAAATTCCGATTCTTCCAGACCCGCGCTAACAGTCCGGTTGAGCGATAAGCTCAGGAGTAGTCTCGGTTTGAAGCGCTGACGAGCGCGAGCGCGGGATTTGCCTTGGCCTCGTAGAGCGCCTTGTCGGCAGCGATGAACAGGGCTTGCGGATCGAGCTTGATCTCACCGCAAGCGCTGAGCGAAGCCGCTGCCGGTGCGTGGGCCAAGCCGACCGAAACGCCAAGGGGCAGCAGATCGCCGTTCCACGCCACCGGTGACAGGAGATGGCCGATCACGCAATGCACTTCGCCCTCGATAGCCGAGTTCAGGGGCGCCGGGGGAAGCAGGACCGCGAACTCATCGCCGCCGATGCGCGAGATCAGATGCGCCTGCGGAAAAGCCCTGCGAAGCCGCTCGGCGAAAGCAGCGAGGCAGGCATCGCCTGCCGCATGGCCCCACCAGTCGTTGATCTTCTTGAAGCCGTCGAGGTCGAGCAGGAGCAAGGCGCCCACGCGCCCGCGCAGTGCACAAGTGTCGGGCTGTTCGAGGAATTGCTGGAAGCGCGAGCGATTGGCGACGCCGGTCAACGGATCGCACTCGGCCTGCTGACGCAGATGTTCCCAGCGCGCATGGTCCTCGGTGATGTCCTGCTTCATGCCATAGAGCGCCTCGGCTCGCCCGTTGCAGGCTCGCGTGGCGGCGGTAATCCTGATCCAGCGCTCCATGCCGTCAGGCCGGACGATGCGGGCATCGAGTGTGAAGCGGGAGCACGCCTCGACCGCCTTCGAACGCTTGTACTCCAGGAGTTCGCGCGATTCCTCGTCGTACATTTCCAGCACCGTGCGGCGATCGGGAATATTTCGCGCGGATAGTCCGAAGAGATCGTAAACCCCCTCCGTCCAGTCCAGTTCATTGCCGGGCAAATTGCATGACCATGCCCCCATCGGGACCAGCGCCGCCGCCCGCTCGTAGAGCTTCAGCGAATCCGGGCTGTCATCGTTGATGACCTTTGAGCTATCCTTGATGGCGACGTTGGCGTGGAAGTGAATCATCGACCCCGATCTTGCACACGATAGGCTGTCAGTCCCGCAAGCGGGGTGAAAGCAGACCGTAAGGCGAAGAAGTAAAGAGCGCGTTTACCGCTGGTCACTGCGCAATCAGTCTGATGACGACGTGTCCTTCATCGACTTGAGCCAGTCGCCCAGGTTCATCGGGAAGGGGAAGACAATGGTGGAGCTGTTGCGCTCGTTCGCAAGGACGTTGAGCGTCGAGAGATAGCGCAGTTGCATCGCTTCAGGTGCAGCGCTCAGGATATTGGCGGCTTCCAGCAGCTTGGCCGCCGCCTGTTGTTCGCCTTCTGCATTGATCACCTTTGCGCGCCGTTCGCGCTCGGCTTCGGCCTGCCGGGCAATCGCGCGGATCATCGATTCGTCGATGTCGACATGCTTGATCTCGACGTTGGCGACCTTGATTCCCCAGGCATCGGTCTGCTTGTCGAGGATCTCCTGGATATCGCTGTTGAGCTTGTCGCGCTCGGCCAGCATTTCGTCGAGATCGTGCTTGCCGAGCACCGAGCGCAAGGTGGTCTGGGCCAACTGGCTGGTCGCCTGGATAAAGTCCTCCACCTGAATGATCGCGCTCTTGGGATCGAGCACGCGGAAATAGACCACGGCATTGACCTTTACCGAGACGTTGTCGCGCGAGATGACGTCCTGCGTCGGCACATCGAGGACGACCGTGCGCAAGTCGGTGCGGACCATCTGCTGCACGAACGGGATGAGGATGATCAGTCCCGGTCCCTTCACCGATGTGAAGCGCCCGAGCGTGAAGACAACACCGCGCTCATACTCGCGCAGGATCTTGATTGCGGACCACAGGAATATGAGAACAATGAACAGGAGCGGGACGTAGAACCCCAGATCGCCGGCGATATCCATTTACATGTTCCTCCTGATCAAAGACCTGTTCAACTCGGCCTGGCAACCTGCAATTGCAGGCCTCGAATTCCTTCAACGACGACAAGGGCCCCGCACTCGAGGTTTTCCGGGCCGGTCGCGACCCATCGTTCTCCATGGGCCAGAACGTGACCGCAGCGCCCCGCCCAGTCGAGCACTTCGCCATGAAGACCGATCATGCCCTGCTCTCCGGTTTCCACCCGCATTCGCTGCGCGCGGATGCCCAGCCTCGCCGTGATCCCGATGACCAACACGCCTGCGACCGCCAATGCGGCAATCACTGACGCGCTCACCTGAAAGGCTGCCACATCGGTGTCGATAAGCAGCGCTGCGCCCAGCACGAAGGCGATGAGGCCGCCGATGCCGAGAATGCCGAAGGACGGCGCGAAAGCTTCTCCCACCATCAGGGCAAGGCCGAGGAGGATGAGGGCGCCCCCTGCCAGATCCACCGGCAAAGCCGCCAGCGCGTAAAGGCCAACGAGAAGCGAGATCGCTCCTACCGTACCGGGCACCATGGAGCCGGGATTGAGGAACTCGAAGAGCAGCCCATAGACCCCCACCATCATCAGGATCAGGGCGATATTGGGATCGGTAATCGTCGCCAGCACACGATCGCCGAAGCCGGGCTTCACCACGATTATCCTGATCCCCTCAGTACGGATCGTCCGTGCCTTGCCGCCAATCATCACGACCTTGCCGTCGATCTGCCTCAGCAGCGAAGCACGGTCAGTGGCGATCAGGTCTATGACGTTTTTCTCCAGCGCGGATTGGGCCGAGAGGCTGGCTGCGCCGCGTACGGCCTCTTCCGCCCATTCGACATTGCGTCCGCGCAGCTCTGCAAGTGAGCGGATGTAGGCGACGGCATCGTTCACCGCCTTGCGCTCTCCGGTGTTCGCGGGCTGCGGCTTTTCTTTCGCCTCCTCCCGATCTTCGCCCGAGCCGCCCGTGGCTCCCAACTGGATCGGCGTGGCCGCGCCCAGGTTCGTGCCGGGGGTCATGGCTGAAATATGGGCAGCATAGGCGATGTAGGTTCCCGCACTGGCTGCCCGCGCGCCGCTGGGGTGCACATATACGACGACCGGCATCGGCATCGCGAGAATGTCGCGGATGATCTGGCGCATGGAGGTGTCGAGCCCCCCCGGCGTATCCATCTCGATCAGGACCAGTTCGGCGCCTTGCTCTCGCGCCTGTTCGAAACCGTCACCAAGATATGCGGCAGTAGCTGGCCCGATCGCACCGTCGACAGTCATGACCACGGCGGTGGGCCGCCGATCTTGCGCGAAACTTGTCGAAATCGTGAGGGTAAATGGAATGGCAAGCAACAGGAGGCAAACGAGCGTTCTGCCCACCCCGATCAACCTTGCAATAGCCTGTCCCATTTCCCGCTACTTTCGGCCCATTGCGAACGGGGCCACAGCATGTCTTGTGCCGGTATCGACAATGAACCTTTCATAGCACAACTATCGGCAATTGCGTAATCTTCCGCCGGAGGGCCACGTGCCTTGGGGAACTTGCCCGATATGAAAACGGCGGCAGGGTCGCACCCCGCCGCCGCAATTTGTTCACTCGCTGAAGACCCCAATTCAAGGCCCCAAATTCAGGGCCCCAAATTCATGGGCTTGGCCCTCAGGCGGGATAATCCTCGGTATCGATAGTCCCGCGCATGACTTCCGGGTAGCGATGCCCGGTTACCGTCTGCTGGTTGATCAGCGCATCGGCACGGTCGAGAATGGACGTGTCGACCGTGAGCCCGCCTGCCGCATTGTTCTGCGCCCAGTGATCGGTCGAGCGGGTACCTGGGATGACATGGACATTGTCCGAACGCGAAAGCACCCAGGCCAGCGCAAGCTGCGCCGGAGCCAGTCCCGCCTCGCCGGCAAGGGCATTGAACCGCTCGACCAACACGAGGTTCTTTTCCCAGGCGTCGGGCTGGAAACGCGGGTGGCTGCGTCGCAGGTCGGTTTCGGCCAATGTCGTAACATCGCTCACCGCGCCGGCCAGCACCCCGCGTGCGACCGGGGAGAAGGCGACGAAGGCAATGCCCAGTTCACGGGTCGTTTCGAGTACGCCCAGCTCGACGTTGCGTGTCCAGAGCGAGTATTCGGTCTGGACGGCAGCCATCGGGTGTACTGCGTGGGCCTGGCGGACATGTTCCGCAGACCATTCCGAAACGCCGTAAGCGCCGATCTTGCCTGCCTCCATCGCCCGCACCATGGCGCCCACCGAATCGGCAATGGGAACCTTGGGGTCGAAGCGGTGCATGTAGAACAGGTCCACATGATCGGTGCGCAGCCGCTTCAGGCTGGCATCGAGCGAAGCCTCTATAGCCTCCGGGCTGCAGTCGATCCCGCGACGCGGACCATCGACGAGGATACCGGTCTTCGTCGCGAGGAAGAATTCCTTGCGCCGATCGCCGATCGCTTCCCCGAGGATCTCCTCGGACATGCCCTTGCCGTAGATGTTGGCCGTATCGAAATGATCGCATCCGTTGTCGAGCGCGTGGCGGAACAGGGCCAGGGCATCCTCGCGGCTCGGCGCGTTGCCGTAAGCCCAGGCCACGTTCATGCAGCCCAGCCCGACCGGGTTGAGCGCCTTGCCGGCGAGGTTGCGCTGTTTCATCAGGACCAACCGTCCTGCTCTTCAAGGCTCGCAGCAAGCTCACCGATAACGCGGTAGCAATCCAGGACCGAACCGACCGAGCTGTTGGGCTCGCGGCCTTCGCGGATGGCAGCGACGAATTCACGGTCCTGCAGTTCGATTCCGTTCATCGAGATATCGACGTTCGAAACATCGATCGGCTCCTCGCGCCCGGTCACCAGGTCATCGTAGCGCGCGATGTAAGTACCGGTGTCACCGATGTAACGGAAGAAAGTCCCGAGCGGACCATCGTTGTTGAACGAAAGCGAGAGCGTGAGAACCTGGCCGGCTTGCGTCTTCATCTGGATCGACATGTCCATGGCAATGCCGAGTTCGGGGTGCTTGGGTCCCTGCAGTGCATTGGCGCGAATGACTTTCGAACCGGTCATGTACTGGAAGATATCGATGGTATGGGCCGAGTGATGCCAAAGCAGGTGGTCGGTCCAGCTGCGCGGCTCGCCCTTTGCATTCATGTTCTTGCGACGGAAGAAGTAGGTTTCGACGTCCATTGCCTGGATGTTCAGTTCACCGGCTTCGATCCGCTTCTTAACCCACTGGTGAGAGGGGTTGAAGCGGCGGGTATGGCCCACCATGCAGACAAGGCCGGTTTCCTGCTGCTTCTTGACCACTGCCTGGGCATCCGCCCAGCTGTCCGCAAGCGGAATTTCCACCTGAACGTGCTTGCCAGCTTCCATGCAGGCAATCGCCTGTTCGGCGTGCATCTGGGTGGGGGTGCAAAGGATCACGGCATCGACGTCATCACGTGCAAGCGCGTCGGCAAGCTCGGTCGAACTGTGCTTGGCACCATATTTTTCGGCAACGGCAGCAGCCTGCTCGCCGGTCCGGCTGATGATCGATGTGATCTCGACGCCGTCGATATTCTTGAGGCCGTCAAGGTGCTTCTCGCCGAAGGCTCCGGCGCCAACGAGGGCTATACGCATGGGATTACTCCTTGGAATACTCGTGTGATTTCAGCTTATCAGGGCCTGCGCTGCGGCGTTGTTTCCTTCCAGCGTGGGACTTGGCGGAACCGTGCCGTCGACCGGTTCAAGCACGATATGCCCGATGGTGGTGTTCGAACAAGGGACGTGGTAGTGACGATGCAGGCACTTGGTGCTCCTGCCCAGCGCCCCGCGCATGATCAGCCACATGACCATCTCGATCCCTTCGGACCCGGTCTCGCGCAGATACTCGATGTGCGGGATCGAACGCAGCGCCTGGGTCTCGCCGACGAGACCGTCCATGAACTTGTTGTCCCACTCGGCGTTGATAAGGCCGGCGCGCGGGCCCTGGAGCTGGTGGCTCATGCCGCCGGTGCCCCAGATCTGCACGTTGAGATCCTCGCCAAAGCTGTTGACCCCGCGGGCGATGGCCTCGCCCAGTGCCCAGCAGCGGTTGCCCGACGGCGGCGGGTAGGTGACGACATTCACGGCGAGCGGAATGACCTTGACCGGCCATGCCTCCGGCGCACCGTACATCATCGTCAGCGGCACGGTCAGGCCGTGATCGACGTCCATCTCGTTGATGATCGTCATGTCGAATTCGTCGAGAATGAGGCTCTGGGCGATATGCCAGGCCAGATCCGGGTGGCCCATCACGTCGGGCACGGGGCGCGGACCCCAGCCTTCGTCGGCCGGCGCATAACGCTCACCGCAGCCGATGGCGAAAGTCGGCACGATGCTCATGTCGAATGCCGAAGCGTGATCGTTGTAGACGAGGATCACGACATCCGGCTTTGCCTCGTCCGCAATCCACTTCCTGGTCCAGTCATAGCCGTCGAAGATCGGCTTGAAGTAGGCGTCCCGGTCCTTGCCCTGGTCCGCCGCCACGCCGAGCAGCGGCACGTGGCTGGAGCCGACGCCTGCAGTAATGCGCGCCATGTCAGTTTCCTTCCCGCTTGGAGCGAACGCCCTTGGGCGAGCGGCCACCGGCATTCATCATCGCCTGATAGTCTTCCACGCTCATTCCGGTCATCGTCGATACGGCCTGCACGAAGCTGAGGCCATCGGTGGAGAAAACCTTGGAAAGGAAGTAGATGTTCCCGCCAAGATCGAGCAGTCGGTTGTAGTCGCGATCGAGCACCGCCTGCTTTTGTTCCTCGCTCATCGGCCATTCGTCGAGATAAGCGCGCTCGTCAGCTTCCCACCGCTCGCGGTTCTCGGGCTTCATGAGGCTCATCGCGAACTGGTTGAGGTGATAGCCCTGACGAGCCCGCGCCGCCGTGTAGACGCGGGTGCCGGGGATATCCTCGAAATCATCGAGATACTCGTGGATGTCCTTGTACTTGCTCATCCATCTGCCTCCTGCTCCGCCCGCATCTTGCGGGTGATGATCTGCCTAGCACGCACACCGCCCTCATCGATGCGATATGCAGCCAGCTTCTTGCCCGGATTGGCGAGAATGGCTTCCTGCTGTGCCTCGAGAATTTCGCGGTCCTCGGCAAAGACGCCGCCCTGCTGGGCCTTGAACCTGGCGGTGAAGCCGGTGTCGTCGATGTCGAAGTTGCGTGCCATGCCCCAGAAGTAGTGATGGCTGGTCTCGGTTTCCGGCGTCATGAAGTCGACCACCATGCCGCGAACGCCCTGGTCGTGATCTTCCAGCGTGGCACCTGCATCGACAGGCGCGACCCCGACGTCGATCATGACGGCGGAGGGCAGGAGGAACTGGCAGATCTGCCAGCGGTCGACCGGCCCGGGCTTCTTGAGCGCATTGCGCCAGAACGGCGGCGCGTCGATCGCCGGCATCCAGCGCGAGAGGAACACGCGTTCCTCTTCAACCCGGCACTCCAGAGGCGCCTCGAGAATCTCTTCCTGCCCGATCGAGCTGGAGTGGACGTAAGTCTCGTGCGTGAGGTCCATCAGGTTGTCGATCATCAGGCGGTAGTCGCACTTGATCGGGTAGTAGCCGCCGTCGAAGACCCAGCCCTTGGTGCTGCAGGGCCACAGATCGGGAATCAGCGCGGGGTCGGCCTTGTCCCGTTCGCCGATCCAGATCCAGATGAAGCGGTGCTTCTCGGCTGTCGCGAAGACTTCGGCACACACGCGCTTGTTAACCGCTTCGGACTTCAGCGGCATTTCTTCCGCAACGCCGTCCGGACCGAGTTTCAGGCCGTGATACTTGCAGCGGATGGAATCGCCTTCGCGAATGCCCATCGAAAGGGGCAGCAGGCGATGCGGGCAGGCGTCGCGCATGGCCACGACCGAACGGTCGAGCTTGCGGTAAAGCATGATCGGCACGCCGCAGATCGTGCGTGAGAGCGGTCCGGTGTCGACTTCCGCATCCCAGGCAGCGACGTACCACTGATTGGTTAGCCAGGTACTCATGGCTTTAGAGACCTCGTTCCTTAAGTTTCGCGTCGAGACGCGGGAACACCCGGCGGGCGTTACCCTCGAAAATGGCGTGACGTTGATCGTTGCTGATATCCAGTGCGTCGACGTAGCGCTTGGTGTCGTCGAAATAGTGCCCGGTCTGCGGATCGATCCCGCGAACCGCTCCGACCATTTCCGAGCCAAACAGGATGTTCTTGGTCTCGATCACTTCGGCCAGCAGGTTGATGCCCGGCTGGTGATAGACGCAGGTGTCGAAGAACACGTTGTTCATGAGGTGCTGGTCGAGCGAGGGCTGCTTGAGCATGTCGGCAAGCCCGCGATAGCGGCCCCAGTGGAACGGCACTGCGCCGCCGCCGTGCGGAATGATGAAGCGCAGGTTCGGGAAGCGGGTGAACAGGTCGCCCTGCAGCAGCTGCATGAAGGCGACCGTATCGGCCGCAAGGTAGAAACCGCCTGTGGCGTGCATCGCCGGATTGCAGGAACCCGAGACGTGGATCATCGCCGGGACGTCCAGCTCGCACATCGCTTCGTAGATCGGGAACCAGTATTCGTCGGTCAGCGGCGGATGTTCGAAATGGCCACCGCCCGGATCGGGGTTGAGGTTGCAGCCGATGAAGCCGAGTTCCTCGACGCAGCGGCGCAGTTCCTTGACCGAGGCCGTCAGGTCCGCCTTCGGGCTCTGCGGCAGCATGCACACGCCCACGAAAGTCTCGGGATAGAGCTTGGTGACGCGGTAGATCAGGTTATTGCAGTGCTGCGCCCATTCCTCGGACACCTCCTGATCGCCGACATGGTGGGCCATGGCCGACGCGCGCGGGGAAAAGATCGTCAGGTCCGCGCCGCGTTCCTTGATCAGGCGCAGCTGGTTCTGCTCGATCGTATCGCGGATCTCGTCATCGGAAATCTCGGGATAAGGCGGCGGCGTTTCACCGGCCTTGAATGCGGCTTTCTGGGCTTCACGCCATTCATCGTGCGCTTTGGGCAGAACCGTGTAGTGACCGTGGCAGTCAATGACGAGCGTCATTTCCCATCTCCTCTCGTGAATACGCCAGTCGCCGCGATTCCGGCGAGCTTGGCTTCGTAACCTTCGGGAAGCGGTGTCATCGCCAACTGCCCGAGCGATCGCTGCCAGTTAACGGTATTATCCGTCATCAGCGGATCGATTCCCAGCGAACGCAGCATCTGCGCCGCTTCCTGCATCTCGGCCGCGCGGCGGCGGCCGTGGATCAACATCCGGTCCAGATTGTAGTCAGCCCTTTCGGCCCAACCGACCGACTTCTCGCTGGCATCGAGCGACGCGAGAACCTCTTGCGCCACGCCCTCGGCATGAGCGGCCATCATCATTTCGGCGGTCAGGGCCTCGAGCCCCTTCACCATGACCGAGCGCACCAGCTTGATCGCCGATGCGCGGCCGACCTGGTCACCTACCGTGCGCACATTGGCGAAACCGGCTTCGCCCAGCAATTCCTGCGCCTTGGCCGCTTCGGCGCCCGATACGAGCAGCGGAACTTTCATGCGCGCCGGCTCTACAGGAGCGAGCACCGCCACATCGACGTAGCGCCCCTTGCCTGCGTTCACCGCCTGCGCCGACGCCCGCTTCGTCCCCGGCGCGACCGAATTCAGGTCACAGAAGATCGCGCCTTCACCGAGCAGCGCCGCAGCGGCCCGGGCGACTTCGGGAGCGGCGTCCGCGGTAACCAGCGACAGAACAAGCCGGGCGCCATCGAGTGCCTCGGCAATACTGTCGCAGGCGATAACACCGTGCGAATCCATCGCCTCGCGCCGCGACGGGTCGATATCGAAAGCCCTGACATTATCCCCCCATTGCGCGCCGCGCGCAAAGGTTGATCCGGCCTCCCCAAACCCAATGAGAGCTATGGAATTATTCATGAAGCCCCAATGCCCTGCCACCCGCATCGAGGCCAATCGGAACTGGCTTTGCGATATAATATGAGACTAATCCATGCCTTCGCGGCGTACCCGTTTCAACAGCTTGCGCTACTCGGCAATTTCCGTTGCCGCAGCCTGCAGATCCGCGAAGAACTCTGCCTGGACCTCGGTCGGGCGCAAGGAAGCCCGCGTCGTCATGCCGATCGTACGCTGATAACCCCGCGGCAAGCGAGTCAGTTCGCACAGCCACCCTGCCTGCACTTCGACCTGCATCTGGTCCGGCGACAACAGAGCCAGAAAATTCGAATTCATCATGACCTGCCGGATCATCAGGGCCGACCCCGATTCCACAGGAACTTCAGGAAGCGCCTGACCATTCTCGGTGAAATAGCGCTCGAAGCTATCGCGCAGCGGCGTGCCGCGCGGCGCAAGACAGAAAGGATAGCTTGCCATCTGGGCCGGCGTCGGCTTGCCGTTGCTGAGCGGATGGCCCTTGCGAGCAAAGATGGCGGGGGCATCGTCGAATAGAGGGCGCTGAACCAGGTCTTCCTCGATCAGCGGATCGCGCAGGGCGCCAACGATGACATCCAGCGAGCCATTGCGCAGGGGGTCGACCAGCTCGGCGCGGGACCCCTCGACGATCGTAAGCTTCACCTGAGGGCGGCGAGAGAGAAACCGCGCCACTGCCGCGGGCAGCACCCGGGCGCGCGAAAGCGGCATCGCTCCGATCGCGATCCGCCGGGTTTCGTAGCCCCGCAGCGCCTCCACTTCCGACAGGCCCGCCTCAAGTTCCACGCGGGCTAGGCGAAACTCCCGGGCGAGCTGATTCCCCGCCTCGGTCGGTATGACGAACTTGCCCCGTCGCACCACGAGCGGCCTGCGCAGTGCCAGCGCCAGATCGTTCACCGCGCGATGGATCGAGGGCAGCGACAATCCGGTCTCCTGCCCTGCCCCGGCATAACTTCCCGTCTCGGCCAGCGCGAGCAATGCACGCAAGCGCGACATCGTCACGTGCGGGCTCTGGATATGAGCAAGCGCAGCAAAGATGCGCGGGGTCAGCACATCGCCGGCGCGAGTCGGAATCATGCCGTCGTGCCGACGCTCGAACAGTGGCAGGCCAAGCATGGCCTCCAGGCGACTCAACGCCTGCGTTATGGCTGGCTGGCTGAGATTTACAGCCGCCGCTGCTGCATTGACTGTCCCGAGTTCCGCGATTTTCGCCACGGCGCGCAGGTGTCGAAGGTTGAGACTCCATATTTCCATTCAGACACTCTTAGCCAAAACCAATCGCTCGTCCAAAGTTTCTCTTTCCCTCTAGGCCAGGGGTCATTCATCTGTGCAGGGAAGCAGAGGAGTAGATTCATGACCGGTATTGTCGTCCAGAACATCGAACGCGCGGCCCCCGAGGTGATCGACGGCCTGGCCCAGTGCGGCGTCGCCACTGTTCACGAAGCGCAGGGACGCACCGGCCTTCTCGCCAGCTACATGCGCCCGATCTACGCAGGCGCCCGCATCGCCGGTTCGGCGGTAACGATCAGCGCCCCTCCGGGTGACAACTGGATGGTCCACGTCGCCATCGAACAGCTCAAGGAAGGCGACATCCTTCTGCTGGCCCCGACCAGCCCCTGCGAAGACGGCTATTTTGGAGACCTGCTGGCCACCAGCGCCATGGCGCGCGGCTGCCGCGGCCTCGTCATCGACGCAGGCGTGCGTGACGTGCGCGACCTTACCGAGATGGGTTTTCCGGTCTGGTCGAAGGCAGTCTACGCGCAGGGCACGGTCAAGAACACGCTCGGCTCGGTCAACGTCCCTGTCGTTTGCGCCAACGCGGCCGTGCAGCCGGGCGACGTGATCGTCGCCGACGATGACGGCGTCGTCGTCGTGCCGCGCGAAAAGGCCGCTGAAGTTCTCGAAAAGGCCCGTGCACGCGAAGCCAACGAAGGCGAAAAGCGTGAGAAGCTCGCCGCAGGCGTCCTCGGCCTCGACATGTACAAAATGCGCGAGCGCCTCGAGAAGGAAGGCCTCAAGTATGTCTGACGTCCAATCCAGCGTACCCGTCATGTGGATGCGCGGGGGGACATCCAAGGGCGGCTACTTCCTCAAGGATGACCTGCCCACAGATACGGCTGCGCGCGATGCATTCCTCCTCGGCGTCATGGGCTCACCCGATCCGCGCCAGATCGACGGCATGGGCGGCGCCGACCCTCTGACCAGCAAGGTCGCCGTCGTCAGCAAGTCCACCCGCGAAGGGATCGACGTCGATTACCTGTTCCTGCAGGTCTTCGTCGACCAGGCCATCGTCAGCGATGCGCAGAACTGCGGCAACATCCTCGCCGGGATCGGCCCCTTCGCGATCGAACGCGGCCTCGTCGATGCCAGCGGCGATGAAACCCGCGTTGCGATCTACATGGAAAACACCGGCCAGGTCGCCGTTGCCACCGTGCAGACGCCGGGCGGCCAGGTCTCCTACGCCGGAGACGCGGCGATTGACGGTGTGCCCGGCACCCACGCCCCCGTCCCGCTCGAATTTCGCGACACTGCCGGATCTTCGTGCGGCGCGCTCCTGCCCAGCGGCAATGCCGTCGACGTCGTCAACGGCGTGCCCGTAACGCTGATCGACAACGGCATGCCCTGCGTGGTGATGAAGGCTGAGGACGTCGGCATCACCGGCTACGAGGACCGCGACAGCCTCGATGCCAATACCGAGCTGAAAGCGAAGATCGAGGCGATCCGGCTTGCCGTGGGCGAGACGATGAACCTTGGCGACGTCAAGGAAAAGTCGGTCCCCAAGATGATGCTGGTTGCGCGTCCGAAGAACGGCGGCGCGATCACGGTTCGCAGTTTCATCCCGCACCGTGCCCACGCCACGATCGGTGTCCTGGGCGCGGTCTCGGTCGCCACCGCCTGCCTCATCGAAGGCTCGCCTGCGGCAGAGCTGGCCGAAATCCCTGAGGGTCTCCGCAAGACGCTCTCGGTCGAACACCCGACCGGTGAGATGTCCTGCGTCCTCGAAACCGACGAGGGTGGCAACGTCAAGACCGCTGCTCTCCTTCGAACTGCCCGCAAGCTGATGGACGGGATTGTCTATGTCTGATCGTATCGTTTCCTGGCACGGCGCGCCGAGCAAGCCTGGCTATACACCGCCGGCAGGCGCCGTCGACGCGCATTGCCACGTCTTTGGCCCGATGGCGCAGTTCCCGTTCAGCGCCAAGGCGAAATACCTTCCCGAAGATGCCGGGCCCGACAAGCTCTTTGCCCTGCGCGATCACCTCGGTTTCACGCGCAACGTGATCGTCCAGGCGAGCTGCCACGGCACGGACAATGCCGCCACGCTCGATGCCATTGCCAAGTCGCAGGGCAAGGCGCGCGGCGTTGCCGTCGTCGATCCGGCAATTTCCGAAGCCGATCTTGCCGCGCTGCACGAAGGCGGCATTCGCGGCATTCGGTTTAACTTCCTCAAGCGCCTCGTCGACGATGCGCCCAAGGACAAGTTCCTCGAAGTGGCCCGCCGCCTACCAAAGGGCTGGCACGTTGTAATCTACTTCGAGGCCGACATCCTCGAGGAACTGCGCCCGTTCATGAACGCGATCCCGGTCCCCCTCGTCGTCGACCACATGGGCCGTCCCGACGTGACCCAGGGGCCGGACGGAGCCGACATGAAGGCATTCCGCACTTTCCTTGAGAGCCGGAACGACATCTGGTTCAAGCCGACCTGTCCAGATCGCCTCGACGCGATCAAGGAAGGTGGCAAGGGCGACCCCTGGGACGCCTTCGCCCATGCCGTCGCGCCGCTGGTCGCCGACTATCAGGACCGCGTGATCTGGGGCACCGACTGGCCGCACCCGAACATGCAGGACGAGATCCCCGACGATGGCCACATCGTCGACATGATCCCGCGCATCGCGCCTACCGAAGAGCTGCAGCGCAAGCTCCTCGTCTCCAACCCGATGCGCCTCTACTGGCCCGAAGAACTGTAAGGCACCAGTATAACCGAGACAGACAGGCCCCGTCGGAGCGATCCGCCGGGGCCTTTCGTTTGATCGTCAACCGACGGTAAGCCGAAGCGCTTTCGGGCTTCGGAAGTTGGACGACGAAGTCCAGGCCAGCGTCTCGTCAAAGCGGCTGAAATCGGGGATTGCCGTCAGCAGTTCCTCAAAGGCAGCCTGCGTTGCAACGCGGGCGAGCATGGAGCCAAGGCACGAGTGAACCCCGCCGCCAAAACCCAGATGCCGCTTGGGCCGGCGCTCGATGTCATAGGTGTCCGGATTGACGAACATGCGCTCGTCACGGTTCGCCGAACCGTAGCACAGGATAACCGCATCGCCGGCCTTCATCGTCTGCCCATGCAGTTCGACGTCGCAGGTCAGCGTGCGCTTGAACCGCTGTGCCGAAGTGTTGAAGCGAAGCGATTCCTCCATTGCGTCAGCGATCAGCGACGGGTCGGCTACGAGGGCATGGCGGGCCTCGGGATAATCGGCAAGATTAAGCGCGAACATGCCGAAGAAACCGGAAAGCGACTCGATTCCCGCCATGATAAGCGTCGTCACCGTCAGCTGGACTTCCTTGTCGAGCAGCTTTTCGCCGTCGATTTCGGCTGTTATGAAATTCGACAGGAGATCGTCGCCAGGGCTCTTTTTGCGTTCGTGCACAAGGTCTTGCGCATAATCGGCCATCCACTCGAAAGCGGCGAGGTGTTCCGGCGCCTTTTGGCGCGTCACCGGGTCGGTCTGGACCATCAGCACTGCATTGCGCCGAACTTCATCGGCATTGTCCAACGGCAGGGCGAACAAGTGGAAGAGCAGGTCGACCGTTACTTTCGAGCCGAACTCGCCCACGAAGTCGAAGCTGTCGCAGCCATCCAGTGCCGCAAGATGCATCCGCGCCGAAGCCTTGGCAGGCGCGATCAGGTGATCGAGCGCCCGTTTGGTCACGGCTGACTGGATCAGACCGCGCAGACGGTCATGCCGCGGCGGATCGGAGCTACCCAGGGTCGACCCCGCGCGTCCCGGGAACTCGTCGACCAGATTGCCCTTTGCCGAACTGTAGACCCGCCAGTTGGACAAGGCGGCAAGGATATCATCGTAGCGCGAAAGCACCCATTTCCCGGCCTGCTCGCTCCAGAAGCAGGGATATTTGTCGCGCAGGACCTTGTAGGCCGGAAACGGGTCTGCATCGATGGCGGGCGAATAGGGATCGAATGTGAAACCCGGATTTTCAAGAACGGCCATATGCCTCTGCCTTCCCCTCAGTGTCAGACCGTTTCCAACAACATAGTCGCTGCGGCGGTATTGGAAATGGGAATGTGATAATTGCGATGGGCCTCATGGGCTCTGTCACCCAGCGCCCCGCGTGCGGCGATCCAGTTGAGGATTTCGACGCCCTGAGTTCCTGCCAGGCGCACGATGTCGCGCACGCTGTCCCGGGTGAGCGCGTCGGGATCGGCGGCAAGGTTGTCCATGCAGAAGCGATCGTATTCGGGGTTCATGAAGCCTGCACGCTCACCATCGAGCTGATGCGAGAGGCCGCCCGTACCTATGACCACGATCTTCTCGTCACCCTGCCAGTTCGCCAATGCCTTGTGGACGCTCCGTCCCAGCGCAAGGCAGCGCTTCGCTGACGGAAGCGGGAATTGCACCGTATTGATCGCAATCGGCACCAGCTTGACCGGCCAGGCATCGGCATCGGGCCAGGCCAGCTCGAAAGGTAGCGACAGCGCATGATCGACCAGCATCGTTTGGCAGGTCGTCACATCGAATTCGTCATCGACCAGCTGTTCGATGACATGCCAGCTGAGGTCGGGATTGCCGGAAAAGGCCTTGTAAACGGGCAGGCCCCAGCCTTCGTCCTCATTGCGGTATTCCCTCGCAGCGCCGACCGCGAATGTCGGCATCTTGTCGAGGAAGAAGTTGAGCCCGTGGTCGTTGTAGAAGCACACGGCCACATCGGGCTTCGTCTCGGCGAGCCACTCACGCACCGGCGGGAAGCCATCGAAGAAAGGCTTCCAGTATGGCGTTTCCTGGTCGCCGCGCACGATTGCCCCGCCAATCGATGGGACATGGCTCGTGAAGTATCCGCCCATGATCTTTGCCATGACCTTATTTCCTTTCCTGCAAAGGCTGCGCCTGGTCGAGCAGCATCTGCTTGAAGGCCTCGACCGTCATTCCTGTCTGCTGAGCGCCCACGTCCTGCACGTTGAAGCCGAATATTCCCGCAAGCTTGGCGAGATAGTAAATGTTCCCGCCCGCCTCGATCATCGCCAGTACATTGCGCGCGGCGACTGCCTCGCGCTGCTGCGGGGTCAGACCGAAACGATCGCAGTAACCGTCTTCATCTTCGAGGAAAGCAGCGCGGTTGCTGGCGTCATTAAACGAATAGCACATGGCGTTGAGCTGGTAGCCCCTGCCTGCAGCCTTGCCATCGAAAAGAGGCGTGCCCGGTATTGGCGCCTTGCTGCTTTCGCCAGAGCCAGCGAGTTTCCTCGTCCCATACATACCCTGCAACTCCATCAGACACTTTCGCGGTAGGGAGAGCTTGGCGCACCTTGGAGCCCGGCATATTGACCTGGATCAAGCAACCGGGGCGGCGACGTCAATGCTGCGTCATTGCGATGACAATTAGCTTAAAATTATATCATGAAAGGGAAGCATCGCCTCCTCCAACGAAAAAGGGGAGGCTCTCGCCTCCCCTTCGTCAATCCTCCGGTTGCGACCCAAAGGAGCTGCAGGATATGCCTTCAGACAGGCAGGCCCACGTAGTTCTCCGCAATCGATCGCTGGGCAGCTTCGCTCGAAGCGATGTAGTCGAGTTCGGCTACCTGCATACGGCGCTCGAACGGGCCATCTTCCGGGAAGCGATGCATGAGCCGCGTAAGAGACCAGCTGAAACGTTCCGACTTCCAGACGCGCGCGAGTGCCTTTTCCGAATAGCCTGAAATCGCGTCATTGTCGTTAGACTTGAAGAAGCCGAGCAGCGCTTCTGCCGCGTAATGGACGTCGCTGGCAGCCAGGTTCAGTCCCTTGGCGCCGGTGGGCGGAACGATGTGCGCGGCATCGCCGCACAGCAACAGACTTTCATGGCGCATGGGCTCGAATACGAAGGAGCGCAGCGGCGCGATCGACTTCTCGAGCGAAGGGCCGCGAACGATGTGGGCCGCCGCATCGGGACCGAGGCGGATCGCCAGTTCGTCCCAGACGCGATCGTCCGACCAGTCCTCGACCTTCTCGGTCAGGGGAACGTCGATGTAATAGCGGCTGCGCGTGTTGCTGCGCATCGAGGCTAGAGCAAAGCCGCGCTCGTGATTGGCGTAGATCAGCTCATGATTGCACGGGGGCACGTCGGCCAGGATACCGAGCCAACCGAAAGGATAGACACGCTCGAAGCTCTGTCCTGCCGAGGCCGGGATAGCCTGGCGCGAGGGGCCATGGAAACCGTCGCAGCCAACGATGAAACGCGCGTCGATCCGGTGTTCGCTGCCATCGCGATTGTAGGTCACAAACGGCGCGTCGCTATCGATATCGTGAAGCGCGACGTCGGCGGCCTCGTAAATCACTTCCAGCCCGCGCGGTTCGGATGCTTCCATCAGGTCGCGCGTCAACTCGGTCTGGCCGTAAACCATCACCTGCTTGCCGGTCAGCCGGGCGATATCGATGTGAATCAGTCGCTGACCGTCTGCGAGGTTGAAGCCGTCGTGCGGAAGACCCTCAGCCTTCATGCGCGCATCGAGGCCGAGGCGCTCCATGAGGCCGACAGTAACTTGCTCCAGCACGCCGGCACGGATGCGCGACAGCACGTAGGGGCCCGACTGCCGTTCGAGCACGACACAGTCGACGCCCTCGGCCTTGAGAAGATGACCCAGCAGCAGACCTGCGGGGCCCGCACCGATGATTGCAACCTGTTTACGCATGTGCCTTCGTCCTCAACCGGCGCACTCTGGCAAGGTGCGTCCAATACCTGCTGCAAGATGATCGATGCGGGGCTCGACAGGAAGGCACGGCGGGACCAATATGCCGGTACTTTCAGGACAGCCTTCATGCCCCCCAGCCCGATTCCCAACTTCCTGCTCTATGGTGAAGACACAGCCGAAACTCCGCCCGATTTCGCACATATCGAGACCATCGCGGCGCGAAGTGCCCTGTACGACTGGGAAATCGCGCCGCATCGTCACCTTCACAGCGTACAGGCATTGCTGGTATCGCAGGGACAGGTCGAGTTTCGCTGCGACGATCAGATACGGACATTAGTGGCGCCCTGTTTCATGGTCGTGCCGATCGGCAGCGTGCACGGCTTCCGATTCACGCCGGAAACCTCCGGCCATGTCCTGTCATTATCGCCCGGCTTCATTGCCCGCGCCGGCGATTCAGCCGATCCGATGCTGCGCATCCTTACTCGCGGTGCCAGCGGCACGATACCTGTCCCGGATGTGAAACGCGTCGACTGGCTCTGTCATGAGATGCTCGCAATCCAGTCCGACTGGCGCACGCCGCAGCCACTGTTCCTTGCGCTTGCAGAGGCGCTCGTGCGTTCATTACCGGCCGAGATCGAGGAAGCCGATGCGCTGCCGGCCGAAGACGAACGGCTTTCCGGCTTTCGCCAATTGGTCGAGCTCCACTTGCGCGAACACAGGAGCCTTGGCTGGTACGCCGAGCGCCTCGGTATCACCGGGAAGACCCTGACGCGCATATGCCGCAAGAGACTGGACTGCACGCCGGTCGAGCTGATCCACGCGCGCCTGGTTCTGGAAGCGCAGCGGCTGCTCTTCTTCAGCAATGCCAGCATTGTCGAAGTGGCCGACGAACTCGGCTTTTCCGATCCGTCCTATTTCTCCCGCTTCTACCGGCGCATGACCGGCAGGCGACCGCTGGCGGACAAGTCAGGCGGTCGCAGTGGACAAATCGACGAAGGCGCCGGCTAAAGCGCGTTACGCATGGCGATGGCGCCAAGAACTTTCGCACTTGGCTTTGGCGTGCGTTCGAAGGTCTTGCGATCGACCGAACACAGGCCGAACTTGGGCTTGTAGCCGAAGATCCACTCGAAGTTGTCCAGCAGCGACCAATGGACATAACCGAGCACTGGCACCCCTTCGTCCATCGCCAGCTTCAGGCCCTCGAGCGCGGCCGGGATAAAGCGGGCGCGCAGGGTATCGTCATTCGTGCCGACACCGTGCTCCGAAACGAGGATCGGTCGGCCCGTCGCCTCATGGACATAGCGCACGGCGCCGGCAAGCGAAGGCGCCCAGACTTCGGTTCCGGACCAGTTGCGTTCGCTATCCGCAGGCGCCGGCAGCCTGCCCTTCTCGCCCCAGATAGCCCGTTCATAATTCTGGACGCCAACGAAGTCGTCCGACTTGGCGAGTTCCAGCCATTTGCCGTAGGTTTCCAGACGGATGCGATCGCGCATGGATTGCTTTCCCGCGGCCTGGTCGTCGATGACCGAAAGGGTGAGACCGACAGGTAAGTCGGACACCGCGGCCTTGATGGCCATGCGCGCAGCCTTGTGACCCGCGTCAAGACCCGCCTCGATCGCAACGATATCTTCCTGCGCTGCGACATTGGCGCATACGAAGCGCTCGACGCCAAGCCGACTTGCGGCCGCCTTCAGCGTCGCGCTTTGCAGGTCCCAGACCTGAGCCGGCAAGATCGGGCGCAGGATCGAGAGAATGTTGGGCTCGTTCAGCGTCATTGCCATGGCAATGTCCGCGCCGATGGCGCGGGCGACCTTGTCACAATAGCGAGCGAACAGCTGCGGCGCATCCGGGTTCATCCAGCCTCCCTGGGCGCTGAACCATCGCGGAGCGGTAAAATGATTGAACGTCACGAGCGGCTTGAGCCCCCGCTCGTGGCAACCTGCGACGATAGCCTTGTAGTGATCGAGCATGGCCTGGGAGAAAAGGCCCTTTTCAGGCTCGATGCGCGCCCACTCGATGCCGAAGCGGTAGCTTGTGAGTCCAAGGCCTTTGACGATATCAAGATCCGTGTTCCACAGCTCGAGGCTGTTGCAGGCATCGCCGGAAGGCTCGGCGAAGATGGTCGGATGCTGGTTCTCGATAAACCACAGGTCACTGGCGGTATTGTTGCCTTCAATCTGATGCGGCGCCGTGGCGGCTCCCCAAAGAAAGGCTTCGGGGAAGCGGGAATTCACCGGGCGCGCAGAGCGGGCAAAGGCCGGCGCCGCACTGAGCATGGCACCAGCGGCAAGCAGACTGCGGCGGTCGAGGGCTGGAATTTTCGGCAAGGTCTGTTCCTCAGGCAATGTCAGCGAAAAATGCGAGCATTTCATCGGCCAGACGCCGGTCCGACGTCCCGATATGCATGGCCAGCGAGTAGTGATTATGGGCGCTTGCATAGTGGCTGCGCGGCAGCCTGCCGTGGCGCTCCAAACGTTCCTGCAAAAGCCCTGCCCATTCGGCCTGGAAACGTGGCGGGTCGAATTGCGCGCAGGCGATGAGCAGAGGCAGGTCGGTCGCGGCTAAAGCCCCCCGGGGCATACGCTGCGCATAAGCTGCCTGCGGCCCGTAATAGAGCTCATCACGCTCATCGAGCGAGGTGTAGCCATAGAGACCTGACAGGAGCACTGCACCGCGCACCAGCGACGCATGATTGCCGCGCAGCTTCACGAAGCCCGCCAGATGGACTGAGCCCGCAGATGTTCCGACAAGCAGAATTCGCTGTGAATCGCCGCCGAACCGGGTGGAATTGGCACGCAGCCAATCGACTGCTGCAGCCACATCCTCAGCCCCAGAAGGCCACATGTGCGCAGGCGCGAGGCGATAGTTCATCACCGCGCCGAGCATTCCGTTCATGGCAGCCCAGCGCCCGACATGGGCATTCGCCCAGCCGCTCTGCCCGCCCTTGTCGCCAAGCACGAAGCCCCCTCCATGGACGAATAGCACGACAGGCTTGAGCGGTGCCTCCGATATCGGGCCTTCGCGGTAGAGATCGAGGCGCTGACGCGGGTCGGGACCGTAGGCGCAATCGACAGCGACGGGCGCAAGCGCTTGTGCAATCTGTTCCTGCTCGGCACCGAACAGGCTTCGACATTGCGCGACCACCTGGGGCCCCATGGCATGACCGAGTTGCGCGATGGCAGCTGAAATCGAACTCACGTTCAAACCCTTTCCCCGACCCGATACCGCTTCAGCAATGTGCGCAAGGCAATGGTCGTCCCGGCAACACCAAGAGCGCCACCGTAGGCCAGCTTGATGGGCAGGGCGACAAACCACTCGATTTCCTTCCACGGCCCCGCAAGGCATACCGCGGCAAGCATCGCGGCACTGGTAATGCCAATTGCAAAGACAAGCGCCGCGGTGCGGCCGAGCCCGGTGGAGGTTGCCTGAAGCAGGCCTGACCTCTTCAATCGCGCCAATAGAAGCAGCGAAGGAACGATGGCGGACATCAGCGCGATCGCACTGGCCTGCGCGAAGAAATCGAGAGCAAAATTGTCCGGCCTGCCCATTTGCAGGGCGCGGCGCTCACTTCCGAAAACGAGCAAAAAGAATAGGCCGCTGAGCACGATATTGATCAGGGCGCTGATACGCTGCTCGCGCTTGATCTCGCGGTCCAATTCCAGCGAAGGTTCGTTTGAAGGTTTCAAGGCCTGCATCCGACGTCGAATGTCTGCAGGTCCAGTGCAAGGTCGACGGGACCACCATAGCCTACGGCTATCCCCTGGCGAATGCCCGACTCCGAAAGGGCAAGCGGTCCGGGTGGAATTGCGAAGTGCGTCAACACGACACGGCTCACTTTCGCGCTTCCTGCCATTGCACCGATGGCTTCGGGCTTGAGATGGTGGGTCGATAGATGCTCCTCCATGCCTTTGAGCATTTCAGGCGTGGCATCCTTTCGGCGCTCATGGATTTCCTGGAGCAGGCGATCGAGATCGATGACTTCGCTCACCAGCATGTCGGTGCGATCGGCCAGATTGGTCACGGCATCGCTGGGACCGGTATCGCCGGTGTAAGTGACGCTGCGCTGGCCAAGGACAAAACGAAAGCTCAGCGAAACATTATGGGGATCAGGCTTGCCACCATGATCGAAATGACTGTTCGCCGCGGCCCTGACCGAGGCTCCCGCTCCGAGATCGAGGCTCTGCCCATCTGCAATTTCAACAACGCGAACCGCATCGGCCGGTGAAGGCGGCAAAGTTCCGAGCCCGAAACCGATCTGTGCCGGCGTCGCCAGCGACGCAACGATCCCATCGACAATCGCGCGCGTACCCACCGGACCATAGACCGTCAGGACACCCGGATACTGGTTCATCCAGCGCAAGCCGATGACTGCCCCCAAGCCGCCGACATGGTCCCAGTGCGGATGGGAGATGAAGACGGCATCGATCGCGCCCAGCCCCACGCCGATGCGAGCCAGTTGGTCGACGGTACCATCGCCCGCATCGACGAGAATGCGCTGCCTGCCGATGGTCAGCAGGTTGGCCGGCTCCGAGCGTTCCGCCGTCGGCACCGGACCACCCGCTGTCCCCAGAGTCGTCCAGCGCAAGGCAGGGCATGCGCCTTGGGCCTGGGCCACGCTAGAACCGGCCATCAGCGCGACCGCTGCCATTGAAATCCATGCCATTCGGCTCTGTGCCTGCATCATGACCCTTCCGCTTGCTTTGGGGCCGGAAACTGATGAGGGCCGGTCCGCTGGAGCGATCCCGGCCCCAACCTTCAGAACTTCATCTGTGCCGAGACGCCGAGTGTACGACGTCCTTCACGGGTCATCCAGTTTACGTAGGCCCCCGCATCGGCGAACGGAAGAGCAATGATGGCCGAGTGGAAGCGCTGGTCGAGCAGATTGCGCGCGAAGACGCCGACCCGCCAATTGCCGTCCGGATGGCCGATCCCCGCGTTAAGGCCGATGGTGCCATAGCCGTTCTGGTAAGCGAACTTCTCGACCACGGCATATTGCACGCGGCTGCGGTAATAGAAGTTCGCAGACCAGTCGAACTGGAGCGTGTCACTGATGGGCAGGCGCACGTCAGCCCCGAAAGTGGCGCTGTACTTGGGCGCACCCGAGAGCGGCTCGCCCTTTGCCTGGACAAGGCTGGTCACCCCATCGTCGGCGAGATAGCAGCTATAGCCGGCCTTCACGACGTTCGGGCACGCGGTCACGTAGTCGGTGAACTTGGTGTCCGAATAAGTGAAGCCGCCATTGAAGGAGAGTTCCGGGGCGACGCGCCAGGATGCATCGACCTCGAAGCCCTTGGCCGTGAAACCACCCGCATTCTCGGTAATGAACTCGACGCCATTGAAGACCGAAGTCTGCAGGTTCCTGTACTTGTCGAAGAACAGGTTGGCGTTGAAGGTCACCGCGCGATCGAACAGCTGCGACTTCAGGCCGATCGTGATATCGCGAACCGTCTGCGGCTTGACGCTTGTCCTGGTTCCGGTGAGCCCCGAGAAGGTCACCGTCGGCCCCAGGTATCCGCGGGCAATCGTACCGAACAGCATGACGTCCGGATTGATCTTGAACTCTCCACCGAAGCGACCGGACCAGTCACCCTTCCTGGTACTGCCGCGCAGTTCGTCTGTTGCGGCATAAGGCGTAACGAAACCTGGAACGGCATAGTCGAAGTCCACCGAGAAGGGCGGATAGCTTGGATCGATGATCGAGAAGTACGAAGCCTTGACCCAGTCGTACTGGTAACGAAGTCCGCCGATCACCGCGAACCGGTCGCTTACGTGATATTTGCCGTCGAAGAATGCGGCCAGCGAGTCAGACCGGGTCTGCGTATTGCCCTGACCGCTCGAAATGTCGACGATCGGGGTCGCAGCAAGGCCATCGAGATCGATCGGCGTAAACGGGTAGGCAGGCCGCAGCTGTGCCCGGTTGAAGTCGTTGTCGTCACCCACCTTGCGCCGCGAGGCATAAACGCCCCCGGTGAATTCCAGCGCGCTGCCGGCCGGCGAACTGATGCGCAACTCCTGCGAGAGGAACGTCTGGTCTACGCCGGTCGGCTGCGCCGTGAAGATGGGCATGCTGGTCGCGTCGATGGCGAATTGCTGCGGCCCCTCGTCGAGACGACGCCATGCCGTCACGGAAGTCAGGCTGTAATCGCCGAGCCCCAGATTGATCTCGAGCGAAGCGCCGTAGTTCTGCTCGGAGCTATACCCGCCGTAGTCCTCTACCGACTTGCTGTTGTCGTAGCCGGGGGTTACGCCGAGCGCGGAAAGGCTGGCAAAGCGCGCGGCCATGAGCGGATTGAACGCGACATCATCCGGCAGGCGATTGAGGGTCCAGAGCTGGCCGGGCCCGGTGCGCTTGATCTTCGAATAATCGCCGATGAGGTAGATCGAAAAGTCGTCGCTGCCTTCGAGCAGAAACTTGGCCCGCGCACCGTAGCTTTCCTCGCCGCCCCACTTCTTGTCGAGGTAGACGTTCTTGATGAAGCCATCGTTTGAGCGGTAGAAGCCAAAGACCGCCAGTGCGGAATTCTGCGAGACCGGCAGATTGACGCTGCCATTCACGTTCCATTCGTTGAGCTCTCCGTAGCTGACGAAGGCCTTGCCCGAAAATGCCGTGGGATCGGGCCGCTTGGTGGTGATATTGATCACGCCCGACGATGCATTCTTGCCGAACTGCGTGCCTTGTGGCCCCTTGAGGACCTCAACGCGCTCAAGGTCGCCCAGCGAGTTGATCGGGTTTCCGAAAGGAATGACGACGTTATCGACGACGGTACCCACGTTCTGCTCCGAAGAGCTGGAGAAGCCCCCGGCGCTGCCTACGCCGCGCAGGCGGAACCCGGAATCATTGGGCGAAGTGCCGAACTGCACGCCGGAGAACTGGTACTGGATATCGGTGAGTTTCTGGAAACCGCTTTCCGCGAGTTGGTCGCCGGTAACGGCAGAAACAGCGATCGGCACATCCTGCAGGCGCTCGGCGCGGCGTGACGCCGTCACGATGATGTCACCGCCGGTCACACCCATATCGTCTGCCTGTGCCTCCTGGGCCATTGCCGGCACGCTCAGAACGCTCATGGCAATGCCTGAGAGGAGCATAACTTTCCTGTAGTCCATAAATGGAACTCCCTATAAATTATTGTTATTATGTCATAATGTCGTGATTCAGGCTTCGTCGGCGACCGGATTGGTGAGGGTACCGATCACGCCGATGGAGACCTCGACGGTGTCCCCGCCTTTCATGTAGAGCGGCGGCTTGCGCTTATCGCCGACACCGCCCGGGGTGCCGCTGGCGATAACATCCCCGGGCTGCAGCTCGGTAAAGGTCGAGCAGTACTCGATGACCGTGGCGATATCCCAGATCATGTCGGAAATCGGCTGGTCCTGAACCAGTTCGCCATTGAGCCGGGTCTGGACGCGCTGCGCGCCAAGGTCTTCGATCTGCGCAGCCGGAACCATCGCAGGGCCGAAGGCGCCGGTCGCGGGCCAGTTCTTGCCGGGCGTGAACTGAATGTTGTGTCGCTGCCAGTCGCGCACCGAGGCATCGTTGAAAATCGAATAACCGGCGACATGGCTCAGTGCATCCTCGCGCGCAATGCGGCGCCCGCCCTTGCCGATGATCACGGCCAGTTCACCCTCATAATCGAAGCGTTCGCTTTCGGGAGGACGCACCAAGGGCGCGTTTGCGGCAACCAGGGTATCGGCCCAGCGCGTGAAGATCGCCGGGTGTTCCTTCTGCTCGCGGCCGGTTTCGGCCACATGCGTCGCATAGTTCAATCCGACGCACAGGATCTTGCCCGGGTTGGGAATGACGGGCAGGAGCTTGACGGCGGTGTAATCGAATTCGCCGGAAACGCCCAGCTCGGCAAGATCGCCGTCAATCCAATCCTTGATCCATGCCGCCGTGCCCGGTGCACCGAGGTCGAGAACCCTGTCGCCTTGAAGGCGGCCAAAACTGGTCGTACCGTCGGGCCGTTCAAAACTGATATACGTGATCATTCGTTGTTCTCCCCTGCCGATGAGGTCCGCGGCGCCTGCGTTCCTGCTGGAAAGGGCCAGGCAGGTCGCGCCGAAAACCAGCGTGCGGCGGTTAATTTCCAAGCGGAGCGGCATCCCAGTCGCGGCGGAAGCGGAACCGCTCCTCGGCTGCGCGAAGACCGCCGAAGTCCTTGTCCGAGATGCCCCACTGGTCGATGCGGTTGGGCGGCCAGGTCCAGTCCTCGGGCGTGCCGACCTTGTAGTCATCGGGCACTTTTTCGACGGCGGTCGAAAACTCGATCACCGGACCGAAAGGCGCGATGTAATAGGCATAGACGTTCGCACCCGGTCCATGACGACCCGGTCCCCACGCCGGAGCGAGCTTGCTGTCGCGCAGTCGCCCGATGCCGCGCATGACCGCATCGATGTCAGCCATCTCGAAAGCGATGTGATTGAGCGAGCTGAAGCCTGCCCGGGCAAAGGCCGTCGAATGGTGGCTGTCGTTGCAACGCACGAAGACCATGCCCTTGGTCCGGTCCGATACGCGAAAGCCCAGCACATCCTCGACCGCGTGGCCAGTCGCTTCGGCATCGGCCGAATTGAAGACGACATGGGTGAGTTTGACGGGAAGGTCCCCGCCGTCGATCGGCTCCACTTCGGCGGAATCGACCAGGAAACGCAGGATCTCGCCTTCCGGCAATTCGACGAGAATTCCCTCGCCTTCGCCCGGGTCCTCGCTTCGGCTGGGCCGAGCCGGCCATCCGGTCTCGGCCACGCGTTTCTTGAGATCGCCGAGTTCATCGCCCGAGCACACGAAAGTGGTCGAGCGCACGAATTCTTCTTCCGACTTTTCAAAGGCAACGAGATAGGGAAACGAACCTGACCCACGCAGGTAATGCGTATCGCCGCGCACCTCTGCCGGGGCCATCCCCCAGATTTCGATCATGAATGCGGCGGCGCCGGACGGATCGGGCAGCGCCAGTTCGATGCTACGCAGTTTCACGAGATCGTCTCCCTGGAAAGTCCTGCTGCGGCTATGCCGGCATGGGCGCATTCGGCGTCGCATTCGCCGGTATCTCCGCTGATTCCGACTGCGCCGATCGCCATGCCAAGCGCATTGCGGATGACGACGCCGCCGGGCGAAAAGGCGATCTGCCCGCCGACAACATCGCTCACGCTGTGGAAGAACACCGGGTTGCTCCTGGCGCGTTCTGCAAGCACCGAGGTGTCGGCGTCCATGCCGATGGCGCCGCTCGCCTTGGCCCGCGCGATGTCGAAGCGAAACAGACTGGCCTTGTCTTCGCGAGCGAAAGCGACCGGATGCGCGCCTGCATCGAGGACGATAACCGCCAGCGGCTTCGCCTTGCGTCGCCGAGCCTCGGCGAGTGCACCGGCCATGATGGCCTGTGCCAGTTCAAGCGTCAGGGTCATGCGGTCAATTCCTGTTCTGCAAATAGCATCTGCCGCCGGGCAGCAAGCAAGGCTGCGAAGTCCCCAGTGGCTGTGCCGAACACATAGTGATCGGGTCTCACGAGGACCGCATCGACCCGTCGCGCATCAAGCCAGGACAGGATGGCCCCATTGTCGGGAAGATCGGCGGCGGCGAACACCGCAAGGCCCGGCTCTTCAACGACGAAGGGAACGCCGCGCACGAACAGGCGCCAACCCTGACCGGTAAATTCGTCCAACTTGCCGCCGTCCTCCAGGATCGGTTGCACGAAGCGTTCGCCCGCACCGGTCGTGCCCGTCAAGACAGCCCCGCGCTCAATCGCCGGGATCAGGTCGTGAGCGGTCTCTCCCTTGCGCTGCCTCGCCTTCTCGCGGATTTCGGCATCGCGTGCGGCCGCCCTTTCGCGGTCGAGCTCGCAGATGTAGCGCCCGGCATCGACTGCCGCGCCGATCACGGCGCGCACATGGGGGTCGCGCTCTTGCTGATAGGTATCGAGAAGGGCCGGATCGGCGCCGCGATTGACAATCGCATCCATTTTCCAGGCCAGGTTGGCGACATCGCGCAGCCCATGGCACATGCCTTGACCGAAGAACGGCGGCGTCTGGTGGGCCGCATCGCCGGCAAGGAAGACGGCCCCCATTTTCCACTGCTCGGCCACGAGGCCGTGGAAACGATAAGTCGCCGCACGCACGATGCGGTGAGGGACATCTGCCATCCACGCACCGACAAGCTCGCCGACTTTCTCCGGCTGCATCATCGCCGCATCGTCTTCGCCCGGCAGCAGCATGAATTCCCATCGGCGATGATTGCGCCTTCCGGGAACGACCGTCGCCGGACGGTCGGGATCGCACATCATCACCGAAAGGCGTTGCAGATCCGCATCGGCAGGAACGCCCGTGATTTCGGGGAACGTGACCGGGCCCTCGACTTCGGCGTCCACGACAAGCCAGGGTTCCTCGAACTTGAGGTCGTCAAGTCTAACGCCGAGCGCCTTGCGCACTGCGCTGCGCGAACCGTCGGTGCCGATTACCCAGCGCGACGTCACTTCCTCGATCTTGCCATGCAGTTCATAGAAAACGGTGACGGCGTCGCCGTTCTGGACCAGGTCGGTGAAGGTAGCGCCCAGCTTCATCTCCACATTTTTCAGGGCTGCAAAGCCATCCCGCAGATGCGCTTCAAGCTCGGGCTGGTAGAAGAAGTAATCGTTGGCCCATCCGAACGGGCGCGGCTTGCCGACCGTGCCCATGTAGCGGATCACGCCATGGTCGGCACCGACATGCAGGTGACCGTCAGTCGCCACCATGTCATTTTCGACACGGTCGATAACACCTGCAGACTGGAAGAGGCGCATCATCTCGTGGTCGAGATGGACTGCGCGCGGCAGCGGATAGTGCTCCAGTTCCTTCTCGAGCACGAGGACAGACAATCCCGCGCGGCCGAGAAGGTTCGCTGCCAGTGCGCCCACCGGGCCGCACCCCACGATAACGACATCAATGATCATGGGTTCAGCCAACTGCTTCCAGGTTGGCAGGTGCCTTGTAGAGGACACCGCCCTTCATGATCATCGCAAGGCGATCCTTGTCCTGAAGGATCGCGACATCCTGCGTCGGATCGCCATCCACAAGCAGGAGGTCGGCAAGATACCCTTCGCGGACGAGGCCAACATCGAGGCCCATGAGCTCGCCGCCGTATTGCGTTGCAGAACGCAGGGCTTCCGCCGGCGTGAAACCGAAATACTTGACGAAATGTTCGAGGTCACGGGCATTGCGGCCGTTGGGATTGAAGGGAAAGCCGTAATCGCCGCCGATCAGTACCCGTACGCCGCGCCTCTTCAGCTCGGGAACGAGCTTGCCTTCAAGCTCCATGCGCTGGGCTGCGCTGGCCTTCATGTGGGACATATCGACGTGTGGAGGCGGGCTGGCTTCCAGCGCCGCGACAGAGACGCCCGCACCCGGTGCATAGAAAAACCTGTCCTTCTCGGCCACCATGCGCTCGATGGTCGCCTCGTCGGCAAAGGAACAGTGATAGAGAATGCGCGCGCCAGCATCGAGCGCAAGTCCGATCGCTTCGGGCGAGTACGTGTGGCAAGCTATCCACAAGCCGGCCTCACGGGTCGCCTCGCCGGCGGCCATCATCTCCTCACGGGTATAAAGGACATCCATGGCCGATCCGGGCTTGAGAGCATCCTCGCCTGAGACCACGAGCTTGATCGACCTGACGCCTTCGTCCTTGCAGTAGGCGACGAAGCCTTTCATCGCATCTGGCCCACGGCCGTTGAAGACATCCCCGGTCTCGACGCCTTCAGCGCCCTCAGGGCTGCGCTCGAGCGTAGAGGGCACAAGGCGCGGCCCCGGCGTATCGCCTGCGGCGATGGCGGCGGCCAGCTCGGGTTCGACCTTGTCGCTCAGGGCGCCCGCCGAATAGAGGCTGGTGAAGCCATGATCGAGCAGCACGCGGGCGTTGCGCCATGCCGCGCCCTTGAGTTCTTCAGCGGGCAGGATGAACTGGTGATAGATCTTCTCGACCGAGGAGGCCCAGGTCAGGTGCGTATGCGCATCGACCATGCCCGGCATGAGCGTTTTGCCCAAGCCATCGATCACGACTTCAGCTGCCTCGCCGGACAGGGCATCCCCGCCCATCGCCACGCGCACGATACGCTCGCCTTCGACAAGGACGCTGCCGAGCTGCGACGCAGTGCCCGTGCCATCGAAAATGGAAACTCGGCGGATCAGGGTCCGCATCGCGCTCTCCCTCGGTTCTCTTCGGTTGAACGCGTTTTACCCAAGCCGGTGACCTAAAGTAAAATAATGATATTTATAATTGCCATAGTCACAGACTATATTTCTGCGGCAAGAGCCTGGACCATCGCTTCGGCAAGAGGAGACAGCTTTCTCCCGGAAATGCGCAAGACACCGACGCTGCGCTCGAACACCGCTTCCTTGATCGCAACGGCTCGAAGCGAGCCACTTGAAATTCCATCGAGAGCCACGGTGCGTGGGAGGACCGTTACCCGGTCTGTCTCCCGCACGATGGCGCGCGTGGTGAGGAGCGAATCGCAGCGAATGACCGTCCCGGGAACCGCTACACCCGCGGAAATGAAAAGCGCATCGACCTGGCGGCGAAAGGCACCTCTCGCCTCGGGCAGCACCCAGCGGCAGTGCTCGACGTCGCGCAGGGAAATTGCGTCGGGCATTTCCGCGTGCTGGGCCCCCACGATCAATGCGAAAGGATCGCGCGTGCACGTCGTTCCCAGAATATCGGGAGGAAGCCGTTCGATTTGGGTGGTGACGAAGGCCAGCTCGATCTCGCCCAAGCGTAACATCTCGAAGAGCTGCGCATCGGGCCGTTCGACGACGCTCAGGGCAAACTCACCGACAAGCTCTTCCACCCGCTTGATCGCGCCGGGCAACAATGTGAGCAGGGCACCAGGCGTGCCGCCGATCTGCAAAGGCCCGGCGATGCGCTGGCTGGCGTGCTGAACTTCGCTCGCGGTGTCCCTGAGCAGGATGGCCAGAGAATCGGCACGCCGACGCAGGGCAATGCCTTCCTCGGTCAATGTAATACCGCCGCGACCGCGCTCGAACAGGACTGTGCCAAGCCTGCTTTCGAGCAAGGCTATCGTGTTGGACACCGAAGGCTGCGAAATGTTGAGCAGCCGCGCAGCGCCGCTGATCGAACCGGCCTCGCACACCGCCCTGAATGTGAGCATGGCGCGTGGATCGATCTGGTGCTGACTTGAGCGCGGCGCGGGATCGGGGCTTGGCGTAACCATCCTTCGAGCTTTGATCCGCGCGCCCCGCCTTGGCAAGGCGTCGCTCGTCAATGCCCGCCCGTGGTTTCCTCGATCAGGCGTACGGGACCGATCAGGCCGGACGGGCGCAAAGGGGCATCCGCGCGATACGTCGGCATTGCGGTCCAGGTGATCTTCTGCGCGCCTTCCTGCTGGTCGCCGATCAGGCGATTGACCCAGGTATTGGCAACGCGGATTTCCAGGGTGTTCTGCCCCTTGCGAACGGCCTTGCCGATATCGAGGCGATAGGGCGCATGCCATGCCGTTCCGACGTCCACGCCGTTTACGGAGACCTGTGCAAGATCACCGACCCTGCCAAGGTCGAGCCACAGGGACCTGCCCTCTCCGTACTTTCCTGTTACCCTGAAATTACGGGAGTAAGTCGCTATTCCCGAAAAGTATTTCACGCCGGGATCGGCGCTCTTGTCGAGCGGTTCGAGTCGGGCAAGCTCGATGCTTGCCGGTGCTCCGCGGTCGGCCTGAAACGCGACTTGCCATGCACCGTCCAGCGTCGCAACAGCCCGTTCGCCCTGCCGGGCAAGCGTCACGCGATCCCTTGCAGCCGCCTTGCGGAAGACGACAAAGACCGCCTCGTCACCGTCCAAATGCAATGGCACTACGGTTTCGCCGCCGCTGATGCGGTAGCTGATCGGTTCGCTCTTGCCCGTCTCGGGATGCCAGAGTTCAGGCTGCTTGCCGGTGACACGGAAGTGCGCCTCGATGGACTGAGCCGCTTCCTGCTGATTGACGAGGTAGTAGATCTCTCCCTTCCCGTCACGGCGATGGACGAAGGGGATCTTCACCCCGGCGTCGGCACCGGTGAAAGTGAAATCGGGCGCAACGTCCATCGCCTGCAGCGCGCTTTCGATATCTTGCGAGGCTATCACGCGGCCTTTGCCGACGCGGGCATCGCCGCTTCCCGGCCAGAGCCTGGCGACCAGCGATGACCATTCGGTCAGATCGCCTTCCTGTGCGCTCGTGTTGCTCGGCGTCGCGATGGGCGCCTTGCCGACCACAGTCGCGCCGCCAACGACGAGTGCGGCCAGCTTTCGGAGCGCCGCCAAGGTCATGTGACTGGACGAGCCACCGAGATAGATGGTCTTGTAGCGAGCCCCGCTCGGTGCGACCAAATCTTCGCCATCGTTGGCAAGAAGTTCGGTCAAGGCATTGAAGTTAATATAATCGTAGGCATAGCGCACCGGAGCGTCAGCCACCGGTTCATCACCGTACAGCCCCGTCAACGGAGCTTCCTCGCCATAGAAATAGGCGACATCTGCCACATTGCGCCCCGTCTGCAGGAGCAACGAGCTGCGCGCAATATAGTCGACCCACGGCCGCGCCATTTCCGCCCAGCTCTCCTGCCTGTTGAAGTACTGGCCGAAGATGGCCAGCGAGAGCCCGGGCTTCTTGTCATCCACCGGCACATGGACCGACGTATGGATGACCGGTCGGTTCACCCCGGTCACGAATTCCAGATCGATGAAACGCTTCAGATCCTTTGGCGCAAAGGCCCAGGGCGCCATCGATGCGGTCATGGATTCCGCAGCGACGAGATTCTGTCCATAGAGGTGGGCAACCGAAGCGGCCCCCTTCATGTCGGCAATCAGTGTCTGCCGGGGACCTTCGTCGCGATTGAAGGTCCACAAGGCGGCCATGGGAATGTCGGCATGGCTGCGCATGGCCATGTCATCGCCAAGCATGGGACGGTGATCTTCCAGGGCCTCGCCATAGACCTTGAGATCATTTTCATGCGCTACATCGGCCACGGTCCCGTAGTGCTCGCTGGCAAGCAGATCCGCGAGGGTCCGGCGATAATCGTAGAGGAACCGGTCGGACTGCTCGCGCGTCCCGACGAGGGTGCCGGTAAGGGCCGGAAGCCAGGGCCGCGCATCGTAACCGCGCAGTCGCTGGAACTGCTCGAGCATTCTGGGCGTCCAGTTAGCCTCACCGACCTCGATCGAATCGGTGAGTAGAGCCCTGACCCCGCGCTTGCCGACCATATCGGGCCCGGCGGCATCCTTGTACATGCCGATGTAGTGCTCAAGATATTCGCGCACGGCTTCGCCATCGAACTTGTCGACTTCCAGTCCGGTCGCCTCGGGCGGAGCAGGATGGTTCGTGGTACCGAGCAGCGAATAGCCAAGCCGCAGGACACGCCAGTGCTGACCCGCCGGGAGCTTCGGCGCGGCCCAGTCGAGCGTACCGTCGGCCTTGAGCTTGTCGGTCAGGTCGATGACGCTGTCCGGATCGACGCCGGTTACATTGTCGTGCGGTCCAACAAGCGCATAGTAGTCGCGGCTCATCACGAAGCCGGCCTTGGTTTCATAACGGTCGACAAGCGCATCGCTGTGAAGTTCGAACTGGCCGACCATGATCGGTTGACCGGCCCTTTTGCTCGCAATGGCACCGAAGAGATCGTTTCCAGCGACTCCCGGCGCCGGTGAGCCTAACGCCGCGTCTGGCTGGCCTGGATTGAGAACAAGCCTGAAATGTGCCGCCTCGACGGGGGCGAAGCTTATCGTCGTCGGCACATTGCTCAGTTCGAGTGCCTTTATGGGCGTCCAGGTCTTGCCATCCTGGCTCGACTCCAGAGTTCCGGCAAAGGCCGCGCCGGCAAAGGGTATCCTGACATTGGGAACGAAGACCGTCGCCGAACGAACCGTGACCGGGCGCTGATAATCGAGCCTGAGCAACGGGGCCTTGCCGTCCACGCGCGCCAGGGTCACGCCCCCGGCGATGTCCGCGTCGACGAGCGCCTTGCCAGCAAGGACATTGCCTGCGCCGTCAAGCGCGCGTGGAACCGGCAGGGAAGCGATATCGGGAACCGGAAAAGCCAGCACCCCAACCTCGCCTGCGTATGAGACGCCGCCTGTCTCTGCGGGCACCCCAGATATGATCTCTTCGATGGTCACAGGCGGATGAAGGGTCTGGAAAGGGCCCGTGGTTCCCGGTGGCGATGCGAGCCTGCCGACGAAGCGCTGGCCACCTGCGAGGGTCGTTTCGCTCCAGACCAGCTTCTTCAGACCATCCTGCGGCTTGACCCAGGGCCCCCCGGTCTCCGACCAGCCCGGTGAAGCCGCGATCGCCAGTTCCAGATCGAGGCGATCGGCTTCGTGTGCGGCGAACCGAAAGGCGTCCTTCCATTCCGGTGTCATGTACACGAGGCGATGATCGACGATCTGCGGCGTCTGAAGGTTCGCATCGAAGTTCTGCAGACCACCAATACCGACGCGCTTCATCCATTCCAGATCCTTGCGGATCCCGTCTTTGGTGATGTTGCCGTTCATCCAGTGCCACCAGACGCGAGGTCGAGCGGAACTGGGCGGGTCCTTGAACGCCTGTTCCAGGGAGGGCTCCGGCCGTGTTGAAGGCGCGACCTCGGCGGCATCGTCTCTGCTCTCGGCATGAACGGGCAAGGTGCTCAGCGCAGTAGCGAGGCACAGAACGATACGAAGCGAAAGGCGCGGCATGAGGTCTCCCGGAAATCGGTTCTGGTATTGAGCTTGGAAACAGGGGCGCGACCTGCACAGGGCGCAGCGCCGACAGGACTGCTCGGGTTCAGACGATCCCTGCGCCCAGACCGACGGCCTTGCGCTCCTGCGCCTTGCGATCGCGCCAGCGGCTTTCACGATAAGTGCCCAGCATGTCGATCGCGCCACCATTCTCCAGCCTCGCCCTGGCCAGGATCGGCGAAACATCCACGTTATAGGCCCGGCGTAACGCCTGGAAGGCCATCATCGTGTCATTCGCTTCCTGGGCCATGTGCAGAGCCTCGCGATCGACGAGCAGTGCCTTGGCAAAGCAGGCAGCGATCGCCTCTGCGGATGAAAGCATGGATTCGATCGGATCGGTCACGTTGTGCGACTGGTCGATCATGTAGCTGGGATTGAAGCCCTCTCGCGGGTTCAGTTCGGCTTCGACCAACTCATTGAAGACGAGGAACAGCTGGTGCGGATTGATCGAACCGGAATCCAGATCGTCGTCCCCATACTTGCTGTCGTTGAAATGGAAACCGCCCAGCTTTCCGAAGCGGTGCAGGCGGGCAACGATCTGCTCGATGTTCACGTTGGGCGCATGGTGGCCCAAGTCGACAAGGCACTTGGCCTTGGGGCCCAGTTCCTGCGCCGCAAGCATCGAGGAGCCCCAGTCGCTGATCACGGTGGAATAGAACGCCGGCTCGAACATCTTGTGTTCAAGCAGCATCCGCCAGTCATCGGGCAGTGCGGCATAGACCTGCGCTGCCGCGTCAAGGTAGCGGTCGAGACTGCGCGCCAGGTCCTGCTGTCCGGGGAAATTGGTGCCGTCGCCGACCCAGACGGTAAGATCGGTAGAGCCGAGCTGGCGGCCGATCTCGATGCATTCGATGTTATGCTCGACAGCCTGCTGGCGCGTTGCGGCGACCGTCGAGGAGAGCGAGCCGGTTGCGTAACTCTGCGCCTGGCCGGGCTGGTCCTGGAAGGTATTCGAATTCACCGCATCGAAACCAAGGCCAAGGCTCGCCGCCTCTTCGCGCAGCGCGCCGTAGTCGGACACCTTGTCCCAGGGAAAATGGGGAGAAACCCGCGGGGTCAGGCGTGAAAGCTGGTTGATGACTGCGCAATCCTCGAGCTTCTCGTGGATATTGGTCGGCTCACCGGCAATCGGGAACTTGGCGAAGCGCGTGCCGCCACGTCCCGCCCCCCAGGTCGGCACCGCAACGGAAAAGTCGGCAACCCGCTCCTTGATCGCATCGATGGCGATGCCGGCCCGCTCAAGCTTGCGTCCGAGGCTTGCGTAATCGTCCTCCAGCGCTTCAAGGTCGCGCGCATTTGTCTCGGCGATCAGTTCGGCGGAAAGGGGCATGTTCATGGTTGTGCCTTCACTTCTAAAAGTCCCTGCATGTCCATCCATGCGAGGAACTCATCCATCATCAGTGTAGTGGTGGTACCGGGCGCCCCAAGACCGAAGCCGTGGCCGCCGGACTGGTAGGCGTGCAGTTCCACCGGACGCTTGGCCGCGTGCCAGGCGGAAACGATCGAGAAATCGCCATTGCCGAATAGAGGATCGTCCATCGCCAGCGCCGCGAACATCGGCGGCGCGTCTGCCGGAACGTCGACCTTGCCCATCGGCCCGTAAATGTAGCCGATGAAATCTGGCGCCTGCGTTCCCGGATCGGCGTCGGAAGCGGCCTTCAACACCGACCGCAGGGTTGTCATGGCCCCGGCGGAAAAACCGATCATGCCAACCCGCGAAGGATCGACGTGCCATTGCGCTGCATGGCCGCGCACCAGAGCCAGAGCTGCAAGCGCGTCATCGGTCGCCGGCGGATTGCTGATGTCGGGCGCATTGCCGGCGCCACTGGCTGCCTCGCTCATCAGCCTGCCCATTTCGGCCATGAAATCCGCGTCCGCTTTCGGCGTGGTCTTGAGGCGGTACTTCAGGACGAAGGCGGAAACGCCCTTGTCCGCAAGGGCACGGGCAACACGCCAGCCCTCGTTCTGCATCGCGAGCATCATGAAGCCGCCACCGGGCGCGACGATCACCGCCGTGCCGTTGGCCTTGCCCGGGGCGGGTAGGACCGGCGTCAGCGTCGGGTATGTGATGTTGCGCAGAACGGTCTCACGGCCCATGAACCGCGTCGCGATCTCATCGGAGGGAGCACCCGGCGTCGCATTCCCGTAAAGCGGGATGGCGGCGGCTCCTTCTGGGGCCTGCGCCGGTCCCTCGATCCGGGCGGCAGGCAGGGAACCTTGCGCCGAAGCCGGGGTGACCAGGCAAGCGGCCGCCAGCAGCGCGGCCTTCATCAGATAACGTCCGGACATGTGATCTCCCTCTCCCAATACGCTTCAAGTCATCGCGTGAACGCCTGTGCGTTACCCGCGTCAACATTGATCATATTTCCGGTCGACTTTGCCGACATGTCGCTGGCAAGGAAATAGACGGCTTCGGCAATGTCGGACGGCAGGACGTCACGCTTGAGCATCGAGCGCTGGCGGTAATGTTCCTCAAGTTCCTTGCCCGAATCAATACCATGGGCGCCTGCGCGCTCCTTGCGCCAGTCGCCGTCCCAGATCCGGCTGCCCTGGATCACCGCGTCGGGATTCACCACATTGACGCGAATCCCGTGCGACGCGCCTTCCAGAGCCAAGCAGCGGGCCAGGTGGTTGGCGGCCGCCTTCGCCGAAGCATAGGCACTGGCATTGGTGGCAGCAGCCACACCGTTCTTCGAACCGATGAACACGACCGAAGAACCGCCCTGCTCCTTCATGCCTTTCAACAGCGGCCAGGCCGCGCGCGAGCTCAGGAAATAGCCTTGGGCCAGGACGTCGTAATTGCGGTTCCACAAAGCGATGGTCGTTTCCTCGATCGGGGCCGAGGAAGCGATACCGGCATTGGCGACAAGGATATCGAGTCCGCCGAATTCGCGGGCACAGGCAGCGAACGCCTCGCTTACCTGCGCTTCATCCGTCACGTCGCAAACAACGGAGCGAACGACATCGCTGCCGAACTGGCGGGCAAAACCTTCGCGCACTTCACCAACAGCCTGTTCGTCACGGTCAGCCAGCATCACGCAGGCCCCGTCCGCCATCAGGCGCGCCGCGGTGGCCGCCCCGATGCCGCCGGCACCGCCTGTGACCAGAGCGATGCGGCCGACCAGCGGCTTGGGTGCAGGCATGCGCTGCAGCTTGGCTTCCTCGAGCAGCCAGTATTCGATGTCGAAGGCTTCCTGCTCGTCGAGCGCGATGTAATCGCCAATCGCCTCGGCTCCGCGCATGACGTTGATGGCATTGCCATAAAACTCACCGGCCAGGCGGGCGGTGGTCTTGTCGGTTGCGAATGTGATGCGGCCAAGACCCGGGACCAGCACGACAACCGGGTTGGAATCGCGCATCGCCGGTGAATTGGAACGCTTGCAGCGCTCGTAATAGGCGGCGTAGAGTTCCCGGTAATCGGCGACCTTCCCGGCCAGGTACGCATCATCCTGAAGGCGTGCGGGATCGAGCGTGAGCGGCGCAATCTTGGTCCGCAGGAAATGGTCCGGGCACGATGTGCCGAGCGCGGCCAAGCGTTCGAAATCGACCGAGTTCACGAATTCCAGCGCTTCGGCATCATCCGAAAAATGGCCGACCTTACGCCGCGCCCCGGTCATCAGGCCGCGTAGGCGAGGCATAAGGTCGGCAGCGATGGCCGCGCGTTCCGCCGAGGAGGAGAGAGTAGCGGAGGCGCCGCCGAAAGCCGGTCTTTCAGCAAGCCTGGAATTGAGGTACTTGGCCGCATCGGCGATGAGCGAGACGGTATGCTCGTAACAGGCCCGGGCGCTGTCGGCCCAGCAGATGATCCCGTGGCCGGCCAGCATCACGCCTTCGACCTGCGGGTTAGCCTTGACGAAATCGCGCAGTTGCACGCCAAGCGTGTAGCCCGGACGCTTCCAGGGCAGCCAGCCGATCTTGCCGCCCCAGATTTCCCGGGTGGCGGCCTCTCCCCCCGAAGAGGCCGCCAGCGCAATGATCGCATCCGGGTGGACGTGATCAACGTGCGCAAAGGGTAACAGCGAATGCAAAGGCGTATCGATCGAAGCCGCGCGCGAATTCAGATTGAAGGTGCAGTGAGGCAGGTAGCCGACCATCTTGTCGTCATCGTCCGGCCCGCCATAGTGCTTTTCGAGGCTGAGCAGCTTTTCCTGATAGAGCGTCGCGAAACCGTCGAGCTTCATCGAACCGATATCGCCGCCCGACCCCTTGACCCAGAGTACTTCGACCTGCTCACCCGTGAGCGGATCGGTCTCCACCAACTTGGCCGAGGTATTGCCGCCGCCAAAATTGGTGACGGTGAGATCCGAACCGAGAAGGTTGGACCGGTAGAGCAGAAGCTCTGCCGGAGCAAGCGATGCCGCGGCCGATTCGTCCCAGCGGCTTTCCGGGACAGCGAAAGGAATTGCGGCTACGGGCGATGGCGCGGTGATCGTATTCATGGCGCCCCACTTAACATTGCCCCTTTCCACAATCAATCTGATTCGATAGATACCAATCATATTCGATCACAATGCTCATAAGGGAGAGCATGTCAGGTACCGGTTCCTATATCGTCGTCGACATCGGCAAGACGCTCAGCAAGGTTACCTTGTGGACGCGCGAGGGTCGAATGCTGGATCGGCAGGTTCGCCCGAATGCTCCGTGCGAAGATGCTGGCTTGCGCCGTCTGGATGCCGCGGGGATTGCGGCATGGCTCAAGGCGACGCTCGCGACATTCTCTGCCCATCCCGTCGAAGCGATCATCCCGGTCGCCCATGGCGCCGGCTTCGTTGCACTGGGCAGCGAAGGAGCCCTGTTCCCGCCGCTCGACTATGAGCAGCCGATCCCGCAGGAGGTAATGGCGGACTACCGCCGCGAGCGCGATTCCTTCGCGCTGACCGGCAGCCCCGCCCTGCCCGACGGCCTCAATCTCGGCGCGCAGGTCTACTGGATGTCGCGCCTCTACCCTCAGGAGATGGCGGGAGCGACGCTTGTCCCCTGGTCGCAATACTGGGCCTGGTTCCTGACGGGCAAGGCGGTCAGCGAAGTGACCAGCCTTGGCTGCCACACCGACTTGTGGTGCCCCAGCGACGCTCGCTTCTCTCCCATGGCCGAACGCATGGGCTGGGCGCAGCGATTCGCGCCGGTGGTCAAGGCCAGCCAGGTGGTCGGACCGCTACGCGCCGACCTTGCCATCGAAACGGGGCTGGCAGCGGGCATCCAGGTCCATGCCGGACTGCACGATTCCAATGCCGCCCTGCTCGCCGCCCGCGGCTTCCCCCAGATCGCCCGGCAGGAAGCCACGATCCTGTCGACCGGCACCTGGTTCATCGCGATGCGCCTGGCCGCCGAAACCGTATCGATCGCGTCCCTGTCCGAAGCGCGCGACACGCTGGTCAATGTCGACGCCTATGGCTGGCCTGTACCTTCAGCCCGCTTCATGGGCGGGCGCGAGATCGAGACCGTCATCCAGCTCGACACGCGCAGGGTCGATATCAAGCCCGATCAATCCAAACTCATGGAAGCCGTGCCTGCGCTGCTCGAACGCGGAACCGTGATGATGCCCACCCTTACTCCGGGATTCGGCCCCTTCCCGCAGGGCAAGGCCTGCTGGCTCAACGCTCCGGTCGAATGGGCCGGCACCTGGTACGCGCGCCGCGCGGCCATCTGCCTTTATGCCGCCCTCGTGGCCGACACTTCGCTCGATCTCATCGGGTCGAAAAGCCGACTTCTCATCGAAGGACGCTTTGCCGAGGCGGAAGTCTTCGTACGGGCGCTTGCGGCACTGCGGCCAGATACCGAAGTGTTCGTCGCCAATGCGCACAACGATGTCTCTTTCGGAGCGCTGCGTTTGATCAATCCCCTGCTCAAGCCGGCCGCGGGGCTGCGCCGGGTTGAACCTCTCGAAGGAGACCTGCAAGCGTACCGGGCAAAATGGCGCGCAGCGGTAGCAAGGGGTGAAGCATGATCGTCGCATCGGTTCCCGACTTTCGCGAAGCGGCAAGGCGGCGCCTGCCCCGCTTCCTGTTCGAATACATTGACGGCGGCTCCTATGCCGAAGCAACCTTGCGCCGGAACGTCGAGGATCTGGCCGGACTGGCCCTGCGCCAGCGCGTGATGCGCGATGTTTCGCGGCTCGACCTGTCGACCGAGCTGTTCGGCCAGAAACTGGCCCTGCCGCTTGCCCTTGCGCCCATCGGCCTTGCCGGCCTCAATGCCCGGCGCGGGGAATGCCAAGCCGTACGCGCGGCCGAAAAGGCCGGCGTTCCCTTCACCCTCTCGACCGTCGGTGCCTGTCCGCTGGTTGAAGTCGCAGCGGCCGCCAGCAAGCCGTTCTGGTTCCAGCTCTACATGATCCGCGACCGGGCGTTCATGAAGGACCTGTTGGCGCAGGCTGTAGCAGGAGGCTGCTCGACGCTGGTCTTTACCGTCGACATGCCGGTACCTGGCAGTCGATATCGCGACTATCATACAGGGCTGGCCGGAGCATCGGGACTCAAGGGCGCGACATGGCGCGCGGCTCAGGCCTTGGCGCGACCAGGCTGGGCCTGGGATGTTGGCCTTCGGGGCCGCCCGCATACCCTGGGCAATGTCGCACCCGTCCTGCAGGGCAAGACCGGCATCGAGGATTTCTTCGCGTGGATGCGCGCCAACTTCGACCCTTCGATCAACTGGCGCGACCTCGATTTCATTCGATCCGAATGGAAGGGGCCGCTGGTCATCAAGGGCATTCTCGATCCCGAGGACGCGCGCGAAGCGGCAGAGCTGGGGGCCGACGGCATCGTCGTTTCCAACCACGGCGGCCGACAGCTCGACGGCGTGCTTTCAAGCGCGCGTGCCCTGCCTCCGATCGCAGAGGCCGTCGGCGACCGCCTGACCGTGCTTGCGGACGGCGGCATACGGTCGGGCCTCGACGTCGTGCGCATGCTGGCGCTAGGCGCGAAAGGCGTGCTGCTCGGGCGCGCATGGGCCTGGGCCCTCGCTGCAGGCGGAGAGGCGGCCATCACCAAGATGCTGGGCTTGATCGAAGCTGAAATGCGCGTCGCCATGGCGCTGACCGGAACGACGAAAATCGCAGAAATCGACGGCAGCGTTCTCGCATAAATGAGCGAAAGGGATCGAATCTGATGGGAGGCAACCCGGCGCTTGGCGTCCTGTTCCATTGGCTGGGGGGCTTTGCCTCCGCCAGCTTCTATGTTCCCTACAAACGCATCAAGCTGTGGTCATGGGAAGTCTTCTGGCTGGCAGGGGGGATCTTTTCCTGGGCCGTTGCGCCTTGGCTATTCGCTTCCCTGCGCACCAACGACCTGTTCGCAGTGCTTGTCCAGACACCGGGCAAGACTCTCTGGTGGTGCTGGTTCTGGGGCGCGATGTGGGGCTTCGGAGGCCTGACGTTCGGCCTGACCATGCGCTATCTCGGCCTATCGCTGGGCATGGCGGTGGCGCTGGGGCTGACGACCGTGATCGGGACGATGGGCCCACCCATCTTCCACGGAACCCTCGGTGAAATCGCCTCGCGCACCAGTGGGCAGCTGACACTTATGGGTATCCTCGTCACGCTTGCCGGCATCGTTGTCGTCGCGCGCGCGGGCCACAAGAAGGATGCGGAACTGGGCGGCGAAGCGAGCGAGGGCGTTGCCGAGTTCGACTTGCGCAAGGGTCTGCTGATCGCCGTCTTCTCAGGCGTGATGTCGGGTTGCTTTGCCTGGGGCCTCGACGCCGGCCAACCCATCCGGGACCTGACGCTTGCCGCCGGTACCGATCCGCTCAACCAGGGCCTGCCAGTTCTCTGCGTTGTCCTTGCAGGCGGGCTCACCACGAACGCCATCTGGTGCGCCATTCTCATTCGTCGCAATCGCAGCTTCGGGCAATACTTCGGCGCAGTCGCCGATCCCGGTGCGATTGCCGACCCGGGATCGGGTACCCCGCATGCCACCGGCGCCAAAGCTTTGAAGGCGCCGCTTCTGCTGAACTATTTTCTGGCCGCACTTGGCGGCACGCTCTGGTATTTCCAGTTCTTCTTCTACACCATGGGCGAAAGCCAGATGGGACGTTACGGCTTCTCGTCCTGGACCCTGCACATGGCATCGATCATCCTCTTCTCCACGCTCTGGGGTTTCGCCCTCAAGGAATGGAAGGGAGCGAGCACTCGCACGCGGACGATGGTCTGGCTCGGCATCGGACTGCTGGTCGGCTCAACGGTGATCATCGGACTCGGCAACATGCTGGACGCAAACGCGGCGACACACTGACAGTTGCGGAGCGGGGCGCGCAACATGTAACGGTCCCTTGCAGATCGCGCCTCGAATAGATCCGTGAGCAGGCATAGGCAGGGAAACACGATGCATTCGGCCGAACGCGAAAGACTCATTCTCAATGCCATAGGCGCAACGGGGCTCGTGACGTATCGCGAGCTGGAGTCCTGCCTCGATGCATCGCCAGCCACCATCCGGCGAGACCTGACGCGCCTCGAGGAAGAAGGTCGCATCGTTCGGGTACATGGCGGCGCAAAGCTGCCGGACGCGGAAAGCCCCGTGGATACGCATCGCCTGTCAGGCACGCCATTCGACCAATCGATTTCGCTCCACCTGCCGCAAAAAAAGGCCATTGGCCGTGCAGCGGCAGCCCTGTGTGCGAATGGCGAAGGGATCATGATCGACGGAGGCACAACGACGCTGCAGATGTGCCCGCACCTTGACGGCAAGGACACTCAGGTCCTCACCAATTCGCTGCACATCGTCAACGCATTGCTGCCGCAGGCCGGAACGCGCGTTCTCCTGCCATCGGGCACGGTCTTTCGCGAACAGAACATCGTTCTGGCTCCCGCGGGCGAAGACTCCATGCCGCGCTTCCATGCTCCCAAGCTGTTCATGGGCGCGGCATCGGTCGGGCCGCAGGGCGTGATGCAGGCCGACGTCATTCTGGTCGCAGCCGAGCGACGCCTGATCGATCGCGCCGAGCAGGTCATCCTGATGGTCGACAGTTCCAAGTTCCGCTCATCCTCCGGGGCCATCGTATGCGGTCTGGACGAAGTGGATGTGCTGATCACCGATCCCGGAATTCCCGATGAGATGCGCACCATTCTGGAAAAGCAGGGTCTTCGCCTGATTATCGCGCCGTTGGATTGACTTCCTCCCACAACGCGAATGGCGAGAAAAGCGGCGCTAGCCCGCGGTGAAACTCCCTCGCGTCCGGTTGGCGAAGGCGACCAGCGAGAGCATGACCGGCACTTCCACCAGCACCCCGACGACTGTCGCGAGCGCCGCTCCACTGCCGAGGCCGAAAAGCCCGATCGCGACGGCGACAGCCAATTCGAAGAAATTCGACGTTCCGATCAGCGCACAGGGCGCAGCAACTGCATGCGGGACTTTCCATAGTTTGGCCGCGCCATAGGCAATCATGAAGATGCCGTAGCTCTGTATCACGATTGGTGTTGCGATGAGCGCGATCAACAGCGGCCGGGACAGGATCGTCTGCGCCTGGAAGCCGAACAGGAGCAGGACGGTCAGTAGCAGGCCCAGGATCGAAAGCGGTTTCAGGCGCCCTGTGAATTCGCTCACCGCGCCTTCATCGCCACCATGCGTTGCCAGCAGGCGATGGCGAACCCAAGCCCCGGCGGCGAGCGGCACCACGACATAAAGCGCCACGGAGAGCAAAAGCGTGTTCCACGGCACCAGGATATCGGTCACCCCCAGCAGCAGCGCCACGATCGGTGCGAAGGCCACGATCATGACAAGGTCGTTCACCGCAACCTGCACAAGGGTGTAGGCAGGGTCGCCCCTCGTCAGCTGCGACCAGACGAAAACCATAGCCGTGCATGGCGCAGCGCCGAGCAGGATCAGGCCCGCAATATATTGCTGGGCATCGCTGGGCTGCAGGTAAGGGGCGAAAATGAATTCGAAGAACACCACGCCCAGCGCCGCCATTGTGAAAGGCTTGATCAGCCAATTCACGGCAAGAGTGATGATCAGGCCCTTGGGCTTCTCTCCCACGCGGCGCACCGCGGAAAAATCCACCGCGACCATCATCGGGAAGATCATCGCCCAGATCAGGACCGCAACGACGAGATTGACAGACGCATATTCGAACGAGGCAAGCGCGGCGAACAGGCGCGGTGCCGTGTTCCCCAGCAGAATACCGCCGACGATGGCCCCGCCGACCCAGACCGACAACCATTTCTCGAACAGGCCCAGTCCCGCCGCACGGGCCTCTGCTATCGCTGCGCTTTCACTCATTGGTGATCGGCGTCCCGGCCTATGGCGTGAAGAGTCTCGTGCAGAGCCATCTTTTCAAGGCTGGCAATCGGCAGTGCAAGCAGCAGGTCGATTCGCCGCTTGAGCATGCGGTAGGCTTCCAGAAACGCCGCGGCCTTTTCGGCATCGTGCCCCTGGACTGCGGCCGGATCGGGGATGCCCCAATGCGCGGTTATCGGCCTGCCGGGCCAGACAGGGCAGCTTTCCGCCGCAGCATTGTCACAAACGGTGAACACCAGATCGAATTCCGGTCCGTCGATGAACTCGCTCCAGCTCTTGGAGCGATAGCCATCAACCGGATACCCGAGCGTTTCCAGCGTATGGATCGCCCATGGATTGACCGTGCCCACCGGCTGACTGCCCGCGCTATAAGCCCGGAAATGCTCCTTGCCTTCGTGGTTGAGGATAGCTTCGGCGAGGATTGAGCGTGCCGAATTACCGGTGCAAAGGAACAGCACATTCAGTGGTGTGTGGCTCATGACACCCTCTAGCAGCAGGATGGGGACGAGGCAGGCGCGGCAACAACCTGCGGGACGCAGCAAGCGCTCTGGTCCGCCTTGCCGGAAACGAGACCGCCCAGATCTGGCGAACCGCCATATGTCGTGCTGTCGCCCTCGGTGAGGAAGGCTTCCCAGACGACGCCATCGGGATCTGCAATCCAGCTCTTTTCCGACCTCGCATAACAGCAAGTCGTCGCGCCTTCATCGAGGACAGGACCGTCCGCCGCCTCAATCCGCCCCTGGACCTCGGCAAGTTCCGCCCTGTCGTCGACTTGCATGCCGACATGCTCGATTCCCTTGGCCGCGCCGTCGCGATGCGAAATGGCAAAGTTGACGCAAGGATCCTCGAGCATCCACTTCGCGTAGTCGGGCTTCGTCACTGTCGGCGCGCTACCGAATAAGCTGCTGTAAAAGGCGATCGAGCGATCGATGTCGCTGACACCGACGTGAACGTGAAAACGCTTCATCAGGCCGTCCTCCTCTTCGCTTCGCTATTGCAGGTTGTTTCCTGACCGCAGGGAATACCGCCGCAGCAGTTTTCCGTGAGATATTCCATCAGGCCGTTCATCGCCGAATAGTCTGCCGAATAGATGATCGAGCGACTTTCACGTCTCTGGCTGACAAGCCCGGCATTGGCCAGTTGAGCAAGGTGGAAGCTCATCGAGGAGGCCGGCACCTCGAGTTTTTCCGCAAGCGCACCAGCGGCAATGCCTTCCTCACCGGCCTGCACCAGCAGCCTGAAGGCCGCCAGGCGATGCTCCTGGGCCAGCGCAGAAAGTGCGCGGATCACGATTTCGGCTTGCACTACATTCTCCGATGATTCGAGAACTATGGAAATATCAGATCCGCAGCACGCGGACAAGCGCCGATCCCCGCGCCACAAGTCCGGCACCTTTCCTGAGATCGCTCAGTCGCTAAACCCGAAGGGGCACTTCGCTTCCGATGCAGTGCGATTTCTCGCAAGGCACCTCCTGATCGAACTTCTTACGCACCCTTTGCGCGGTCGCGGTTCATGGCCTCGGACACGGCGATGGTCGTCATGTTGAGGACTGAGCGCGAGGTCATGCTGGGGGTCATGACGTGGATCGGGCGCGACAGACCCATCAGCATCGGCCCGACGGTCGGTGAGCTAGACGAAGCGCCGAGCGCGGTGAGCGTGATGTTCGCTGCATCGAGGTTGGGCATGACCAATAGATTCGCTGGCCCTTCGAAACGGGTATCCGGCACCAGCCTTTCACGCAGCGGCTGCGAGAGCGCGGCGTCGGCATGCATCTCGCCGTCGACTGCCAAATCGGGCGCCTTTTCGCGCAGCATGGCCAGCGCGGCCCGCATCTTGCGGGCACTGGGGCTGTGCGAGGCACCGAAGTTGGAGTGCGAGAGCAGGGCAACGCGCGGCTCCAGGCCGAAGTGCCGGATCTCCCTGCTTGCCAGCAAGGTCATTTCGGCGATCTGCTCGGGCGTCGGCTCGGGTACCATGTGCGTATCGGTGATGAACAGCGCACCGGCATCGAGGATCAGGCCTGAAAGCGCATAGACGCGCTGCGCACCCGGCGCGCGGTCGATGATCCGCAGCACGTATTCCATCTGCCCCCAGTATTCCGAGTTGCCGCCGACAAGGGCAGCATCGACCTGACCGGTACGCAGGAGCATCGCGGCGGTCACGGTAGGGCGACGATAGATATGGCGCACGATTTCGGGCGCCGGCACGCCCTTGCGGCCTGCAACATTGCGATAGGCCTCGACCAGCGGTTCGATGATCGCGTGATCGGTCTCCGGATCGATCACCTCGACATCGCGGTCGAGCTCAAAGCGCAGGCCGAGTTCAGGAAGGCGTCGTTCGAGAATGCGGCGGCGCGCCACGATGACCGGGCGGGCGATGCCGTCGTCCAGAACGTCCTGCACTGCGCGCAGGACACGCTCGTCCTCGCCTTCACCATAGGCGATACGCGTCTGCGATCCGCGTGCTGCCTCAAATACCGGCATCATCAGCTGCGCGGAACGGGTATTCTTCTGCGCCAGCGAGCGACGATAGACTTCAAGGTCGAGCGGACGGCGGGCCACGCCGCTGTCCATCGCCGCCTTGGCCACTGCCGGGGCGATCTCGGCGATCAGGCGCGGATCAAACGGCGTGGGAATGATGTATTCCGGCCCGAAGGCCAGCTTGCGTCCGCCATAAGCCTGCGCGACGCTTTCATGGGCGGGGAGACGGGCCAGCGAGGCAATCGCCTCGGCTGCGGCGACCTTCATCTCCTCGTTGATCGTCGTCGCCCCGACGTCCAGCGCGCCGCGGAAGATGTAAGGGAAGCACAGGACGTTGTTGACCTGGTTGGGAAAGTCGGAGCGGCCCGTGGCGATGATGGCATCGGGTCGCGAGGCGCGCGCGATGTCGGGCAGGATCTCCGGCTCGGGATTGGCCAGCGCGAAGATCAGCGGCTTGTCGGCCAGGAGCGGCAGCCATTCGGGCTTGAGCACGCCGGGCGCGGACAGGCCGAGAAACACATTCGCGCCGGGCAGAACTTCCGGCAGGGTACGCGCATCGGTCTGGCGGGCGTAGCGCGCCATGTTCGGCAACATGCCTTCGCGCCCTGCGTGGATCACGCCGTCCTTGTCGGTCAGCGTGACGTTCTCGGCGGGCAGGCCCATCGATACCAGCAGGTCGACGCAGGCGAGCGCGGCAGCTCCGGCGCCCGACGTCACCAGCTTGGCCTCGCCAAGGCTCTTGCCCTGCAGGACCAGCGCATTGCGCACCGCGGCAGCCACGACGATGGCAGTGCCGTGCTGATCGTCGTGGAAGACCGGAATGTTCATCCGCTCGCGCAATGCCGCCTCGATGGCGAAGCATTCCGGGGCCTTGATATCCTCAAGATTGATGCCGCCGAAGGTCGGCTCGAGCAAGGAGACGGCATCGACGAACCGGTCTGGGTCGGTCGTGTCGACTTCGATGTCGAAGACGTCGATATCCGCAAACTTCTTGAAGAGGACCGCCTTGCCTTCCATCACCGGCTTGGAAGCAAGCGCACCGATCGCTCCCAGGCCCAGCACTGCCGTACCGTTCGAGATGACCGCAACGAGATTGCCGCGCGCGGTGTAGTCAGCCGCCTTGTCCGGATCCGCGGCGATCTCCTCGCAAGGTGCTGCAACGCCGGGCGAATAGGCCAGGGCAAGGTCGCGCTGGTTGACCATGCGCTTGGTCGGCTCGATCCTCAGCTTTCCCGGCTGCGGGAAAAGGTGGTATTCGAGAGCCGCCTTGCGCAGGTTTTCGTCCATGGTGCGTTAGAACTCCGGTTCGCATGTCAAATGGTCTGCGCCTCCACAGACGAGAGTCGCGCACTTTTCAACCTCGAACCTTCCCGGAAGCACAGATAGTATCGGTTTTTGGCAGGTCCTGCCGCCTTTCGCACCACGACCGGTACAAGGCCGCAGGAATATCGGGCGTCAGCGAAGCTTGAAGTCGGCGACGAAGCCCAGATGATCCGAGAGAGAGAAGCCGCCTTCATCGACACCGAAAGGGATATCGAAACCAGTCAGTTGCAAATGCGCGCCCTTCCCCGCCCGGAAGTACTCCTTGTCCTTGGCGCGGTTGCGGACCAAGCCGAAGTCGGTGTCCGAGCGCGTATCGGCTCGCCCCCCGATCGTGGCAATGGCTTCCTGACTGCCGGGGAGAAGGCCGCCGTCACGCGATGCGGCGGCGAGGCGGTCGGTGTCATGTCCTAGATTGAAGTCGCCGCCGAAGATGACGTCGGATTCGGGATCGACCTGCTTCGCCACGAATTGTCGCAGCGCCCCGACCTGCCAGGCATAGGCCTCGTTCGCGCGCTGCGTGGAAACACCCGATGCATGACGGGAATTGAGATGGGTGTCGACGACCGTCACCGGCGTTTCGACGCCGGGAACCTTGATCCGCGCCAGCACGGCACCTTTGGTTGCAAGGCAGTCATACCCGGCGCAGGCGTCTTGCGGAAAGGCCATTTTCGCGGTCGCGACGATGGGATAGTCGGACAGGATCACCAGCCCGCTGTCCACCCATTTTCCTTCGCCCTCACCCTTGCCCCAATGAAGCCTGGCGCGGAAATCCTGATCCAGCGTCGGCGTCGGCACCGCCGATGAATCGCGCGGCTGGGGGCCGGTCACCATGTAGGCATAACCTCCGATGGCGCCCAGGGCCTTCGCTTCGGGAATGAACGCCTCCTGCAGCAGCACGACGTGGGGCTGCTTTCCCAGCGCGCGAAGGTGCCGGAACCGGCGACCGATCTCCATCAGTGCAGAGGAACGCCCCAAGGCAATCGGCCAGGGCAAGCCCTTCACGTTATAGGTCATGACGGAGAGTTCGGAAGGAAGCTCAACCGATATGGGCTGCCCGGCCGCGGGTGCGACTGCGGCAGGCGCTCCACCTGTCACATTGACAGCCAATACGCTGAACACCGCCGCTACGGCGGCGAGGCGAAGCATCCTCATCGATACGGTTCCCAATAGCTCTGGCACAAGGACGCCGCCGCTTGACCCGCTCCGCAGTCGCGGGACGAAACCCGTGCCGGCCAGAGGCGAAATCGTTCTTCGAAAAATTTATTTTGCTCGTGACTGAGGATTGCCGCGAAGCGCGCCGTCATGTGACCATGCGCATCGGTTTCCTGTTCAACCACGACCAGATCCATCAGATTGCCCACAGTCTGCCGATCGCAATGGCGCTCGCCGATGGCGGCTTCGAAGGCGAGATCGTGGTTGCCACCACAAATGCCGCATTGACCCGCGAAGTCATGCGCATCGGAGGCGATCGGATCGGCACGCGGATCGAGCATGTGCAGCTTGAACCCTGCGCCGCGACGCGCCGTCTCGACCGGCTGCTGGGCAAGGTCATCCCGGCACAGAAAATCCTGATCTACCGCGACAATCTCGACTTCTTCCGCAAGCTCGACGTCCTCGTCGTTGCTGAGAAGACCTCGCTCCTTCTAAAGACCCGGTACGGTCTTCGCGACCTTGCGATCATCCACACCCGGCATGGCGCGGGCGACCGGGCGATCGGCTTCGACAAGGCCAGTGCGGGCTTCGATCACGTCCTGTGTTCCGGGCCCAAGATCCGCGACCGCCTGATCCGGGAAGCCCAGGTTTCACCGGAGGCAATCACCATCGTCGGCTATCCGAAATTCGACCTTGCACGCGACAAGATGCCGCATCGCTTCATGCCGGACATGCAACAGACGGTGATCTACAACCCGCATCCTTCGCCCCACCTGTCCTCCTGGTACAAGCACGGGCACCGCGTTTTCGAGCACTTCATGGACAACGATCGCCTCGGCCTGATCTTTGCCCCGCACGTCATGCTCTTCCAGCGCAGTTTCGTGGTGACGATCGACAAGCTCACCATCGACCGGGCCGGAGAAATTCCGCAACGCTTCCTTCGCGGCGACAACATCCATGTCGATCTGGGCAGCCGCGCCTCCACCGACATGACTTATACCCTGGGGGCCGACCTCTATCTTGGCGACGCCAGCAGCCAGGTCTACGAGTTCCTCCTGCGGCCGCGCCCGTGTATCTTCCTCAATTCGCAGCAGCATGACTGGACCGGTGATCCCAACTTCCATCACTGGCGCGCCGGCGAAGTGATCGTCAGCCCCGACCAGCTTTCGGCAGCCCTATCCCGGGCCGAGGACCTGCACGAAACGCACTACCGGCGGATTCAGGAAGAGATGTTCGCTGAAAGCTTCGATCTGACCAACACGCCGTCCTCGGTCCGGGCCGCTATGGCCATCGTCGACTTTACGCATGGGCGCGAAAGATCCCGGCGTCATTTGCACCTCGTATCGGCCTGATCGCGGCAAGCGCATCAAGTCTCTGGTCATGGGCGCGCATTTGTTGCAAATGGGCCCCGCCTCACAGGGCGAAACTGACCAATTCCGGGATTCCTGCTTGCCTACCGAAGTCGAGCCGCACGTCGGCCGAATCCAACGTATTTTCAAGGGGCTTGGACTCGTCGTGGGGGGCAAGGCCGGGGCGGGCCTGATCAGCCTCATCTACCTCGTTCTGGCAACGCGCTTCCTCGGACCGACCGAGTACGGGGTGCTGGTGCTCGTTCATGCCTATGTCACCACGGTTTGCGGCATCGTGGAATTCCCCTCTTGGCAGGCCATCGTGCGCTACGGTGCAGAGGCCGATCGCGAAGGCGACAACCACCGGCTCGGCCGTCTGCTGCGCTTCGGCGCCGGGGTGGAACTTGCGGGCGGTGCCCTTGCGATCGTTTCTGCCATGGCACTGGCGCAGTTCGTCGGTCCGCATCTGGGCTGGCCACCCAAGGCCATGGCTTTCGCACAGGTCTATTCCTTCGCAGTGCTCGGTTCGGTCCGTTCGACCCCTTCAGGCTATCTCCAGTTGATCGGGCGGTTCGACCTGATCGGGCTCCATAACCTCGTCCAGCCCATCGTGCGCCTCGGCGGGGCCCTGATCGTGATTGCCTTCGGATGGGGCATCAAGTCGTTCCTGGTCGTCTGGCTGCTGGCCGCCCTTGCCGAATTCGCGGTCCTGTGGGCGATGGGTTTCTGGTTCGCCGCGCGCCGCCTGGGGGCGAGCCTGTGGAACCCGCAGGCCGGTGAAGTCGCGCTGGAAAACCCGGGGATCTGGCGCTTCCTGATCGCCAGCAATGCCGATGTCACACTCAGCGAACTGGCCGGCCGGATCGCGCCGCTGATCGTCGGCTGGATCATGGGGCCCGCCTCTGCAGGCCTCTTCGCTGTCGCCCAGCGCGCCACTGTCATCATTGCACAGCCCGCCCAGATCCTGGGCAACACTTCTTACGCCGAGCTGGCTCACATCGTAGCAGGCGGCGGCGGCGGCAAGCCGCTACGCCAAACCCTCGCCAAAGTGGTCGGGATCAGCCTCCTCGCCGCGCTCCCGGTCGTGGTGATCGTCGCGGCCTTCCCTGCCGCCATCGTCGGACTGCTTGCGGGCCCGGCCTTTGCCGCGGCGTCTACCTTGATGGTAGTCCTGGTTGCCGCGCGCGGGATCGCCCTCGTCGGGCCGCCCTGCACTTCGGCAATCTCCGCGCTGGGGCACCCGGCCCGATCGATGAGCGCCAATCTTTTTTCCAGCCTCGTGTTCCTTCCTGTGCTGCCCTGGCTGCTGCACCGCTACGGGCTGATGGGAGCAGGAATCCAGGCCGTGGGGCAGGCACTGCTGGCCAGCAGCCTGCTGGTCTTCTTCGTCTGGCACAGCAGCAGGAAGCTATGACGCGTCCGCGCATCGCCTATGTCATCAACTCCGTCGAGGGCGGCGGCGCGGCTCTTCCGGTTCCCGCGGTAACACAAGTCCTGCGCGACGCAGGTGCCGACGTTCGCGTCTTCGCCCTCACCCGTCGCGACGGCCGCGCCCTGCCGCCCATGATCACCGCCGGCCTAGAACCATCGGTGCGCGATGGTGGTGAAACCGACCACTTCGCCGCCGCCCGATGGCTCATGAAGGAAGTGCGCGGCTGGGGAGCGACCCACCTGTGGACTTCACTCAGCCGCGCGACGATCCTCGGGCTGATTGTCGGCCCCATGCTCGGCCTGCCGGTGGTTTCATGGCAGCATGCCGCGTTTCTCAAGCCATGGAACCGGCGGCTCATGCGACAGTTGCAGGGCCGCGCCCGGCTATGGGTGGCGGACTCGCAGTCGGTTGCAGAACTCACCGCAGAGCGCCTGAAAGTTCCAATCGGACGCCTCGAAACCTGGCCGATCTACTTCGCCGATCCCGCCATGCCCGAGGCCAGGGCATGGTCTCCGGGAGAACCGCTACGCCTGGGGAGCCTTGGCAGACTCCACCCGGTGAAGGGCTATGACGTGCTGATCGATGCCTTGGCGCGCCTGCGCATGCAGGGCTTCAAACCACCTGTGCCGGTGGAAATCGCCATCGCCGGTGACGGCGAGCAGACCGCGGCCCTCATGGCCCGGGCATCGCAAGCCGGAGTGACCAACTTCACGCTTGCTGGCTACACCAGCGACCCGCGCGGTTTCCTCGCCGGCCTGCACCTCTACCTGCAGCCTTCGCGTTCGGAGGGCTTCTGCATTGCTGCGCACGAAGCGCTGACGGCAGCTCTGCCGACTATCGCATCGAGTGTGGGAGAGCTGCCATTCTCCATCGCTCCTGCGCGCAATGGCTGGCTGGCCCCGCCCGGCGATGTCGACGCGCTTGCCTCAGCCCTTCACGAAGCCCTGTCCGATCCCGGCGCTCTTGCAGCGATGGGCAAGACGGCCCGCGCGGACATGTTCGACCGCTTTTCAAAGGAACGCTTTGAGGCCAGGGGACGCACTATCTGGCAGCGTATCCACCCATAAGGCGGCGCAAGTCGAGCGCCAGCCCGGCAAGCGAGCGATCGATCGTCTTCACGTCGAAAAGGGTAACGTCACCAGACGCTGTCAGCGTGTGCATACCCTCGCATGGGTGAGGCGAACCGGCGGGCACCCCCAGCGCTGCGCCTGCCTCGGCCTGAAAGCCACTCTCATCGAGCCGGTCGATCCACAAGGGACGGATCGCCGCGCCGTATGTGCGAAGGCAGTCCTGCACCGGCAGCATGATCCCCTCGCCAAGCAGCACCGGAGTTCCGCCGGGCCTTGAGGAGGCCCTGTCCCATCTGACGGGGTTGCCGGGATGCGGCGTCCAGGGCCCGCAAAGTCTTTCAGCCCAAGCGACATGGAGCGAGCCAAGCTTGTTGGCCTTGCCAGCTGCTGACGAATAAAACAGCCACCAGCGATCCTGATAGTGCAGGATCGAGGCGTCGACCGGGACACAATCCAGCGCGATTTCGCATTCCGCGCGCCAATCCTCGAGTTCGCCGTGGGCACGGTAGAGCGTCAGGCGGCCCGAGCGGTGCGCTTCCGGCAGCATCCAGGTCGCTCCTTCCCCGTCGAACACGAAAGGATAGGACAAATGCCACGACTCACTCAGAACGAGCTTGCGTTCGACGAGTTCGAAGCGCCCATCAAGGGTGAGCCTTTCGATAACCCCATGCCGGGTGCGATAGTCGTACTGCTCGGCGAAAATGTGCAAATTGTCGCCGGAGCGATAACCGAAAGGATCGGCAAGGAAAGTGAAGGCAGGCTCGGCATCGAGCCAGCGCACTTTCGCAGGATCGATGCCGGATTCCAGTACCGCCTGCACCGGCTGCATTGCGATCCCGCAAGTCCAGATATCCTTACGCCTTGGCATGGCGACACGCCTTAGCAGGGGCGCGCGTCTGCGCAATCCTGCAACCTCTCGCCAGACAGGTCATTACCAGTCCGGCGGGTTCGAAACCGTCGGCTGACCTACGCGCCCTAGCGCCCTCTGAACCTGGGCTCGCGTTTCTCGGCGAAGGCCTGGCACGCTTCCCTGAAGTCCTCGGTCCCGAGAGCAAGGCACTGGACGTGGTTCTCCAGTTCCAGTGCCGCATCAAGGCCGGGCGCATCGATGTTGGCACGCATGACCTGCTTGGTGTGCTTGATGGCATAGGGACTGTTTGCCGCAATCTGACCCGCGACATGCAGAGCAGCTTCCATCAACTCCACTTCGCCCGCCAGCCTCGTGGCCAGACCTATGGCATGGGCTTCGGCGGCATCCACCGCACGGCCGGTCAGCATCAGTTCGTAGGCGCGCCCTCCTCCGATCAGGCGCGGCAGGTGGTAACTGATGCCGCATTCCCCGCCACTGAGCGCCACCTTCACTGCGCCGACAAGAAACCTCGCACCCGGACCGGCGACCCGCACGTCCGCCGCCAGAGCAAGCCCCATACCGGCCCCCACCGCCGCGCCGTTGATCGCCGCGACCACCGGGAAACGGGCACCAGCGACATCCCTCATCAGATCTGCGAACTTCTCCTGAAGGTCCATGTTCTCGATCGGCCCCTGGGGCGCGTCATCGCCCAGCAGCACTTCCTTGAGATCGAGGCCCGCGCAGAACGCCTTGCCCCGCGCCGCAAGGATGACGACGCGTACATCTCGATCGTCATTCAATTCCGCAAGGGAGGAACGCAGGCGCGCGACCATTGGCAAGGTCAGCGCATTGGCTGCCTGCGGACGATCCAGACTGACGATGGCAATGCCATCTTCGCGCTTTTCGACCTCGATCACAGCCCAGCCTCCAGACCCTTGAGCCGGGTCAGGGGACCTGGAAGCCCCGGCACATCGACTTTCAATTCCAGAACGGCCCCTGCCTGGGGAACATTCGCATTGCCCCCGGTCGAAATGACGAGGCGCGACGGATCGCTTGCGCCAAAATCGATGCTGACGATGTGAGGATAGGGGAAACTCAGCGCCTTGAGGCAGATACGCTCGGGCGAATAATGCAGCAATCGTCCCGTGCTCCAGCAAGCTACCCAGAGATTGCCTTCAGCATCGACGACAAGACCGTCGCTGTCCTCGATTTCGATGAACAGTTCGCCATCGCCCGGCACGCCGTTAGCCGCGAGGGGATAGCGCCAGATTCCGCGCATGGTTTCTGAATGGTAGAGCCACTTCCCGCATGGACTCGCAGCAATCCCGTTCGAAGCGTAGACGTCGCGTCGCAGAACCGTGATCTCGCCGCTTGCCGCCATGTGAAAGAACTGGCCCGGCGAGGGTGCCTCCCCTTTTTCCAGGGCAGAGACGAAATCTATGGTTCCGGCATAGAAGCCGCCCCTGCCGTCACCCTCCATGTCGTTGACGGCGATGACGGGCTGCCCCTCGATACTGGAGACGAGCGAACGCGTTCGGCCAGTCTCCGCCTCGAGGGCCACGATACCGCCCCGCCCGCTGCACAAAACGAGGCCGGATTCGTCGAACAGTATCCCGCCAACCCACTGCCTGCCCGGCAGCATCTCTTCGACGTCAGAACCCCTTCGCCTGCGATAGACGCCCTTGCCGGTCAGGTCTGCAAACCAGATGTCCCCCTCCGGCGACACCCGGGGGCCTTCGACGAATTCGAAGCCCTGCGCGATCACTTCGAAATCGGTGACTTGTATTGTCTGCATGTCTCTCTCCCGAATGACCTTATCCCTGACCCGCAAGCCGCTTGCACTTCGCGAATGTGTCAGGTCGCCGCCTTTTCCCTCGACGCTGGTCAAGGCGGCTTTGCCCGGCTAGGTCCCATGCGTGACCTTGCACCGCGTATCCGACACCCCGTTTGGGTTCATCGCCTTTGAGCAGGACCCCGTCCGCTGGATGGAAAGCAGCGAGATTTTCACCAAGCCCCAGCAGCAGCGCAGCCGGGATTCGCTCAGCCGCATCGTGACCTCGGCCGTGACACTGTTCTCGGACTCCGGATTCGATGCCACGCGCGTATCCGATATTGCCAAGCATGCGCGCGTCCCGGTCGGAACCGTCTACCAGCATTTCGCCGACAAGGAGGCCTTGCTGACCGCGATAGTATCGGGATACCGAACTTGCCGGATGCGTGAGATCAGCGAACTTTGCACCTCTGCCGAAGCGCTTGCCGCAAGCCCAAGAGAGCTGATCGGATTGCACCTCGACATCGTCTTCAGTGCCTTCACCGTCGATTCCGGACTGCTGCGCCTGATCGAGCGCAGACGGCTGGAAGACCCGAACGTGCACAAGGACCAGAGCGGCGCCAACGAAATCGTCGCGAGCCTGATTGCCGACCGTCTCGTCGAGAAAATGCCCGAGCGCGATGCCGCGGAATTGCGCAGACAGGTACTTTACCTCCATTCGATCATCCGAGGCGCCGTGGTCTGGTCGGTCTTGCCGGCAGGTGGCGAACTGGGCGAGGGTCTGAAAGTAACCGATACGGCCTTTGCTGAAGAGGCGTTCAAGATGTCGCTGCGGTATCTGGGCATAGAGTAATAACGGCGCACCTCGCTTCCTGACTTGCTGCCGCTGCAGCGCAGGCAAAATTCCCGCTTCGCCCGAAATTCCATTCAAGAGGGCACACGCGCTGGATCGAGCTCGGGGCGCAGTTCTGACGGTAGAGTGAGCAGATCGACTCGACCGTACTGGCTTTCCGGCCCCACCCTATCCTTTTGCCTTGTTGACCCAAGCCGCCTCTACCCTCATTCTCCGCTTAAACAGAACATGAGTTCATATTCATTTTTGTAGCTTTACTCTTGGGAGAGGACAAGGCTCATGAACGATATCCAGAAAATCATGCGCGATCGCTATCCGGGCAATACTTGGGCCGACGTAGCAAAGCGTGACGGAGAATTGCCCGAGGTTCTCGCAAAACAGTCGAATCCGAAGCAGAACCTGCGCGACATACCATTCGCGCGTTACACCGATCCCGACTTCTTCGACCTCGAGATGGAGCGCATGTGGAAGCGCGTCTGGCAATTTGCCTGCCGCGAAGAGCATGTCGCGGAAGTCGGCGAATATTTCGTCTACGACATCGGTCGCATGTCGGTCCTCATCGTTCGCAGTGAAAGCGGGTTGAAGGCCTATTACAATTCCTGTCTCCACCGCGGGACCAAGCTCAAGGCGTCCGGCTCCTGCGGCTGGTCTGCCAATATCACCTGCCCGTTTCACAACTGGCAGTGGAACCTCGACGGCTCACTGAAAGCCATTCCCTGCGAATTCGAATTTCCCCAGGTCGAGCGCGAGCGAGCAGGTCTCGTCGAGGTCCAGGTTGCGAGCTGGAACGGGATGGTCTTCATCAACTTCGATCCCGAAGCCACGGCACTGGTCGACTACCTCGAGGTCCTGCCGGAGCACTTCAGGAACTGGGATCTCACCGGCTGGTATGTGGCAACCCATGTGCGCAAGCACCTGCCAGGCAACTGGAAGTTGTCAATGGAGGCCTTCATGGAGGCCTACCACACACCTTACGTTCACCCGGAGATGACGAACGTGGTGGGCGACCACAACATGCAGCACGACATCTTCTCCGACCACGTAAGCCGCGATTTGTGCGCGATGGCATCCCCCAGCCCTACCTCCAAGCAGCAGATGAGCCAGCAGGAACTGCTCGATACGATGCTGGTCGGCGACGGCAAGATGGTGGGTGATCGTGCGCAAGTGCCCGAAGGCAAGACCGCCCGCTGGGTTATGGCGCAGCAACTTCGCGAGCAGATGCTGGACAAGTACGGCCTCGACTACTCGCACCATTCCGTTCCGGAGATGATCGACTCGCTGAAGTATCACATCTTCCCGAACATTCTCATCTATCCGGCACCGGGCCTGTGCCTGGTCCAGCAGTTCAGACCGGACGGCTACGACCGCGACCGTTCCACCTTCGACCAGTATGTCCTGCATCCCAAACCGCGCGACGGAAACTATGAAGTCGCCGAAGTCGAAGTAATCGGCGAGGAAGAGAGCTTCACTGCCGTCGAGACCATGGACGCATTTCTGGCGAGCGTTCTCGATCAGGATACCGACATCATGCGCTGGCAGCGCGAAGGCATGTACGCCAGCGGCAAGGGCGCCGAGACCCTGTCGATCTATCAGGAATCGCGCATTCGCCATCTTCACGATACGCTCGACAAGTACCTGGAGGGCCGGAAATGAAAGAGCATCTCCAAGCCGTCCATCACGTCTCACTTTCGGTCCCCGACATAGACCTTGCCCGCAAATTCTACATCGACCTGCTGGGCGCGAAAGAGATCACCACGGCCGAGTGGGAACCGGGCAATGCATGGATCGACGCCATCGTGGGACTGGACCGCTCCTCGGCAAAGTCGTTCATGGCACGCCTGAAAAACATCAACATTGAAGTCTTCGAATATCTCCACCCCAAGTCACCGCCAGTCGATGCGAACCGCCCCGTCAACCTAAACGGCTACACCCACATCGGGTTGCAGGTGGACGACATCCAGGCGGTCTACGAAAAAATGGTCGAGGCGGGGCTGACCTTTCACACGCCGCCGGATCTCTCAACGATCTCGCTCGACGAGAACGGGAAGAAGGTCGGATACGCAGCCACTTACGGGCGCGACTACTTCGGCAACATTTTCGAAATCATGGAAATACATGAAAACGACAACGTCGAGCCGATCTGAGCCGGCGCGATAGCAGCAAATCGGGAGAGAAGAATGGACCTCGAGCTCAAGGGCAAGAAGGTAATCGTCAGCGCGGCCACCCGCGGCATCGGGCGCAAGATTGTCGAGCAGTTCCTCGACGAGGGCGCGATAGTCTCATTCTGCGGACGGCGTGCGCGTTCGGTGGAGAATAATCCCAGCGATGAAAGCGTGTTTGCCAACCCGCTCCACGGTGACGGCGTGGAAGATGCCGCGGCCGCCTTGTCCTCGCGCGGCGAGGTCTATGGATCAGTGGTGGACTGCGGTTACTACGACCAGGTCACCCAATGGGTGGAAAAGGCCGCCGCGGACATGGGCGGGATCGACATCGTCGTCTCGAACGCCAGCGCGCTGGGCGGCATACCGCGCAGCCGAAAGGGTTGGGATATCAATTACAACGTAGACCTGATGTCGGCCGTTGCAATGTTCGATACGGCGCTGCCGCACATGAAAGCCGCCGGCGGCGGCGCCTTCGTGCAGATGTCGACGATCACGGCTATAGAGAACCACGCGTTCGGGGAATCCGGCTTGAGTTATGGCGCGATGAAAGCGGCGCTGATCAACTACACGCACCAGCTTTCGATCGACTACATGAAAGACGGCATTCGCTGTAACTGCGTCTGCCCCGGACCGGTCTACATCCCAGATGGCAGCTGGGGTTTCCTCGAAAAGGAAATGCCCGAATATTACGAGGCGAACCGCACGAAACACCCGGCCGGCCGATTCGGCCGCCCCGACGAAATCGCCGATGCCGTCCTGTTCCTCGCCTCGGCTCGCGCTTCCTGGATTACCGGTGTGAACCTCACCGTCGACGGCGGCTTCACGCGAAACGTGAAGTACTGAATCCAAGTCGTCACCCGCTATTTTCATGGATATGCAAGTCGAAGCTCAAGTTGAAAAGCACGGGCACCTCACCCTATTTCCCGGTCGTCGCACCAGATTTCAGTAGCAATTCGCGGCCAACTGGCTTTCTTGCGACAAGTGGAAAGCCGGGATTGGATGAATTGTCCGCACGAATGCACGATACGCGCCCTGTCGACAGGTACGGCTCGCACGCTGTCCTTAGCCACGATGCAATTTCCATTGCCCGGGTCATCTGCATCCTCGGCGTGATCTACGTTCATGCCTGGACCGGGCTGGGCGGTCATGATCTCGAGCTGGCTCGCGGAACCGCGCAGGAGAACCTGCGCTGGTTCCTGATGGAAACCTTCGGACGCAGTGCAGTGCCCCTGCTCGGGCTGATTTCGGGTTGGCTGGTGGCCGGCTCGTCCAGAACGCGAAGCTGGACGGCGCATATCGAACGCAAGGCGCGCACGATCCTTGTGCCGATGATCGCATGGAACCTGATTGCGCTTGTTCTGGTCTGCGGAACGGCCTGGCTGTTCACCCTTCCCGCGCCGACGCCGCCTTCGGTGGGCTGGGTTGTCGAGGAAATCTTCATCCTCACCCGAAATCCCGACGTCAATGTGCAGATGCCGTTCCTGCGCGACCTGTTCGTGTGCATGGCCATGGCGCCGCTGCTAGTGCGCATGAACGGGCGGTCGCTTGGACTGGTCATCGCGCTGGCTGCAGCAGGCCAGGTGTTCGGATTGGGCGCGCCCGTAATCCTGCGCCCGGCCATTCTCGTATTTTTCGGCCTCGGGATTGTCGCAAGACGCGCCGGCCTCGCCGAACGCGCGGCGACGTGGCCACTCGGCCTGGCCATTGCCCCCTTCGCAGTCCTCCTGCCGGTTCAGCTCTGGTTGGCAGCGGCGCCCGACATGCCCCGTACTGGCATCTTGATCGCCAGCTTCGACCTTGCGATGCGCGTCACGGCGTCGCTGTTCTTCTGGCGTCTGGCATGGGCCCTTTCGAAGTCGCCCGCCCGCACACTGCTTTTGAAGATCGAGCCTTTCGCTTTCCTCATTTTCTGCGGCCACCTGATTTTCATGTGGCTGGCCGGCCCGCTCCTTGGTCAGGTCTTCGGAAAGCTAGGGGCGCCAGCATATCCGGTGTACCTGCTGCTGCAGCCACTCATGGTTCTCGCCTGCACCATCGCCATCGGACGGTTCCTGCAACGGTATGCGCCGGGCCTCGCCGGGATACTGAGCGGAGGGCGGCTCAAGACGCGCAAGCCGGCTGCTGCAACGCCCCTTCCTGCCGTGGCATCGCCAGAACCGGCAAGCCCCGCCCATACGGGGTGAAAGCCGACCTGCCTGATACGATGTTCAACCTGCAGGCTCACAATTCCCCGGCTTCGCCGAACACGATCGCCCGTTACCGCAATACCGAAGCCGCCTTTGCCATCACGCGCGCTTCGCAGCCCCTGCCCGCTAGCGACCTGCCCAACCTCCAATGGGCCTACAAGCCCGACAGCGAGGGACCCTCTATCGAAGTGGCTGCACTGGGAGCCGGCCGCAAGGGAACGCCGCGCCTTGCCCATCTGGCCCTCGGCTGGGACTTCTAGCACCGCAATCTCCTCTCGCATTCACGGCCTCGAGGCTGGTACAGCCGAGACATGACGGGCATTTCTGCAAATAGCCGGATAGGCATTATCGGCACGGGACGCGTCGCCCAGGCGTTGGCACTCGGCCTCGGCAAAGCCACCTCATCACCGCCGCTGATCTGGGGCCGCTCGGCCGCCGGGCGCGAGGAGGCCATTTCGCGGGTCGGACGAAAGGCGAGTGCCAGCGAGAACATGAGCGATCTCATCGAGGCATGCGACATCATCGCCATAGCCGTTTCCGACGATGCTGTCGCCCCCGTGGTCAAGCAGATGGCATCGCTCATCCCTGCCGAACACACGCCTTTCGTCTTCCATGTCAGCGGACGCAGCGGTGCATCCGTACTCGCCCCCCTGCGCGAGAAGGGCGCGCTCACCGCAGCTATTCACCCGGCCATGACCTTCACCGGAAATCCGCTCGAGGAAGTAACGCGAATGTCAGGCGCCTATTTCGCAATCACCGGATCGAGCGACAGCGCCTGGGAAACGGCAAGGCAGATCGTCGCCGGTCTGGGCGGTGTGACGGCCGAAATCACCGAGGACCTACGCGCGCTCTATCACGCAGGCTTGTGCCATGCAGCCAATCACCTCGTGACCCTGCTGTCCGGTTCCTCCCGGATCCTGTCTGCCGCGGGAGTCGAGGAACCCAACGCCATGTTGGCCCCGTTGGTCCGTGCGGCGCTGGAGAACAGCCTCGCGCGCGGGTTCGATGCGCTTTCCGGTCCGGTGCTGAGGGGAGACCGCGAAACGATCGGGCGGCACATGACGGCCCTTGCCGATCAATGCCCGCAGGTCCTGCCTGCCTATCGCGCCATGGCCCTTGCGACACTGAACGAACTGGAGGCGGAAGGAGCGCCAATTCCGCTTGGTGGGGTCCGCGCACAACTCAGCTGAAGCACAGCCCGCTCCCGTTCCGCGCAAGGCAAAAGGTCTTCGCTCGATTCCGTCTCGAGCTGGCCTGCCACAAGATACTCAATGCAGCTGCGGGCGGCGACCGTTACGGATGAGGCCGATTGCAGTCGAGATCGCTTCGCGCGGCGCAAGGCCCGAGGTGTCGATCAGTATGGCATCGCGGCACATTCGCAAGGGCGCCTGGGCGCGGCTCTCATCCCGAAAATCCCGAGCCGTGACTTCGGTAGCCAGTTCCTTGAGCTCGATCGGGTATTCCATTTCAAGCAGTTCATCGAAGCGGTGGCGCAGGCGTATGTCGGGGTTGGCGGTGACGAAGATCTTCGCATCGGCATCGGGTGCGATGACTGTGGCGATATCGCGGCCTTCAAGAATGGCGCCACCCTTCCTGTGGGCAAAGACCCACTGGCGTTGGAACAGCGCCTGCCGAACAGAGGGGAAAACCGCCACGCGACTGGCAAGGTCCGCCACCAGTTCCGAGCGCAAGTGCGGTTCACCCAGCAGACCCATGGGGAAATCGCAGGCCGCCAGCGCGTCGTCCTCGTCATCGACGCGGCCCCCATTCAGGATGACCTGCCGCGCAACGGCTCGGTAATGCAAACCGGTCTTGAGGTAAGGTACCTGGAAATGCCAGGCGAGCCCCCTGGCGATCGAACCCTTTCCCGATCCGATAGGACCATCAACGGCGATAAGCATGACTACTTCGCCTCCTGACTGTTCTTACACAATCAAGATGGGATCTTCAGCAGGCTTTGCAATGGCAACCCCTATCGGCGCGAGGCATCGCCCAGACTGCACGGTCAGGCTAGCCAGGAAACCTGCCTATCAGGATCTTCCGAGCGTTTGGGCCCATATTCGCATGTCGGCGGCAAGGCGCGCCAGTTCACTCTCGTCCTCGAATACCGAATGCCCTGCGGCATAGGCCTTCGAGGTACGCCTGCCCGGACCGATCCCGGCATGATCGAGCGCGAACAGGCCTGCCGCGATAGGCGTAGTAATGTCGTAGTATCCTCCAACTGTCATCAGCTTGAGGCTGGGCTTGGCCTCCATCGCCTTGGCCAGATAGGGCGCGAAGCGCACGGTCCTGTAGACTTCGCCCCTCCCCCAATTCCACTTGAAGTTGATGCCGAGGTTGAGCGTGCGATACGGACTCGGCAGCGCATAGCCGAGCCGATCTTCGATATACTCGGAAATGAGGCTGCCGGTCTCTGCGCCCAATGTCATCGACGGATCGTCGAAAGGGGGATGCATGTTGGACTCGGCGATGGCCCGCTTGGCCCGACCGTCGAGCTGGCCTGTGCGCAAGCCCTTGTCGGCCAGCAGTCCGAGCATGAACTCCTGCCTGTCGAGTTGCAGTCCGTCCCGTTCGAACTTCGCTGCGGGCAGGCCGATAAGGCTCGACATGCGCTGCGCGACCCGCGCACGTTCCGCAGGGTCAAGCGATGCGCCCGCTATCAGGGCCTTGGCATAGTCGCCTTCCGCAAAGGCCCGGGCCCGCGCGAACTGTTCTTGGATCGAACGCCCCTGGCGGTCGACGGCGCCATGATACCAGGCAACCGCGGCCAGGGTCGGCAGCAGAGTGACGTCCGAGACGATCGGCCCGTTACTGTCTCCGATCGAGAGGGACAGAAGCGCCACGCCATCAGGCAAGGGCAGGTCGGCTTTGCTCTGGGCATTGAGCATGGCGAGGGCCCGCGCGGTCCCGTAGCTCTCGCCCACGAGTGCGAAAGGAGAACCAGTGCGCCCGTTGGCCACGCGCCAACGCTGCACCACATCGGCTACGGCCCGAGCATCGCCATCGACGGAAAACAGGCTCGTCGCATCGACGCCCTTGATCGGCATGCTGGTTCCGGTGCCGGGCGGATCGATGAAGACGAGGTCGGCGACATCGAGCAGGCTGAAGGGGTTGTTCGCTAGGCGAGGCTTGGCGCCTTCCTTCTCGACGATACGCATGGGCCCGAAGGCCGAAAGGTGCAGCGGAGAGGACGAGGCTCCCGGGCCGCCGTTGAAGATAAACAGCACGGGACGTTCGGCCTTTTGCCCGACATTGTGCGCAACATAGGCATAGGTAACCAGGACAGCAGCCTTCTCGCCCTTGTCGTTGGCAACCGGGCTTTCCGTGACGATCGCATCGTAGCGTACCGACCGGCCACCGAATTCGCCCTGGTGGTGCGTCGTCACGACACGTGCGCTCGGCGCGTCGCGCTCCACCATTGCTTCCATGGCCTTGAGGAAGACGGGCGGCATCGGCAGGCTCTCGTCCTGCGCACTGACGGATGCCGATGAGATCATGGCAAGGCTCAGCGCAAGCACGCTCGCTCGCAGGGTCCTGAAATGCATAGGGCTGGTTATTCCGGTTTCTGAATGGGCAAGGCGTCGATGAGGCGTTCGATGTCGTCCATGGAATTGAACCAGGAAGGACAGACGCGAAAGCGATTGCGGCTCAACGTGATGTGCAAGCCCGCCTGCTCAAGCGGCTCGGACAGGCGCTTGTAGGCATCCTGCAGGACACAGGTGAACAAGGGGCTGCGGCATTCCGGAGGCGTTGCGACGCGATAGCCCTTGCGTGGCAGGGTTTCGTGAAGCCGCTGCAGCATCGGCTGTCGATGTGCCATGATCCGGTCCGTGCCCAGTTCGAGCAGCCGCGCCAACGACCAGTCGAGCTGGGCCATGACGCCGTGCGAGCGGGTTCCCATCGCGAACATGCCTTCGGCGTCGGCGCGCGGAGCCATGTCTGCGACATTGTCGCCCGCGCTGTCGTATGGGTAGACGTGCGAACTGAAACGCTCGAGCTGGTAATAACCGAAGCGCGGACGCTTGAGGTCCTTCAGGCGGTCGGGGCGAACATAGAGAAAGCCAAGCCCGAAATCGCCCATGAGCCACTTGTAGCTGGCACTGGCCGCGAAATCGACGCCGCTCTCCTGCACGTCGATGGGCACCGTGCCCGCGCCATGGATGATATCGGCATAGACCATGGCGCCATGGGCATGAGCGATTTCACAGATGCGGGCCAGGTCGTGTTCGAAGCCGTTGTAGGTCGACACGAGCGAAAGACTGACGAGGCGGGTACCGGGCCCGATTGCCCTTTCGTAGGCATCAGGATCGATCCGGCCGTCCACAGGCCTGATCCAGCGTACATCGACCCCTTGCGCGGCAAGCTGCTCATACAGCCAGAAAGAGCCGAAGAAGTGAAGCGTGTCGGTCACCACGCTGCCGCCTGCCGCGGGCAGATCCAGGGCTTCGACGACAAGTTGCTCGCCCGCCGTCGTACTCTGAACGAAAGCGAGATCTTCCGGCGCTGCATTGATCAATCGCGCGAAGGCGGTCTTGACCCGGCCTTCCACTTCTTCGGTCGGCCATGATCGCGTCTCGGTACGCGCGGTGAGGTAGGTATCGAGCGACGCCTTCGCGGGCAACGGCACCGGATGCATCGTGCCGGAATCGAGGTAGATCTTCTCCATCGGCGCAAACTCTCCGGAGCGCGCCAGCGAAGCGGTTGCCGATGTCAGGGGCGAAACGCTTGCAGCCGACAAGGCTTCACCCGCCAGCAAAGAACCAAGCGGCAACATTGCCGAGCCGCGCAGGACGTTCCTGCGGGACAGTTTGGATTGCTGCGAATCAGGGCGCTCGATCATTTCCACATCCTACGGAAAGATTTGCGCATAAGAATTGCGCATTTTGGCCCCCACCACTGTATTGGATAACCGAAAACCGGAGTGACGTGCGTACCTTAAGGTCCATTCGCGCATAAAATTGCCGTCCCACTGGCGCTAGTCTGGCGAGACAATCTGCTGCAAGGGATCAGCCATGCCCGTCAAATCATCTCGCATCCTGACCATGTCCCTGGCCTTGGGGGGCCTTGCAGCGTGTCAACACCTCGCGCCACTGCGAAGTGACGCTGGACAGGTGACGCCGTCATGCCCGGGCGATGCAACGCGAACCGAAAGCACCCTCGCGCTCGCAGACGGCCCGCTAGGATATACGGCCTGCGCCGGAACGATCCGCATCACCGACAGACAGGATGGGGCGCTGGCAGACCTGTTCTACACGGCCTATCTGCTCCCGCATGACAAGGCAGGGCAGCGGCCGATCGCCTTCGTCTGGAACGGTGGTCCCGGAGCGGATTCGCGGCTTCTGCAGTTCGACGCCCTTGGTCCCAGAACCTTGGAAAATGGCAGGATGATCGACAATGCCGACAGCCCCTTGCCCGCGGCCGATCTTGTATTTCTCGATCCCGCCGGAACCGGTTTCAGCCGCGCCAGTTCCGACGAAGCAGCCAGGACGCTCTATTCGACGACCGGTGACATCGCCGCGACCGCACAATTCATCCGTCGCTTCCTCGCATCCCAGGGTCGTACCGGCTCGCCACTCTATCTCGTTGGCGAGAGTTTCGGCACCTGGCGGGCTTCCGCCGTTGCCGAGGCGCTTGTGCAGGTCGGGCAACCGGTTGCCGGCGTCGCGCTGATCTCCGGCGGCATTCCCATGGGCGAGGAGCGGGACCGGGCCCTGATGCGAGCACTCACCCTGCCCAACCGCACGGCGACCGCCCTTGCCCTCGGCAAACTCGATGCGCGCTTGTCCGCCGATCCCGCCTCCGCCCTCGCCAGTTCCGAACAGTGGGCACGGGAAGTCTGGTACCCCGCCCTCGCCGCCCCGCAATCGCTAACCGCTCCGCAGCGGCAGGCAGTCGTGACCGGGCTTGCCCATTACATGGGCATTGCGCCGGGCCGGATCGACACGGCTACACTATGGGTTTCACCACGCGACTTTCGCCAGGGCCTGCTCGCCGACGAGGGCAAGACCCTGGGAATATTCGACATGCGCAAAACCGTGTCCAAAGAAGAAAAGTCAGGCAGCCATGCGGTGATTGCCTACTATCGCCAGAGGTTGGGATACCGCGATGGCAAGTATGCCGGTATCGAAGTTCCCGAACTGCCGGTCGGCGGAAACTGGCAGTACGACCAGGCCCCGATCACGAAGGAGTCCCTCTCCCGCGCCATGGCAGGCGAAGGTCCACCCAGCCCATCGCAGCCTTGGGTCCTGCGCGCGCTGGAACTGGCACCTGCCATGCGCGTGTTCGTCGCCACCGGCCTCTACGATTCGCTTAACGGATGCGCGGCCAACAGCGAGGCGGCCAACCAATTTGCCCCGCCACTGGCAAAGCGCGTGGACACCCACTGCTACCGCGGCGGGCACATGATGTACGAGGAACCCACAGAGAAGGTGCAATTTGCGAATGACCTCAAATCGTTCCTCTCCAATGCGGGCAATGTCCGAAATGTGGAATAAAAATTTCTCAAAGGCCCGGATAGCCGATTGCACAATGCACCGGCGCCCCACCTGAAGCGCAAGTTCGCAACATACTGCCTCACGATCTCGATTACTCTGCTTCCCAGACAAGCCGTATTGCAGGCGGAACATGAGGGGTAGTTCGATGATCAGCAGGGAGTCTCAAGTCCGCAACCATAGCGCCGGGGTAACCGCGTTACTGGTCTCCACCGCGACAGCCGCATGGATTGCGAGCGCCGCGCCCGCATTTGCCCAGAACATCGCTCCGGCAACCGTCGCCAGCGACGATGCTGGCGAGATCGTCGTTACCGGTTCGCGCATCCGCCGCGACCGTGCGGAAGAGAGCGCCCCGCTCGACATCGTCGACGCACAGGTCATCTCCGATCGCGGCTACACGAGCGCTTCCCAGGCCCTCAATCAGCTCACCTCCAACAGCCCCATGCTTGCACAGGCCGACGGCAGTGGGGAAGGCAGCGGTTCGGGCCAGCAATATCCGAATCTCTTCGGTCTGGGCACCGGTCGCACGCTGACCTTGCTCAACGGCCGCCGTATGGTCACCACATCTGCGGCCACCGGACAAGGCGACGCGCAGGTCGATGCCAACATCATCCCGCTTGGCCTGCTCGAGCGCGTCGAAGTAGTCCAGGGCGGCGGCGCTGCCGTCTATGGCTCGGATGCGATTTCGGGCGTCGTGAACTATGTCCTCAAGCAGGACTTCGAAGGAATCGAGCTCGACGCGCAAAACGGCATATCGTCGCGCGGCGACTATCACACCTACAGCTTGCGCGGCACGGCGGGCACCAATTTCGCCGAGAACCGCGGCAATATCGCGATCGACCTGAATTACGCGAAGTCCCCGCTCCTGCGTTACGACGCGCGTCCGCTTTCCGCGCTGGGTCGACTGACTGTCACCAATCCCGACGATACCGGACCCAACGACGGCATACCCTCGCGCGAAGAGCTGCTCGACGCGCACTTCTGGGAATTCAATTCGAACGGTGTCGTTTTCAATGCGCCCGCGCCGTTTACCAGCTTCTTGACGCAATTGAACGGAACGCCGCTGCAGTTCGATTCCAGCGGCGACCTCGTGCCCTTCGATCCAGGCAGCCAGGTCGGCATCCCATTCTCCAGCGGCGGCGATGGCTTTGCCTACAACAATCTGGTCGGCCTGCGCACGGGGCTGGAACGCTTCACCGGCAACGTCATCGCCCATTACGACCTGACCGATGCCATTACCCTGCGTACCGAGTTGCTCTACGCCCATACAGAGGGAACCGAACTGCCGCAGGGCCAGAGCCGCACGATCCTGAACTACGGCACATACGCCGGGCCGGTGATCTTCACGATCAACAATCCCTATCTCAGCGATTCCGCGAAGGCGACGCTATCGGCCGCCAGCCCGGGCTTTGCCTTCGGGGCGCCCCTGTTCCTGTCGAAGTACTTCTACGACCTGACGCCCGACAACGTCCAGACCTACAAGACCGACACATACCGGGCGCTCATCGGCGCCGACGGTGATTTTTCGGTCGGCGATCGCGACTTTTACTGGTCGGTCTCGGGCAGCTACGCGCGGGTCAAAGGTTCGCAGCGCCGCTGGGAAGTCGACAACGCAAAGTACGGCAACGCCATCAATGCAGTGCTCTCCGGCGGCGATATAGTCTGTGCCATCAACGCCGACGCCGATGCCACCAACGACGACCCCTCGTGCGCGCCGATCAATCCTTTCGGCAATGGCAATGTCAGCGCCGAGGCGCAGAACTACGTCAGCGTTCGCGCCGGGCTCGACTACGTCAATGAGCAGGTGGACATGCTTGCGACATTCGGCGGAGACCTGTTCTTCCTCCCCGCCGGCGCCGCAAAGTTCAGCGTGGCCTATGAGCACCGCGACGAAAAGGCACGCTACACGCCGCTCGCCGCTAACCAGCAGGGACTGTTCGGCGGTGGCACGATGGAAGTCGGCCAGTCTGCAGGCTACAACACCGATGAGATTTCCGCCGAACTCCTGATCCCGCTGGTCGACAGGGCAATGGACGTTCCCATCGTCAAGATGCTCGAGGCCAGCGCCGCGGGCCGACTGGTCGACAACTCCATCGCTGGCAAGGAACAGGTCTGGGATCTGGGGATGCGCTGGCAGCCGGTCGACGGCATAACCCTGCGTGTCTCGCGCAGCCGCAATTTCCGGGCACCGACACTGGCTCAGTTGTTCGCTCCATCATCGACCCAGCTCGGCTCCGTCGGCGCGGACCCTTGCGATTCGGACCGCATCACCAGCGGCCCCAATCCTTCCGTTCGCTACGCCAACTGCCTCGCCCTGTTCGAGGCCAACCCGAACTATGGCGTTGAGTTCGACGGCACCAATGCGGGCTTGAGCGCGGCGGAGCGCCTCGCCAACTTCCAGGACCCGGCCGAAAACTTCGAGCGCGCGACGATTACCACGGGAGGCAATCCGAACCTGCGTAATGAGGTCTCGGACACCTTCACTTACGGTATCGTCCTCCAACCGGCATTCATTCCCGGACTGACGATCAGCGCCGACCGCATCGAGATCGATCTGAAGGACGGCCTATCGTCCTTCATCACCTCGGACTTCACGGCCACCTGCTATGACAATACCGACCCCGATCCTGCCGTCTGCAATGCCTTCACCAGGCTCGCCGCTTCGGATGGCGTCAGCCCCGGCGGCACCATCGTTACCGGCACTTCCACGACATTCAACGCAGGCGTCGTCAAGTACCGCGGCGAAGTCTATGCGCTCGACTACGTCTTCATGCCGGGCGACCTGGGCACCATCCACCTCGGCGTGAATGCGACGCACAATACGCTGCTGACCACTTCGGTAACCGGCGAGACCTTCACGCGCACCGACAACACCTATCTCAAGCCGACCTGGGAAGGTCGCTTCAACCTCGACTGGACCAAGGGGCCCGTCAAGGTGAGCTATCAGGCCTACTATCTGGATTCGACGAGGGCCGATTACTACGCCACGATCGAGAACAATCCCAATCCGCGGCTCGACAACAACCTGACTCACTCGATCTCGATGCAGTGGGACACCGGACGCATGACCTTCCGCGCCGGCATCGACAACTTCACCGACAAGCAGCCTTCCTACCCGCAGATTGCCTATGGCGACATCCTGGGACGTCGCTTCTGGGTGGGTGCAAAGCTGACGATGTAACGGGCTGGCGGCGCCGGGCCCCCTCTCCTCCCAACGCCCGGCGTCGCCTTGATCGACTCATTCCCAATCTATCCGGCAGATACGAGCACAATGGCGGCAAGCCCTTCCCCCCAAACCAATACGTCATATGCCCGGTGGATCAGGGAATCGATCGTCCGCAACAGCAACTCGCGCAATCTGCTCGTAAGCCTGTTCGAAAGCTCGGTACCGGAACCCACGGCACTGCTGCGCGAGGTCATTCTCGAAGGTTTCGAGAAGAAAGTGACCTCACGCTACACAAGCACTTTCGTGCGCGGAAACCCCTACCTTGTCGCTGCGCTGGCGCAGGAATACGGCGTCGGCGAAGACCAGGTTCTGACCACGACCGGCGCGACCGGTGCGCTATCATTGATCTACCGCGCACTTCTGAGGCCCAGCGATCGCATTCTGGTCGAAAATCCGTGTTTCGATCTTTTCGAAAACCTCGCTGCGGCGACCGGCAATCCAGTCGACATCTTCGAGCGCACCGCCCCCGACTTCGCCATCGATCCGCGGACTCTGGAAGCAGCGATCGGGCCCGATACGCGGCTCGTGGTGCTCTCCAATCTGCACAATCCCTCCGGTACACCGATCGCGTCCGAAGTTCTCAGCGCGCTTGCCGGGATCGCCGAGAGGCGCAAGGTCGTCTTCGTATTCGACGAAGTCTACGGCCCTTATGCCGGGGCACACTTCACCCCGGCTGCGTCACAGGGGATTTCTGGGCGGTTTCTCTCCGTCAGCAGCCTGACCAAGATCTATGGTCTGAGCACACTGCGCTGCGGCTGGATAGTCGGTGATGCGGCCATCATCGCACCGATCCGTGACCTGGCGAGCGAAGTCGAATTCGCGATATCGAACCTTGCCCACTGCATTGCCGCGCTGGTTATCGAAGATCCCGTCGACTTTCGCGAGAACACGTTTTCGGTTCTTGCCCAGGCCCGGCCGATCATCGAATCCTACCACGATCACTGGCGCGCGCTCGGGCTGGTCGAAGGTGCATTGCCCGAACATGGTTGCATCGCGTTTCCGCGCCTTGTCGGTATCGCGGACACCCTCGGCTTTTCGCGCTGGCTTTCCGACCGCTGCGGCGTTCTGGTCGCGCCCGGTGAGTACTTTGGCGCGCCAGGCCATGTCCGCCTCGGCTTCGCGATGGAACCTTCGCGACTGGACTATGGGCTTCAGGCGCTTACGGACAGTCTCCTGACACACCGCGAGCAGAACCGGACGAAGCACAAGACATGATCAAGGCATCACTGCATCCCTCGGGTCGCACCGAGCCAGCGCGGCGGATCATGCCTGCGTTCGCCGCGCTGGCAACAATTGCAATGATTTGCGGATCGCTGACGGTTCGGGCGCAAGAACCTCAGTCCGGCGAGATCCTGCTCGATACGCAGGTCAAACCGGCGGGCTTCGCAAGGAGGCTCGATGTAGAGATCGGAACCTACCCAGTCTCTGCAGGCCCCGGGTCAGCCCCCGCCAGGGCTGGGTATCTCTCGTATAGCCGAAAGAAAGCTGCGGCCCGACGTCCGGTCATCTTCGCCTTCAACGGCGGTCCAGGCGCATCCTCCGCCTATCTGCAGATGGGGCTGCTCGGGCCTTCGCTCGCGCATCTCGCGCAAGATCCGGCAGCAGGTGCGAATGCACCGCTCGGTTCCGTGACCGGGCCGGCGGCGATCTACGACCTGGCAGACGTCGTCTTCATCGATCCGCCGGGCACGGGCTTTTCGACCCGTCCGGAAGGCCCCGCATTCAGCCCTTACATGTCGGTCGAAGGCGACGCGGCGGCGGCGGCCGACCTGGTTCGCCAGTGGCTTGAAAGTCATGGTCGGCGCGATGCCCCGATCTATCTGCTAGGCGAAAGCTACGGCACGATCCGCGCCGTCGCCATGCTCGATGCCTTGGACAAGCTTGGCCTCTCCGGGAACATGCGTGGCATCGTCCTCCTGGGTCAGGCACTCAACATGATCGAGACCTCGCAGCGTCCCGACAACATCGTCACATATGCCGTCTCGCTGCCCACGCTCGCTGCCATCGCCTGCTATCACGGCAAGGTGAAAGCGCCCTGCACCGCCGAGACGATCACGGCCGAAGCCGCGCTTTTCGCTCGCAACGAATACCTGCCTGCCCTGTACCGGGGGCGAGACCTGCCGCAGACCGATCGTGCGCGCCTGGCCCAGCGCCTTGAAGATCTGACGGGCATTCCCGGCGCATTCTATCTGGCGCACGACCTGCGCATTTCCAAGGAGCGCTTCCGCGTCGAACTGCTTCGTGCCGAGGGAGAAGTAACCGGGCGTTACGACGCACGATACCTTGCCAAACGTCCCGACGGCGTGGCGACCTTCATGCCGGGCGATCCCGCTTCATCGATTTCCGATGCCTACCAGAATGCCATGCTCCAGTATGTTTCCGGGTCCCTGCACATTCCGGGCGCGGATCGATACAAGGTGATCGCGCGCTTCGAGGGCGACTGGAGCTATGGTAGCGCCGATTCACCCTTTGCCGACTGGCCGTTCATGTCCGTCGTGGAAAGACATGCACAGACCAATGCGTGTCTTCGTCTCTTCGTCGGCACCGGCATATACGACACCACCACGACGATCGGCGCTGCGGACTATCTCTTCGCGCAGTCCAGCCTTCCGCAAGATCGCTATCGCAACGAGCGCTATGCAGGCGGGCACGTGTTCTATTCCGATGACCACAGCCGCGTGCGCTTCCAGTCCGATCTTGCCGCCTTCATCGGGGCGGATACCTGCCGGTGAGCACCCCCGAACACACCTTGCGCAAGGGAATCGGCCTTTGGGGCGTAGTTTCCATGGGTCTGGGCACTGCCGTCGGGGTATCGATCTTCTCGGCGATTTCACCTGCCGCCGCGCTTGCCGGACCCGGGATGCTCCTCGCAGTCGTGGTCGCCGCCCTGCCGATGTACCTGATCGCGGTGAGTTACGCCTTCCTCGGCTCTGCCGACCCCGTTTCGGGTGCAAGCTTCGTCTGGCCCTCGCGGTACCTGCATCCAGCACTCGGCTTCTTCATCGCGTGGATGCGCATTATCGCCAACATGGGGGCGATGGTCGTCCTGGCCCTCGTCCTTGTGCGCTATGTCTCGATGCTTGTCCCACTGCCGGTCAAGCCAACCATGTTCGCAGTCCTGGTCCTCGCCCTGCTTGCCAACCTGTTCGGCGTTCACATCGCGGCTCGCGCACAGACACTGATGATCGGCGCACTCGTCATTCTCTTTGCGCTTTTCGCGCTCTGGGGCGGCATCGCCGCTGCTGAACCGGCCCGGCTCGAGCCGTTCCTTCCCCATGGCATCCATGGTGCGATTGCCGCCGCTCCGCTGCTCATGGGCCTGTTCTTCGGGATCGAAGCAGCCACCGAAGCCGGCTCGGAGGTCGCTGAAGGGCGACGCAACATTCCCCTGGGCATCGCCCTGGCCATCGGTTCGGCAACGCTGCTCTACACTGCAGTCGCCTTCGTCGCCCTGACGGTCATGGGTGCCGAACCGCTTGCAGCCAGCCAGGCGCCGATCCTGGACGTGGCAAAGCGCTTCATGGGACCGCTGGCCATCCCGGTGATCGTCGTCGCTGCCATCGTCGCAATCGGCACGAGCCTGAACGCCATCTTCACGATGTTCAGCCGCAGCCTCTTCGCGATGGCACATGCCGGCGTGCTGCCACGCGCCCTGGCCCGCATACACCCGCGCTGGCAGGTGCCTCACATCGCCTTGCTCGCGGTATTCGCGATTGGATGCGCAGGACTGCTCCTGCCCATGGAACTTACCTTCCTGTTCCTGGCGGTCAACATTCCCAACCTCGTCAAGTACGCAAGCATCTGCCTTTGCGCCTTGCGCGTTGCCCGCGGCCATCCCGAGCTGCATGCCAGCGCCAGTTTCCGCCCGTCGCGTCAACGCATGACCGCGCTTGCCGGAGCCGGTGCAATCTGCGCCGCAGCCCTCGTACTGGTCGGGTTTGAAGCCGATTGGCGGCCCTATGCGCTTCTGCTGGTCTGGGGCTTGCTGGGCGCTGCCTGGTACCGGCTTCGGCGCAATTAAAAGCCCGGCACCATGGGGGCGCACAAGGCCGCCCCCTACCGGCCTCTCCTTCTCAGAACGCGAAGTCCTCATGCGCTTCGACGCCCTGTCCGTGAATCAGGGCCACTGGCTTGGGTGCGATCTGTGGCACCACGATCTTCGGCGGCGCGGCGAAGGGCGTAACGCCGACTTCACTCCAGATCTCTGATGGATAGTAGATCGTTCCGCCCTTCACCACCATCGCCATGCGATGCAATGCGCTCATGTCGGCAAGCGGATTGCCGTCGAGCAGAACGAAGTCGGCGTACTTTCCCTTTTCTACCGAACCGAAGGACTGATCGCGGTGCAGGTAGCGATCCGCGCCCAGCGTCCCGATGCGCAGAACATCGGCAGGCGCAATACCCGCCTCGGCATAGATCTGAAGTTCGCGGTGCACTGAAAGGCCTGTCGCGTCGTCGGTCCCAGGAAGCAACGTGATTCCCCGCTTGTACAAGTCGAGCAGGAGTGCCTTGATCGTGGCGAAAGCTCCGTCATAGTCGGCCGCATCCTGCGGCGTATGGATCGGCGCGATGCCCTGCCGGCGATTGCGCTGCACACCGACCGGAAGGTGATCGAAATAGCCTGCGACGGACGGATTGATCTTGCCGTTACGCGCCCGCATCAGCAATTCCAGCGTCACCGCTGTCGGATCAAGCGCGATGTGCCTGGCCTGCATCGTATCCAGTGTCCGCGTCACCCGCGGCGAATTGAGGTCGAGACCCGCAGTCCGGCGCATGGCAGTGAGACGCAGGGGCGTGCGCGTGTCCTCTTCGGGCTTGAGCACCCAGCCGAGCATCAGCTGGTTGATGTGGGTCACCTCGTCATAGCCAGCCGCGATCATAGCATCGGCGTTGGTGAATGCGGGAATATGCCCGGTGACACCCAGTCCCAGCTTTTTGGCCTCTTTCACAACCGCCGGCACCCATTCGGGATGAAAGCTGTTGTAGATCTTGATCTGCCAGTAGCCGCGAGCCCCGTACCAGCGCACGGCGTCCAACGCTTCGGCCTCGTTGTCGGCGATAAAGCCGTTGCGTGAGGAATAGGGGCTGCGCCCTTCCAGAAAGCCGTTGCGAATGATGTGCGGCCCAGCCACTTCGCCCTTGTCGATGCGGTTTGTCAGATCGAGCAGAAAGCCATTTTCATTGCCCATGTCGCGCACTGAAGTCACACCCGAGGCAATATAAAGCAGGGCTGACTGCAGCGACACGTGCGCGTGCATGTCATGCAGGCCGGGAATGATGGTACGGCCTTCACCCTCCACCAGCGCTTCTTCGGGCGACGGCGGGCTATCCAGTGGCTCGACCGAAGCGATGCGGTCCTTGAATACGACCACCGAAACCGGATCACCCAGCTTGCCGCTCGCCGGATCGAAAACCCGCACGTTACGGATGCGGATCGGCATCTCGTAATTATGGGCTACCTTCTGCTGGATCGCCGCATACCGCCGGGCCGACCGGGTAGCCGCGATAGTGCCGAGTTCCTGCGCGAATGACGCAAGGTTCTCCCGCACGGTGACATGCGTTGGCGAATAGGCAGCGATCAATCGATCCTGATCGTCAAGAAGGATCGCGCTCGGCGTCAGCCCGATGCCCTTGATCAGGTAGGAACGGTAGCTCGTACCTCCCAGGGTGACGGGCGCTTCTTGCTCAAGTGACAGCCCTCCCCCCGGCGCCGCCGGTAAGGAATGGTCCGCATCAGCCAGCAGCGCGCGGGCATATATCCCCAGCGAGAACGGACTGCCTTCCTGTGCTACGTATAGTGTCGGCTCCTTGACCTGCATCGAACCCTTGCCGGTCGTATCCGTCCAGGTCAGCAGCTTGCCCTTCGCCACGAACTGCTCGTCGACCTTGTTGCCGAATAGCGAAGTCCCCTGAAGCGTCCAGCCTTGCGGCAATCCGTTGTCGTCGAGGACGATCGTCTCGTGCATGGTGGGCCCGCGCCCATTGCTTTTGACGTCGTGGTCGATGGCGATCGTCTTGCCATCGATGTCGGCGAAGACATGCCCGACATTTTCGCCGTTGTCGATGACGGCGAAGCGCTGCTCCTCGGCGTGGAGGGCACTGGCACTCAGGGCGATGACGGAACTGGCAAGCAGGCGCAGGGCGGCAGGACGGTTGAATTTCATCAGATCTGGTTCCGTTTTGCGTAAGACGTATAGATGTGGGCTGCGGCCGCGAGATCCTGAACTGCATGGCCGAGCGACTTGTAGGCCGTGATCTCCCGATCGTTGCGACGCCCCGGGACGAGGCCAAGGAGGACTTCGCCGATCTCCGCGACGATGTGCTCGTCCCCGACCACGCCGGCAGCCTTGGCTTCGAGAAACTCCGCAGCAGCATCGAGGGCGGACGCCCGGCTGTCGGCAATGAAGCGCGAAGCCGCAACCAGCGCGCTGTCCACTTCGACCGGACCCGGTCCGCTGGATCCCACGATGTTGACGTGGGTTCCGGGTTGCAGCCACTTACCCAGCAGGATCGGCGTTCGCGCGCCGGTCAACGTACAGATCACGTCCGCCTCGCCCACCGCGGCCTCGACAGCGCCTGCCGGCTCCACCGGCAGACTGGAGGACCAGTCATCGATCACGGCGTGCACCTTCCTCTCGTCGCGTCCCCAGATGAGGATGCGCTCGAAGTCACGCACAAGCGGCATCGCATGGAGGTGGGAATGAACCTGCCCACCGGTTCCCATCAACAGCAGAACCTTGGAATTGCTTCGGGCCAGAGCTTCGGTCGCCACCGCCGTCGCCGCCGCAGTGCGGATGTGCGTTATCTCTTCAGCATCGGCAACGCAGACGGGCTTGCCCTCGACCGGCTCGAACATGGTCACGAGGCCACGATGGCGGCGCACGCCGGGATTGTCCGGCTCGGCGAAGACGCTGATCATTTTGGCCCCGAACATGCCGTCATCCGCCAGGGCACCGGGCATCTGTGCAAAGGTTCGTCCTTCGCCCATGTGGATCATCGTCCGCAGCAGTTGCCGGGTTGCTCCACGCGAAAGAGCCTTCATGGCCTCGCGCACGACGCCGATGCACGAAGGATAATCGAGCAGGGCGCGCACGTCTTCGGCATCGAAGACCGCCAGTTCACTGCGTTTCATAATCCGGCCACCCTTCCGATCTTCAAAGTTTCGTCTCCGAGCATCAGTGATAGCGTCTGTCACGGGAATATTTCACGCTTTGTTGCGCTGCCGGCCCGGTCCGTGGCATGTTCAAGCCAACAAGGACCATTAGGGAGCATAATTTTGCCAGGCGAATTGGACCGGCTCGACATGAAAATCCTCGATCGCCTGCAGATCGACGCATCGGAATCATCGAGCGAAATCGCCGATCGCGTCGGCCTGTCCCAGTCGCCGTGCTGGCGACGCATGCAGCGTCTGAAGGAAGAAGGCTACGTCCGGCACACCGTCGCAATTCTCGATCGCGAGAAGTTCGGCGAAAGCATGTTCATCTTCGCCCAGCTCAAGATGTCCCGGCTTTCGGACGAGGAACGCGACCGCTTCGTCCATGCCATCGAGGCGATCCCGGAAATTCTCGAAGCCTACACTCTGTTCGGCGAACTCGACGTCATGCTCAAGGTTCTCGCACCCAATATCGGATGGTACCAGAATTTCACCTTCCGCACGCTGCTTCGCTTGCCAGGTGTGGAGGACGTACGCTCAACGGCGACGCTGTCCGAACTCAAGTGTACCCACCGCCTGCCCTTGCCCTCGCTACCCGCTTGATCTGCGCATAATTGATGCACAAGCGTAGCGAATTACGGCAAAGATTGCACAGACTGTTGGCCGCTGTGCCTGATAGCCTGCTTTCATGAAACAGCTTAGCTTCGGCCTTGCCACGTTCACCGCAACGCTGCTGACCGCGATGCCCGCTTTTGCGGCCCGCGCCGAGCAAGCGACAGATCTCTCGATCTGGCTTACCCCGGTCGCGGGGGAGGGAGGCGCGCTTACCCGGCTCGACGTCGCCATCCACTTCGAACATCCGCAAGAAGATGCTGCGCTGGCAAGCATGGCAGTGAGCGCGAACACGGTGGAGACATCAGCCAACGCCATGGCAGGGCTGGCCTTCAGTGACACCCGCGGCCCGATCCCCGTTGGCGTACAGGACAGCAAGTCCGATGACGACAATACGCAGCGCATATGGACGGCGCAGCGCGCGATTGCAGGGCCTGTAACCGTCGCCTATCGGGTCGCCATCGATCCTGGGCAGCCGGAACTGGCGCGTCCCCAATACGAACTTCGCGCCAGCGACGGGGGCCTTTCTGGTGCAGGCAATGCCTTCCTGATCCTTCCGGCCGATAACATAGCACGGAATGTGTCCGTCCACTGGAACCTCTCTCGCGCAGGTTCGATGGCCAAGGGCGTGTCCAGCCTCGGCCCCGGAGACAGTCACTCGAATAGGCCACTGCGTACCGAACAGGTCGCATCAAGCTACTACATGGCCGGCAAAGTCGGAACGTTCGCCCGCGACGCTTTCTTCGGCACATGGCAGGGACAGTTCAGCTTCGATGGCACTCAGCTGATGGACTGGGCGGCCCGCCTGCAGAAATTCTACGCGAAGTTTTTCGATCAGCAGCCTGCCAGTTTCGGAGTTTTCGCGCGGACCAACCGCCTGAACCCCGGCAGCGGCATCGGGCTGACCGACAGCTTTGCCTTCACGTTCAGCGAAAAAACGACGCTGGAGGATCTCGAAAGCCTGCTCGCTCACGAGATGGTCCATTCGTGGATCAACTCCCTCAGCAATTCGATGGACGCTCCCCGCGGCCTCGGACTCTCCTGGTTCGGCGAAGGCCTCGCCGTCCATTACCAGCGCTTGCTGCCTTACCGCGCCGGCCTGATCAGCAGGCAGGCTTTCCTCGACGACCTCAATTCCACGGCGGGGAGATACTACACCAATGCCATGATCGGCACACCCAACGACGATATCCCCGCCGGTTTCTGGAAGGACACCCGCATACGCGTGCTGCCCTATGATCGCGGGTCTCTCTACTTCGCCACTGTCGATGCGCAGATCAAAGCTGCATCGCGCGGAGATCGTTCACTGGACGACATGGTCCGCGAGATGCTGGCCGAGCGCCGCGCCGGTCGCCCCATGGATCTGGCCCTATGGAAAAAGTTGCTGGCCAGGGAACTTGGCGCGAAAGGTCTGTCGCAGTTCGACGCGATGTTGGGCGGAGCAACAATATTGCCGCCCTCCGACGCCTTCGGCCCCTGCTTCGAGCGCGTGACGAAGCCCCTGCGCCGGTTCGATCTCGGGTTCGATCCGTTGGTCCTGTCGACTTCGGAACGCATCGTCACTGGCCTGAAGACGGGCTCGGCTGCCGAGGCAGCAGGGCTGCGCAATGGCGACCGGATACTCAATCGCTTTCCGCAAGACGCCATGCAGGCGAACCAGGATGCGATTTTGACCCTGCAGATCGAACGGGACGGCAGGCAATTCGAAGTTACCTACAAGCCGCGCGGCGAAACAGTCGAGGCCTATCAGTGGCAGGCAATACCTGATTGTCCGTCAAACTGACCGAAGCCGCCTAGAACTCGACATCGACCGTCAAGGTGTCGGTGTAGGTGCCGGGCGGCGGCGTCGACTGGCCGCTCAAGATTTCCGCACGGTAGGTATAGGTCTGATCCGTGGCTCCTGTATAGGTCCCGGCATTGGTCGTTGCCTCCCCGCTGCTGCGGCGTTCCGTTCCCAGGTGGCCCCAACGACTGGTTGAACCTTGCGGATAGTAGATCTCGTAGGCGATGTAGCTACCGGCATTTGCAAGACGCCGGATGCCTAAGTAGTTCTGCCCATCGTCGATGCCCACCGTATAGGATGCATCTTTGGTACAGCGGATCGTAATTGTCTGGGCAACCGGATCGAAGCTGCCAACAAAGGCCGCACTTCCGAAGTCGGCGGTGGGCGCGGACAGGACGCAATCTGCGCTGACGGTCATAGTCACCGTGAGCGTGCTGGAAGTCGCTCCATCGTCGTAAATGCAAAGCGTGACTGCACCGGCCGAGCACAGGTGCCATGTCCAGTCTATGGAAATCGTGCTGGTATAGGTCCCTGCAGCCACCTGGGTTCCGGCCTGCGTGCGTATGTAGATCGGCAGGGTGCCGCCGGTCGCATTGAACAGACCAAGAATGCCCAGGAATGTCGTGCTGCTCCATGTAATCGTGCTGCCTACGGCGTAAGTCGCAGTGCAGGAGGAATCCTTGCAGATATCATAGCGAATGGAATCGCCGGTCGTCGCATCGCGGAGCCGAGGCTGCGTCCCCTGACTGTTGGTTGCGCTGGCGATCGTGGCGGTAATCGTATTGGTCGAGACAATCGACAGGAGGCTGCCGGTGCACGAGAATCCGGTCGCTCCGCCTGCCCTCTGTGCTGCGGACGCGACAGTGAAGGAACTGGCGCTGCCAAGGTTGACCGATCCCGAGGTCGCCGAGCAGGCAGCGCGCGCAGCGTCGGGAACGGCAACCCAATACAGCATCGCAAGCAGCACAAGGGCGGTCCGCATGGTAAGACGCAAGGCGTTTACCGACATGGCAACGGCCCCACGCGTCCCACTCCGGGGCCCCGGGCAGGGTAATCGAACGCGGCCAGGCAGCGACTGCCATCCGCTTGCGTGACAGTAAGCCGATTGTCGTCCTGCAAGTTCTGAAGGTAGGCGCGGCCATCGAGGCCGACCCAGGTTTCCTCGCCGGTTGCCGCGATGACCTTCGAGCCTGCCGGCAACGCCTTGCCGTTCGCCCCGACCAGAAGAACATGGGCTGCCCTGCTCCTCGAAACCGGGAAGCGCAGGAGGCGGCCGCTACCGTTTTTCACCGCAGAACGCTGGCGCGTAACCGGCACTTGCACGTCTGCCGGCAGATCGCGCGTATCGATGGCGAAACTCGCCGCATAATAAGACGGCACGCGCGCGACCAGCAGGTGGCCCTTGGCGTCGGTCACGCCGGCCTTCTGGTTTTCATATTGGACGGGTACGCCCGCCACGCCATCGGTGGATACGAGGGCAAAGGCGTCATTGATGCGATTGGCCACGAAGACGCTACCGTCCATGATGACAAGCGCCCCGGAAAGTTCGCCCCAGGTGGTCGTATGCGGCCCCGCGCCGAATGCCCCTGCCTGGAGTTGCAGGGCACTATTGCGCCAGGTGAGATCCCCGCGATAGCGATCGCGCTCGCCGCTTGCATGGGAGGCACCAACAGACCAGCCCAGCCCGCCTTCGCTTGGCACCGCCCTGCCGTAATCGACAACGGCGCGCGCATTGCCCCGCTGCGTTCTCTCGATCCCGGAGACTGCGCTTCCCTGCCGTCCCAGCGGGACCACCCACTGCGCCATCGCGCTGGTCGTCTCACGCTCAATGTCGCGCACTGCAGACAGGTGCAGGCTGCTCCTGCCCCAAAGCGTTTGGTAATAGGAAAGGTTCGCGAGCCGAAAGCGCCGATCTCCCTGTCGTGTCTCCACAAAGCTGGCGGCCAGGTTGCCCAGTCCCCTGCCGAGAACGACGTTCGCCTGCGCCTGCCACTGGCGGGACGGCAATCGATAGTGCTTGGTCGCATAGCTGGACAACTCGGCATATTCCGGACTGCGCCGCACCGCCCTTGCCATCAGGTTGAAGCCACGACCGGTGTATTGGTAGCCCAGCGCGACCTGATTGCCGCTCCGCCCGAGTTGGCGACTGGCACTGGCCGACAGATCGACGACACCCAGACTGCCGAGTTGCAGCACGCCGCCCACGCCGGCCAACCGGTGGTCGCCAGCCGCCTCTGCCGACGCCTCCAGCGTCAGAAATCGCGTAAGGCCGAAACGCCCGGACGCCGACGCAGCCCATTTACCGTATGATGTGCTACTCGTTCCAAAGTCCCGCCGCAGCTTCCCGACAGACAGCGCATAGTCGGCCAGGCCTGGCCGCAGCAGGCTATTGGCGACGTAGAAGGCCGCAGAGGTTTGCACCTGCCTGCCTTGCGCATCGGTGGTAACGACCGTCGCTTCACCTGCGCCGTTCACGTAAGGCAGTTCGTCCACCACAAAGGGACCCGGCTGCACCGTTGTCGCCGCTGCGCGGTAGCCATTGACGAACAACTCAAGCGCACTCGGTACTGCCGCCATACCCGCGAAACCGGGCAAGGGATAAGTCACGACGTCAGGCCTTACGCTGAAATCGCGAGAGACCTGCGCCCCTGCCATCCTCACAGGGTTTGTCCATGGCAGCGTACGGGTGACCAGGTCCCCCGCTTCATAAGTTCGGATCGCCTCGTCGTCGACGTAGGTCCAGCGGGTCTCATAGCGCAGATAGCGCCTTGTCCCGCCGAACGTATCGAACCGCAAGCTGCCGCTATTGCTGAGACTGCCAAGCCCCCCGAAGAGGCGTTGCTCGCTCCACAGCGAGCCATGGGTTTCCTGCCCCGAGTGCGCGACGTAGAGATCGTAATTGATCAGGGCGCCGAAATCGCTCTTCGGAACGATCCGATCCCTCTTGGAAGCGATGCCCACACGGCTGCCCTCGAGCCACTGCGGCGGCACCGTCAACAAAAGCCTCTGATCCGCTTCGGAATAATCGGCTGCCATTCCCGCCTCGGTCGAAAGATCGACCATGAAGTCGGCAGGCCAATCGCGGTCGATGCCCGCCTCGCGCAGGACCTGCGCTTTTACCGAAAGGCGTCCATCCTGCAAGCTGACGGGGATCAGGCGGCCGGCAGTCCTGCCATTCACCACCAGTTCGAGCCGCAGTTGCACGGCCGAAGGAGTGTCCGTAACTCGCGTCATCTGCGTCGGCGCATCATCTGCAAGGGCCAACGTCGGAGCGAATAGGGCAAGCCCCCCGACCAGCGCCAACAGGAAGTCCGGCGCCCGCCACCTAGTTCGGCATGCAGGCACCGAGCGCCACCTGCTTCGCATGGCCGTTGACCTTGGCGCGCAATGTCCCAGAAGTGACCGGGTTGCCGGGAACAGCCCATTCCATAGTGCTGCCCGCCAGCACATAACCGAGAAGCCCGGGCCCGATCGACACGGTACTTTTACCTGTATCTAGGTCCACATCCGCCAGCCTGGCGTGCACCGGCCCGGCATTGATCAACCGCACGGCCCGCCCCCGATCGACCAGCTTGCAACTCAGTTGCGGCACTGCAGAGTCCCGTTTGTTCTTGTTCTGATCGAGGGCCACGAAAAGCGGAATCGAATAGCGCATGCGAAAGCGCAGCGCGGTGGCGGTCCGCGTCTGTTCGGGCCGGTCGGTGACGGCCGGGATTTCGTCGACGATGACCCGGTATGCCGCTTCCCTGTCCCGCGGCAGCGGCTCACCCAGCACGAGGCGGACGAGTTGGCGCACGCCCGGTCCGACTTTGACCATCGGTGGGCTTGCGAGGACCTCATCCTGTTCGGAATGGACATCGCTTCGCGCTTCCTGCGTCCAATGCATGACGCGAATCTGCAGGACGACGTCGGCTGCTCCTCGATTTTCCAGCCAGAGCTCGGTTCCTGCGCGTCCCTCAACGATAACCGGGTCGATCGGCCAGATCAGGACGGTCGCAGCCAGTGCCCTCAGCGGCAGAACTGCAAGGACAACTGCGATGAGCAAAGCCGTAACACCTTCCGGTGATCTTGCCTCTCCCATGGCCTTCACCAGCTCAGCGTCAGGACGATGGTGTCGGAATAGGTGTCCGGCGGTTTGTCACCGCTCAACACCGCTCTGCCATAGATGGGCAGGGCAATTGCTTCCGGATCGGCGAAAGTGACCGCATAGGCTTGGTCGATCTGCATCTCGTTCGAGAAGCCGGCGTCCCGGTAAAGCCGGTAGGGCAGCAGAGCGCCGCTCCCGGCTGCCTGCATGTTGCGCACGGCAGAACCGTGCTGGCCCGCACCCAGCGCCATCGACAGGGCAACACCGGGCGTGCAGCTCAACGTCAGCCCGGCATCCGCGGCAATGGCCGTGGATACGGTATCGCGGGACAGCGACGAATGGCTTCCGAAATCGAGCAGACCGTATCGCCCCAGCGCTTCACCGCCAGAGGCAAGCGAGCCGTTGATCTCGCATCCCGAAACGACCGTCGCCGAGACCTGGAAGCTCGTGGTGGTATCCGCCATGGCCGGGTTGGACAACGCGGCGGCCAGTCCCGCTCCCATTCTTGCTGCGCGGCGCAATCGAGATCCCATGCTCCGCTCCCCGCCCTCAGAAGGTCAGCGTTACCGATATCGTATCGGTGTAGGTCCCTGGCGAAAGACCCGCGACACCCACAGCCCGGCCATAGATCGGCACCGTCTGTTCGGTGCCGTCACCGGTCACGGACAGCGTCGATCCATTGTTGAGGACAGTACTGAATCCGGCATCGGAATAGATGTCGTAAGGTATGTAGACCGAGCCATTGGCGAGAGCCCTGCCGCCGCCGGCCACCGCAGCGTCGTTGGCGCCGCTGTCGATAGTGATCGTGGCATCGGAACCGGGCGAGCACTGTACCGAGATGTTTCCGGACCCATTGCCGTCGACCTGGGCTTCGGAGGATGTAAAAAAGGTACTGACCGACCCGAAATCGAGCGATCCGAAGTCGACATTGCTAGTCGCTGCGTCACCATTGACTTCGCAGGCTGCGACAAGGGTTATCGAGGCATCGATCGTACCGGTAACGGTTTGGGCATGAGCGATGTGGACAGGGGACAAAGCGGCGAGCAGGAGGACAGGGACCACGCCATATCCGGAATTGAACCTACGCATCATGAGCAGACACCTCGAGTTCTTGTCCTGCGAGTGTCTTCTTTAGGTAAATAAACTTTGGTAAATGCTACGATTACAATTTTGAAACCGTGAAGATATCACTGATTACATTATTTATTTCCTGAAGTTCACGGACAAACTGCGCCCGAGATGCCAACTTCGCAGATGTCGGATCGGCATCGCCGTTAACTGTCGATCCCGGCCAGGTTGCCTGGACAGGCAGCGTTTGGGGCATCCGCGAAGGGCTTCGATGAGGTAATGACATGCAACTGGCGCCAAGCCGGGCGGATTATTCGGACGATGGCTCGAGACTTCCGGTCGCAGTCTCGCCCGGGCCTGCCGCGGCATCCTTGACAGGAGGATCCACGCGGATCTCCACCCTCCGGTTGCGCGCGCGGCCCTCGGGATCATCGGAACCGTCAAGCTTGCGATTTGGCGCAATCGGCCGGCTTTCCCCAAGGGCGATTACCATAAGGCGCTCACCATCCACGCCCTTGCTCTCAAGGTAATCGCGCACGGCCTCAGCCCGCTTTTTCGAAGCGGCCAGATTGGCCTCGTCGCTGCCCCGGGAATCGGTATGGCCCCAGATCGTCACGACACCGCCCGCCCTGAACGTCGGATTGTCGAGCAGCGCATCGATGGCTGCAAGTCCGGCCTCGTCCGGCTCCTTCCCCTTATCGAGAAAGCGAACCGCAACCGTCACCGGCTGCAGCGAAGGCGCGGTATCAGGCAAGGGCCCGACATCGGGACGAAGGATCGATTTCTTGGGGGTGACGTTCACGACAGGGGAAGCGTCCTGCACCGCAGTGCCAGTCGCCTCGTTCGCTGCGGAACTTTTCTCTTCAGGCATGCCAGGCTGGCCGGAACCGTCGCAGGCCGAAAGCGACAGGACCAGAGCCACAGGGAAAATCAGAGCGTGCCCGCAGCCCCTGTCACGGGATAGCATCATGCGCTTGCCTCCTCTGTCCGTGTTGTCTGCCCGGTGGATTGCGCCTCCGGACGGCGCGATGGTGCGTAGGAGACGATCACGTCCCCGGGTTCGGCCGCCGGGCGCGACGCGTGGGTGAAAAAGCGGATCTTCCCATCCTTGCGGTAAAGGAACAGCATGTCCCCTCCTTCCGGAAGTTCCGCCCGCGCATCCGAAAAATCGAACTGATCGCTGATCTTGGTCTTGCGAAAAGTCCAACCCGCCTGTTCGCGCGCGATAATGTCCTCCACGCCGAGCCCTGACGCGAACATCGCGCGGCCCTGCAACGCCTCGGGAAGACTGCGGTGATCTTCGTCATCGCCCATCCCGCCCAGCTGATAGACGGAATCGCGACCGAAGTCGGGCGCGAACTCATTGCATACCAAAGCGTTGTAGGCCTCGTTCTGCGAGATCGCGACCAGGACTTGAAACTGCGTAAGATCAAGCCGTTCCTCGGTAGATTCCGCCAGGATTTCGCCGTGATAGGTTGGAATGCCCGCCTGCCGGGCGGCGGAAAGGCGCTGCCAGCTGGTATCGCAGATCGTGACCGGCAATTCGAGCGAACGCACCTGCTCGGCCAAGGCGAGGCTCCACGAGGTGCTGCCCACGATTAACAGGCCCTTGCGCTGCACGCCCGTCACTTTCAACCAGCGCGCGACATGACGGACGCTGAAGCCGTGAGCAACGATCGTCGCGACGACGACCGCGAAGGACAAGGCAACCAGAATGCTGCCATCGGCGTAGCCAAGCTTGCCGAGGCGCAGGGCGAACAGGCCGGCGATGGCCACGGCAACTACGCCGCGCGGAGCGATCCATGCCAGCAACAGCCGCTCGTTCCACGGCAAGCGGCTGAAGGCCAGGCTGCACAGTACGGTCAGCGGCCGGACGATGAACAGGAGAGCAAGGAGGAAGGCGATGAAGCGCCATTCGAACTGGCGCAGCACTTCCAGATCGAGCGATGCCGAAAGCAGCACGAAAACGCCGGAAATCAGCAGGACCGTGACGTTCTCCTTGAAGGGGTGGATGTCGCGCAGGCTGTCGAGCCGCATGTTCGCAATCGCAACGCCCATGACCGTCACTGCAAGCAGGCCGGTCTCCTGCTGGATGAGGTTCGACAGCACGAATGTGCTGATCACGGCCACCAGCAGCACCGGCGCCTTGAGGTATTCGGGCACTTGCCCGCGGGGGAAGGACCAGGCGATCATTCGCGCCACTGCATAGCCGATCAGTCCAGCCACGACAGCGGCAGCCAGCAGCGAAATGACAACGGCGATCAGTGTCCCGCCGGCTTCCGCCCGCCGCAGGTACTCGTAAGTGATGACTGCGCACAGCGCCCCGATCGGATCGTTGACGATCGCTTCCCACTTGAGGATGGCCCGCGGACGCGGCGCAACATTGCTCTGGCGCAGCAGCGGCAGGACAACGGTGGGGCCCGTCACGACGAGAATGCCGGCGAACAGGATGGCCACGGGCCAGACCAGTCCGGCAAGATAATAGCAGGCGATCGCGCCGAGCCCCCAGCCGACCGGCACGCCGATCAGGACCAGACGCGTCACCGCGCCCTCGGTCTTGCGCAATTCCCGGAAATTGAGGTTCAGGCCTCCCTCGAACAGGATCAGTGCAACCGCCACGGAAATCATCGGCTCAAGCAGTTCCCCGAAGGTCTCTTCGGGTGATATTAGCCCGGTGACAGGGCCGGCGATGACGCCGGCGAAAAGCATCACCGCGATGGCCGGCCATCCCGTGCGCCACGCGATCCACTGCGCCCCGATCCCGAGAACGCCGATCAGTGCAAAAACAAGGGCCTGGTGCTCCATGAGGAGGGCATACTCCACGTTGTCCGGATTGTTAAATGCGCGGAACGCGGGTTCGTTCATCCAAAATCGAGCAAGTCCCGTGCCCTAATGCGCCATTCAGGTCGAAGAGGTTCGCTCCGCCCGGGCGTCCTTCAGGATTTCGAGCGCCTCACGAATGACGTAGAGGCCTATCCCCGCGCCGACGACGAGGTCGAAGTACCGAATTCCCGTGAGCAGGACGGCAAGGCCGGAGAGGATCACGACCACGTTGGCAACGACGTCAGCCCTCGTGAAAATCCAGGCGGCGCGCAGATGCACCTCGCCGTTTCGCTGATGGGAGAGCAGGCGCAGGACAATCACATTCACAGCGAGCGCAGGCAGGGATACAGCCATCATCCAAAGGCCTTCAGGCACTGCGCCTGCATGGAAGCGGCGCGCGACTTCCCAGAGAAGGCCGAAGCCGAGAGCTAGCAGCAGGATACCGCTCAGCGTTGCCGCATTGATCTTGAAATGGGGGCTGCGCCCGATTGCCGCCAGCGCAATCGAATAGACAGTCGCGTCGGAAAGCATATCGAGACCGTCAGCCACTACGGCGGTAGAGCCGATCAGCAGGCCAGTGGCCACCTCGGCCACGAACATCGCAGCATTGAGGGCCAGGGCCAACCATAGCACGCGTTGCTGAGCCCGCGTTTTAACTGGAGTAGGTTCGCATCCGCATCCCGCCATGGCGGAAGTCTAGCGCGGCTGCCGAGACAAGGCAAAACCCAGCGTTGCTGTAGGACCGGAAAAGAATTATTTATTCCTACGACGCCGATCGGAAAATTATCATATAATAAAAGCGTCAAACTCTGAAATCGTCAGGAGACCGGAACGCCATCATGGGAATTTAATCCGATGATTTTCACCAGCGAATTTCCTAGTCTTGTTGAGCGTTCCGTGCTACCAGAAGGCACGTCGAATTTGCGACGGGTTTCGACAATTCTGGTTTTTGAGCCGACCTCTGCTTCGGTAATTTTCCCATCTGAGACGATTTCCCTTTCTCTGACGGTTTGACGTGATCCGGTCGCACGCGTTGTGCGCCGGGAACATCGTTTCTTGAAAGGAAACACCAATGCCTATCGGCACCGTAAAATTCTTCAACACCGACAAGGGCTTCGGCTTCATTTCGCCGGACAACGGCGGCGATGACAGCTTCGTTCACGTCTCGGCGGTTCAGGCAGCAGGCATGCACACGCTCGAAAAGAACCAGCGCATTTCCTACGAAGTTGAAGTCGGCCGCAACGGCAAGGCTTCGGCAACGAACCTTCGCGAGGCCTGATCGCGCGAAGTGCAGGGCTGTCCCCGGACAGCCCTGACATGCTTGTTTTTTGTGAAATCTCGCGGAGAGACCCTCATATGAGCCTAACCCGCACCTTCTGCGACGAACGCGTTCGCGCTGCGACCCTCGCCGCAGACCAATCCAGCCTCGACAACGTTCGCGAACGCGAACTGCGCTCGGCCGCCGCCTGGCAGGCCATGTCCGACCGGATCCGCAAGCTTGAGGCTACACGCTCCGCCAAGGAACGCGCCCAGCTTGAAGCCCGGGAAAACCTGGAAGTCGCGCAATCCGACCAGGCAACGCGGGAAACCAGGACCAGCGCGAACTGACAACGCAGGAAGCAGGCCCTTAGCCTGTCCTGCGATGCAGCGAAATGAATTTCATGGAAGTACAAGGCCGGGCAGTGCCCGACCTGTAGCGCGTGTCAGTCCACCATGGCCGCGACAAGGAGTTTCAACTCCTGCACGGAAAGTGAACTGCGCGTCTTCTCAAGCGTATGCTTGATGGAAAAGGGCAGCTTTTCACTGCCGTTCTTCTTGTGGGGACGCCCGAACGCGTCCGAAATGGTATTGATCATCAATTCCTCTGATAGCGGCCGAAGCCGCATCCCCTTTTTGTTTTCTGGTTACCTTCTGAAATTGCCACGCCCCTTGCCCGGTCCCGGCTGCCCGGGAGAACGCTCACGGAAGACGATACGTCCCTTGCTGAGATCGTAAGGCGTCATTTCCACGTGAACGCGGTCTCCGGCCACCGTACGGATACGGAACTTGCGCATCTTGCCTGCCGTGTAGGCGATGATCCGATGCTCATTGTCGAGCAGTACGGCGAAACGTCCATCGGGAAGTACTTCCTCGACCGAACCTTCCATTGTAAGTAATTCTTCTTTAGCCACTTCAATAAATCCTGATAAAGCGTTGCCCAGCCCCGATGCTCGAATGCAATCCGGGAAATGATTGCCAGGAAGCTGTAGAGGAAATCGAGATTGCAGCCGAAGCTGGAAATCATCTCGCCATGGAGCGACGTAGCGAAAGTCATATAGAGCTTTCTTTCGCAAATTTCAAGCCAGCGAAATTTTATGCTCCACTAGCTATCTGGACGGTTTTGGACTACAGTAGATTTATCGCCGGCCCCGTTCCGCACATCGGTGACTGAGAGACCATCGCGCTCCCGCATCAAGGAGAGCAGTCTTGGACCTCAATCAGCTTCTGTATCATCACCAGATTGCACTCATGCGCAAATCGGATGACGAAGCGCCACAGCACTGTGGATCGCGTTTCGATCTCGTCTCTCACTACGAAAGGCGGATCAGCAAACTGCGGCAAGAGCTGGGGACCACGCAGTATCCTAACTGGCCCGACGGCCAGGCGCACTTGTGACCTCCTGCCGGACTTTCCGCGAAGCGCCCGCGTCCTGCGGCAGGCAGTGGACCAACCTGCCCAGATCTTCGGAGCAATGGAAACGTCGCAGCGAAGTCTATGGGGTGGCCTTCCATCTGCTCGGCGGCGCAAGGCCTGCCTCCCATTTCCTTGGCGCGCATGATGCCGCCTTCCCGGGCACGTTGCTCTCGGTAGCCATGAGTTCGGCCCACGGCCAACTGATGGTCACCAAACTGGTGCGCCGGCTTGCCGCCCAGTCCATCTGAGCCGGCGGCGTGGCGCGAAATCCCTTTACAGATGGCCGCGCAGCGTCTTACGCACCCGAATAAAGCCGCCGGGCCGACGCATGATCGCTGTCGCAACGGCCGCGAGCCCTCCCGAAAGTAACCCGAATGAGTTCAAATCCCGATACCCATGCCGGCCCGATGGTGCGCATCCAGCAGAACCTGTTGGCGCGCTCGGAACGGCGCATCCTGCAATGGCTGTGCGCGCGCATGCCCGGCTGGATCACGCCCGATATCCTGACCGCCCTGGGCATTGTCGGCGCGGTCATGACTTTCGCGGGCTATGCCGCCAGCAACCTGGCTTCGCATTGGCTGTGGCTTTCGATTGCCGGCTATGTCGTGCAATGGTTCGGGGATTCGATGGACGGCAGCCTCGCCCGCTTCCGGAGGATCGAGCGACCTGCCTATGGCTATTTCATCGATCACAGCTGCGACGGGCTGACCACGGTGTTGATCGTGTGGGGTCTCGGCGCCAGTCCGTACATCGACATGAACGTCGCGACCGTGGCGCTGGTAGGCTATCTCCTGCTCTCGATCCACGCCTATCTCGCCGCCCGGGTCATTGGCGAATTCAAGCTCTCCTATCTCTCCGCCGGACCGACCGAACTGCGCTTCATGCTCATCGGCCTGACGCTGATGATGATGGTGCTGGGAAGCGGCAAGGGCATGTTCGGCGTCACGTCGGGCTTCGACGTCTTCGTCGGCGCCGTGGGAACGATCCTGATGATCCTCTTCATCATCCAGACGCTCGTCACCGGTCGTCGTCTCGCGGTAGACGCCCGCTAGACGATCCGGCTTCATCCCATGCCGACATGGTCTTCACGGTTGGCTGCGCGCCGCTTGTCGTCACGCCAGCTCCAGATCGCGATACAGCCCCAGGCAAGGCAATAGAGCGCACCGAGCCCGAGCACGAGTTCGCCCGGAACGGGACCGATCGCAGAGCGCTGTGCGAGCTGGGACACATGCTCGATCGGGGTCGGATGGACGACGATCTTGCTGACGAAGGCTGTCGTCTGGATAAGCAGTATCCAGAAGTAGTTGCGCCTTATGCGCCTGCCAATCGCAACCTGCAGCGGGATATGATAACGCGGGCGCAGATAGTCGCGGGCCAGCGTCTGCTGCCACTCTTCTTCGTGCCGGCCATTATCGCCGTTGAGAAAACTGGCGAAGAAGTGCGTCTCCATCCAGCGGCAACGGGCACGCCAGACATTGAAGTAACGATAGCGGCGCGCTTCGAGCAGCAGGAAAAACAGGATAAGGATGCCTGCGAGCAAAAGCGGCAGGGGAGAAGCGTCGGGGGATGCAAAGGTGATGGACAGGGCGATCCCCAAGGTCACCACCGACCAGTTCGTGGTGGTATCCAGCCGGGTCCGCCAGACCGCAGAACGGTAAACCTCTCCGCGATAGAGGTGCGCGATCGCGCCGATCTTCGCAGCACCCAAGTCAGGCGCCGCTTCGGCCTGCAGGGTCATGTCGTCTCTCCCGCAATTCCGGCGACTTATGTCGCTGGGAAGAAACTCGGCCCTTGCCGGGCCGATGTCAATTCTACCGCCGCAGTACGCCGCGTCCGATCAGGTGCCCTTCCCCAGTTCGGAGGCCAGCACGTCGTGCCACAGGCCAAGGCGGGCGCGACGCATCGCAGAGTCCATGGCCGGCCTGAAGACCATGACCTCGGGACGCATCCTGGCGGCCTCTTCCAGCGATCCGAAGATACCGCAACCTACGCTTGCCAACATCGCCGCCCCCAGGGCAGTTGTCTCCACATCGAGCGGCCTTTCGACCTGCAGATCGAGGATGTCGGAAAGGTCCTGTGCGATCCAGTCGTTCGCACTCATGCCGCCGTCGAGACGCAGGTTGAGCCATGCCGCGCCGTCACCGTCGAAGGCAACTTTGAGATCATGCATCTGATGGGCCATGGCTTCCAGCGCAGCGCGAACGATGTGTGCCCGCCCGGTGCCATGGGTCAGTCCCGCAATGACTCCGCGCGCTTCGGCACGCCAGTGCGGGGCCCCGAGGCCCGACAGGGCCGGCAAAATGCAAACGCCGCCGCTGTCCGCAATCGAGCGGGCGAGACTTTCGGTTTCGCAGGCAGTTCCGACCATGCACAGTTCGTCGCGCAGCCATTTGACCAGGCTGCCGGCGACGAAGACCGAGCCTTCCAGCGCGTAGCTGCGCTCTCCGCCGATCTGCGCCAGCACGGTGCTCACCAGCCTGTGACTCGACAACCTCGGCGAGGTTCCCGTGTTTGCCAGGACGAAAGCGCCTGTTCCCAGCGTGGCCTTGACGTCTCCGGGTGAGAGGCAATTCTGACCGATCGTTGCTGCCTGCTGATCTCCGGCCAGACCGCATATGGCAATCGATCCACCGAACAGTTCCGGGCTCGTCCGCTCGAATTGTCCGGCATTGTCGACGATCTCGGGCAGGCTGGCGCGCGGGACGCCGTGAAGCGCGAGCAGCTCGTCATCCCAGCCCGCGCCTTCCAGCGGCATCAGCATCGTCCGGCTGGCATTGCTGGCGTCGGTGATATGCAACCCTGCGGTGAGCTTCCAGACCAGCCAGCTCTCGACAGTTCCGAAAGCCAGCCTGTCCCCGAGCTCGCGCGCCGCCGGCACGTTTTCGAGAACCCAGCTCATCTTCGTTGCCGAAAAATAGGGATCGAGCATCAGGCCGGTCCGCGCACCGATCATCGGTTCATGACCCGCTTCCCGCAATTGCTGGCAGCGGTCCGCTGTGCGGCGGTCCTGCCAGACGATGGCGGGGGTGATCGGCTTGCCGCTCTGGCGGTCCCAGGCAACAACGGTTTCGCGCTGGTTGGTAATGCCGATGGCAGAGATGCGATCCGCGCCGCCTGCCCTCGCGACCATTTCCCGCGCGCAGGCGAGCGTCTTTTCCCAGATTTCGTCTGCATCGTGCTCAACGTAGCCGGGCGCAGGATAATGCTGCGTCAGTTCCGACTGGGACACGCCCAGAATGCTGCCCTCGGCAGAGTACAATATGGCTCTGGTCGAGGTCGTTCCTTCATCGAGAACCAGAATGGGGCGCTCTTGCACCGTATCTCTCCCTAAGATTCAATCCGTGATGGTCTGCGCCCGCCCCAACCCTGGATGGCAAGCGCAATCCAGCCTCAAGCAGGCGTCAGTTTCGCAAGGTATTTCTGCAGCTCATCGACCTGCTGCGCGTTCATTCTCAGGCCCAGCTTGGTCCGGCGCCACAGCAAATCCTCCGCGCTGCGGCACCACTCGCGCTGAACGAGGTATCGCACCTCGCATTCGGTCAATCCGTTTCCGAAGTGAATGCCGCATTCCGGCAGCGCTGCGGCATTGCCGAAAATGTCCGAGATCAAGGTCCCGTAATTGCGCAGCAGGCGGTGCAGCCATCCCGGCTCCAGGAATGGATAGCGCGATGCATAGTGTTCAAACATTGAGGGCAATTCATCGGCGGAGAAATTGCCGCCGGGCAGCGGCGCCTTGTCGGTCCAGTGCTTGTGAGCAAGCTGCGGCAAGCGGTGGCACAGCAGATCGACGGCTTCCTGCGCCAGATGCCGGTACGTGGTGATCTTGCCGCCCATGACCGAGAGCAGCGGCGCCCCCTCATCCTCGTCGGTCAGTTCCAGCGTGTAACCGCGCGTCGCCGCTTCCGGCTTGCCTGAGCCGTCGTCGATGAGCGGTCGCACACCCGAATAGGTCCACACCACATCGCCGGGGGTCACGGGTTCTCGGAAGTAGTGGCTCGCCCCCTCGCACAAGTAGGCGATTTCCTCCTCGCTGGCCCGGACGTCCTCAAGGCTGCCATGATGGTCGCGATCGGTCGTGCCGATCAGCGTGAAGTCCTGCTCGTAAGGGATGGCGAAGAAGATCCGCCCGTCGGGAAGCTGGAAAAAATAAGCGAATTCATGCTCGAATTTGCGCGGAACGACGATGTGCGAGCCGCGCACGAGGCGCATGCGCCGTTCGGACTGTTCACCGGCCTGCCCCAGGAGCTTGAGGACCGCAGGCCCTGCTGCATTGACGACTGCCCGCGCGTGGAAGCTCTTGCCGCCTGCCTCGATAAGCCAGCCCTCCGCCTCGCGGGTCAGCGCCTCGACCCGCGAACCCGTGTGCACCTCGGCGCCGTGATCCGCCGCATCGCGCGCATTGAGGACAACTAGGCGCGCATCGTCCACCCAGCAATCGGAATAGACATAGGCGTGGGTGAATTCGTCCTTAAGCGGCCTGCCGCCGGGATGTCTGGCGAGATCGACCGACCGCGTCGCCGGAAGGCGCTTGCGGCCACCGAGATGGTCATAGACGAACAGGCCCAGGCGCAACAGCCAGCGGGGCCGCAGCCCCTTCACATGCGGCAGGATGAAGCGCAGCGGCCAGATGATATGCGGCGCAATCGCCCAGAGGCGTTCGCGTTCGCTGAGCGATTCACGGACGAGGCCGAACTCGTAATGCTCAAGATAGCGCAGGCCGCCGTGGATGAGCTTGGTCGATGCAGAAGACGTTCCGCTTGCCAGGTCACGCGCTTCCAGCAGCAGGACTCGCGCACCGCGGCCCGCGGCATCGCGTGCGATGCCGCAACCGTTCACGCCGCCGCCGATCACGGCAATGTCGAAGAGCTCTTCGCTCACCTCGGTGGCTTCCTTCTGTCAGGCTTCGAGCGGACCGTGCTGGATATGCGGCAGGACGTGGCGCGCAAACAGGTCGGCCTCCTGCGCATGGGGATAGCCGGATAGGATGAACGCCTCGATCCCTTCGTCCTGATAGGCGCGAAGTTTGGCGAGAACCTGATCGGGCGTGCCGACGATCGCGGCGCCGCAACCCGAGCGGGCACGCCCGATGCCGGTCCACAGGTTGTCCTCGACGAAGCCATCTCCCCCTGCGGCGCTTCGCAGTTCCGCCTGGCGCTGGACACCGTAGTTCTTCGCATCGAGCGACTTTTCGCGAATGGCCTTGCCCGCTTCGTCGTCCAGCTTCGACAACAGGCGGTCGGCATAGTGGCGGGCCTCCTCTTCGGTTTCGCGGACGATGACGTGGACACGGTATCCGAACTTGAGACTACGGCCAAACCGCGCAGCACGCGCTTTCATGTCGGCGATGGTTTCGCGCACCTTGTCCATCGTATCGGGCCACATGAGATAGACGTCGCAGCCTTCGGCAGCGCATTCGCGCGCATCCTCGCTCAATCCCCCGAAGTAGAACGCGGGACATTTGCCAGAGATAGTACCGATGCGCGGCGGGTCGAGCTGGAGCTTGTAGAACTCGCCCTCGTGATCGAGGTGCTCGCCATTGAGGAGCGTACGCACGATCTTCATGACCTCGGTCGCGCGGGCATAACGGCGCGCACTTTCGAGCTTTTCGCCGGGCATGTCGGAGGAGATGATGTTGACGTTGAGGCGGCCGCCGGTGCCCGAGGCATTCGGGCCGAGGATGCGGTCGAGCGTTGCGATGCGGCGCGCAAGCTGGGGCGGCCAGTCCTCACCGATGCGGGTGGCCCAGAGCAATTTCATGCGGCGCACCTGCGTCGCCACCGCAGCGGCAAAAGCCGTGGTATCGAGCCCGAGCTGGTAGCCCGATGGCAAAAGGATATTGTCGAAACCGCCTTCCTCGGCGCGCATCACGATATTGCGGCAATGTTCCCAGCTCGACTGGAGATAGGGATCGGGAACCCCGAGGAATTCGTAATCGTCGTCGCACAATGCGGAGAACCACGCGATTTCACATTTCCGGTCTGACATTTCGATCTCCTCTCACATCAATCAGGCGTGCGCGATTGCCGGGTCACCCCGTCCGGGCGCACGTTTGCATGTCCAGCAATAGTTACCGTTACTCTCGTTCAGCTCCGCAGGTGCGGAACTCCTGGCTCAGGGCAATGGCACTCCCCGGGCCGCGACCAGAACGCCGTACCACTCCTGCCTGGTCCAGCGGACTTTGAGCGCCGCCGTTCCTTCGACGATCCGCTCGGCCTGCTGGGACCCGATAATCGGGACGATGCCTGCCGGATGCGCCATGAGCCAGCTGTAGGCCGCAACCGTACTGGATACGCCATGGGCATCGGCCACCGCGTTAAGCGCCGCGGCAACCGCCCTGTCACGCGCGCTCTGCGGATTGGCGAGGCGTCCGCCGCCCAGCGGCGACCATGCCATCGGGAGCAGGCCCATCATCATCGCCTGATCGAGTTCGCCGTTCTCGAAGCAGTCGATACGCAGCGGGCTGATCTCGGGCTGGGTGGACACCAGGCTGGTACCAAGGAACGAATCCAGCGCGGCAATCTGGTGGATGGTGAAGTTCGAGACGCCCAGCGTGCGGATCTTGCCTGCCGCAACGGCATCCTCCAGCGCGCGCGCCACTTCCTGCGGGTGGGTCAGGATGTCGGGACGATGGACCTGCCAGAGGTCGATTTGCTCGACCTTCAGGCGGCGCAGCGATGCATCGATGGCCTCGTTGAGATAGGCGGTGCTCTGATCGTAAGGGAGCGGCGGGCAGATGCCGCCCTTGGTCGCCAGCACCATGCGCGGGCGCAGCGAGGAATCCCGGGCCAGCACTTCGCCCAACAGCGCCTCTGCATCGCCGAACCCGGCCGCCCCGTCGAAACCGTAGATATCGGCAGTATCGAGCAGGGTGATCCCGGCATCGAGAGCCGTGTTCACGAGACGGGCAGCTTCTTCGACGGTGCGCCCACCCTCTGCAAGGCGCCACATGCCCCAGGCGATCGAGGACACTTCGATGCCGCTGGCACCCAGAGTTCGGACGGCAGGGGCGGCAGGCAATTGGCTCATATGGTCTTCCTGAGAGGCGGCGCGACGGATGCGCGCTCGATAAGGGAATGGGGCAGGCGGCGGTGGGTGATCTCGTTACCGGCGATCAGGATCTCTGTGGCGGTCTGGGCCAGCTCCGCCATCGGCTGGTGAATGGTGGTGAGCGGCGGCCATACCGTGCGGGCCAGGGTTGTATCGTCGAAGCCGGTCACCGACAGCTGCGCCGGCATCTCGATCCCGCGGCCATGCGCTTCGGCAAGGACTCCGGCGGCCATGTCGTCGTTCGACGCGAAGATAGCAGTCGGCACCTCGGGCAGGTCGAGCAGGTACTGCGCCGCCCGCACACCGCTTTCGAAATCGAACTCGCCCTCGAAGACGAGCGAAGGTTCGAACTGGATGCCGACCCGGTCCAGTGCCCGGCGATAGCCGAAGAGGCGATCTTCGGACGCCATGTGGCTTTGGTGTCCCTTGATGAAACCGATGCGGCGGTGGCCCTGGTTGATCAGGTAGGTCGTCATGTCATCTGCGGCCTGCGTGTCATCCATGAACACCGAGCTGGTGAGAGCATGGTTGGTACCCGGCGAGATCCGCACGAAAGGCAGGTCGAGCGCCTCGAGCGCGCGCAGCACCGGTGCGCAGTCGGTGACTGGCGAGGACAGGATGATCCCGTCGACATGCGTTTCGGTAACAAGACCGCGCACCTGTTCGCCAACGGTCGGATCGGTCACGTCGACCGGCTGGGCAAGCAGGCGGATGTTGTGCTGCTTGCACTGTTCCCAGCATCCGGTCTGGATCTGGAACATGTAGAAAGGGCTGTGGTTGTCGTAGATCAGGGCGATCTGGTTGGATTTCGATCCGGACAGGATGCGGGCGGCAACGCTCGGGCGAAAATCGAGCTTCTGCATGGCCTCCTCGACCCGCGCACGCGTATCCGCGCTGACGTAGGGATGCCCGTTCAGCACGCGGCTGACCGTCTTCACCGCCACGCCGGCCATGGCTGCCACGTCCCTGATATTCGCCCGTTCACTCATCCCCGCAACACCCCTTCCAGTCCGGCAAACAGCTGCGCGAAGGCACTGTCCGGCCGATAGAACACAGGCGGCTGCCCGATCGGAGCGGGAACCTCGGCAACTCCGGGTGCGTAATCCTTGCCCGTCCAGCAATGTCTCCAGACACCGCTGCCCGGCAGGATCACCCGGCGCGCCTCGGCTCCCTCTTCGATGACGGGTGCCACGACCATGTCGGCACCGTAGAGGAACTGATCCTGCACCGTAAACAATGCAGGTTCATCGGGATAATGCAGGAACAATGGCCTCTGGGCAGGAAGACCCGCCCCTTGCGCCTCGTGGCACAAGTGGCGGACGTAGGGTGCCAGATGCGCGTGGACCCGGCTCCAGCGCGCAAAGCAATCCAGCAATTCAGGTGAAGAATCGAACTGGAGGTTGTCATCGGGGCGATTGCCTTCGTGGCTGCGCATGACCGGCGCAAAGGCCGACAGCTCGCACCAACGCTGCATCAGTTCGACGCTGCGGACATTGCCGTGGAGCGATGTGTAGCCGCCACAATCGGAGTGGCTGTAGGCATTGCCGACCAGCCCCGAAGAAAGCGCGGCAGTCACGACCGTCCCGATGCCGTCATGGCGCGTGAAATCGACGCACTGGTCTCCGGCCCACAACAGCGGACAATAGGCTTGCACCCCGGAAAAGCCGGCCCGCATGAAGAAGAGCGCATCGCCCGTCCTACCGCGCGAAGCCAGGGCTTTCGCATTGACCTGCGCCCACAGGACCGGCCAGCGGTTATGGGCTTCCATGGCGTCGGATCCGTCGGCGAGGCACAGATCGGTCGGCAGGTACTCGCCGAAATCCGCCATCCATCCGGAAATTCCGATATCCAGCATTTCGCGCCCAAGGATACGTTCGGCGAACCAGTCGCGCGTCTCTTCCCGGGTGAAATCGAGGACACCGCAGTCGAACTCGCCGAAGTCGACGAGATAGACCTCGTCACTGTCCTGACGCAGGCAGAAGTGACCGCCTGCCAGGGCTTCCTCATAGAGCGTCCCGTCGACCGCCAGGTAAGGATTGGCATAAGCGAGGAAACGAATGCCCCGCTCGGCAAGCGTCGCGATGGACGCCTTGAGATCGGGATATCGTGCCTCACTGCGCTCAGACCCGACCCAGTCCCAGAACAGGCGGCGCCCGAAGCTGGTTTCACGAATGCCGGCCCAGTCCTCGCACCACAAGCCTGACACGGCCGCGCCAGCATCGATGAAGCGCTCCAGCCGTTCAAAACTGCTCGCACCCGACTTGAGGCCGACAATCGCGCCGCCGATGGCCCAGTCGGGCAAGGCCGGCTGGCGGCCGAACCTCGCCGATAGTGCCGAAACCAGCTCCAGGGGCCCGCTGGAGGCAAACATTTCGAAGCGGGCGCACCTGCTCCACACCTCGACGCGGTGCGCGGCGGGGTCCGAGAAATCGAGCACGCTGTAGCAGGCAGCATCGAGATGCACGGCGAGCCACCGGGAAGTAAGGAAGGTGGGTTGCGGGTAATTGGTATTCCAATAGTCCCCGCCGGCCATCCCCTGCTCATCCATGATGCGGGTCAGTTCGGTAGCCTTGTCGCGCCCCACGCCCGGTTCGCTGGTCCACATCGGAAAGCTGCGACCGTTGAGCGCCAGATAGCTCATCTGCTCGCCGCCGCCCCAGACCACCTCTTCAGGTTCGGCATGGAACCTGACGGTAATGCGATCATAACCGGGGAGCAGCACATCGAGCTGCAAACGCGTTCCATCGATGCGCAGCACCGCGCAGGGCGAACCGGCGTCAAGGAACTCGATACCTCCATCGGCCCTGCGCCACTTTGCAGGAATTATGCGACCCGATGGCTCGTCGGAAATCGAGAAGTTGCCTCGATACATTTCCACACAGGACTTGCCGCGCGCAATGTCCAGCGCTGGACATGATTCTCTGTGACGCAGGACCACGCGCCCCCGATACTCGAGGTCGAAACCGTCTCCAGCGTCCAGAATGCGCACTTCCAATGCATTTCCTCTCTAATGTCGCCCTGCCCAATGCGGCACTTTGTGCGCTTCTGCATTTGCGTATGACACCGCTTGACATACCGAGGACACGCTGGCAATGCAAGCATCAATGAAGGCCCGTTTCCGACAGGCTCCGCAAGGGAGCACGGAAGCGAATGAAAACCAAGTCGAGCCCGTATTGGGAGGGGAGTTACTATGAACGTTTCCAGGCACAAGTTCGCGTGGGCGCTGGCCGCTTCCACAAGCGCGATGGCGCTGCTTTCGCCCGCCCTCGCCTCTGCACAGGAAGTCGAGGAAATCATCGTCACGGCGCAGAAGGTGAAGGAGAACGCGCAGTCCGTTCCCATTGCCATTTCCGCGGTATCGGGCGACCGGCTCGAGCAGACCGGAGCCACCAGCCTTGAAAACATTACGCGAATCGTTCCCTCTGTCACTTTCCGCAAGGGGACGACCAGCGCCAACAGCGCGATCGTCATGCGCGGTGTCGGCACGATCACCTTCTCCATCGCCGCAGAACCGAGTGTCTCGACCGTTGTCGACGGCGTGGTCCTGAGCCGTTCGGGCCAGGCCTTCATGGACCTAGTCGATGCCGACCGCCTCGAAGTCCTTCGCGGCCCGCAAGGCACACTGTTCGGCAAGAATGCGTCGGCCGGCCTTGTCAACATCGTCTCCAAGGGCGGTACCGACACGCTCCAGGCCGAAGCCAAGGCCGAATGGTACGAAGGCGACGAATACCGCCTTCGCTCGTCCGTTTCCGGTCCGCTCGGCCAGGACTGGAGCGCACGCGTCACCGGATTCTACGGCACCTACGACGGCAACATCACCAATGTCTACGGCGGCAAGAATAAGAAGGTAAACGGGTACGAGCACTGGGGCGCTCGCGGCATCGTCGACTATTCCGGTTCGATTGCCCGCCTGCGCTTCATTGCCGACTACTTCCATGCCGACGATGACTGCTGCGCCGACGTAACCGGCGCCAGCCGCGGTCCGGTGCTCGACGCCGAACTGGGCCTGCCCGGCGGTGTCGCACTGGGCGAGGACCAGCGCTACGTAAACCACAATCTGGTAACCCGCACGCGTGACAAGCAGTACAGCTTCACCGCATCGGGTGACATCGATCTGTCCGATACGCATACGCTGAGCTTCGTGACCGGCTACCGCAACTGGTGGAACGAGGAGATCCGCGAGGGCGACTTCCTGCCCCGTGCCCTCGTCGGCACTGCCCAGCTTCACGACAATGGCGTGGTCAAGACCCAGCAGATGTCCTTCGAGGCGCGCATCGCTTCGGACCAGTCGCGCCCGTTCTACTACCAGGTCGGTGGTTTCCTCTGGCATTCAGACAACAAGCAGGATTTCACCCGCCGCGACATCACGTGCGCCAGTTCGACCTTGCCGGTCGATCCCATCACCGGCGGGCAGCCGTGCAACCTCGACGACACCGTCAATACCCTCTTCCCGACGGCAAGTTCAGCCAGCGACGTCAACTCGTCGAACTATGCCGTATTCGGGCAGGCAACCTATCGCCTGAGTGACATGTTCGCGATTACCGGCGGCCTGCGCTACACTTGGGACGAGCTCAGCTTCACCCATATTCGCGCACCCGGCGTGAACGCGACGACGGGCCTTCCGGCAACCGGACCCGGCGTCTCGGGCAACCCGGCAGGCGGCACGATTGCGAGCGGCGGTAACGGCACCAACGTCTCCAGCGGATCGAGCTCCAACAGCAACCTCTCCGGCAAGGCCGTCGTGCAGTTCACCCCGAGCCGCGACATCATGCTCTACGGCAGCTACACGCGCGGCTACAAGGGCCCGGCCTTCAACGTCTTCTTCAACCACACCGCACCGACCAATGCCGTGCCGATCGACGAAGAGACTTCCGATGCCTTCGAGGTCGGTCTCAAGTCGCAATTCCTGAACAACAAGGTCCAGCTCAACCTTGCCGGGTTCACCGTTCAGTACGACGGCTTCCAGGCCAACAACTTCGTGCTGCTGAACGGCGCTGTGGTCACCAACCTGACCAATGCCGGCACAGTCAAGAGCCAGGGCTTCGAGGCGGACTTCACGGCCGTTCCGGTCACCGGCCTGACGCTGCGCGCCAGTGCCGCCTATGCCGATGCCAAGGTCAAGCGCTTCAACCCGAACCCGCTGACCAATGCCCCCGACGCGCGCGATGGCACGCGGCTGCCGCTGGCGCCCAAGTTCACCTATACCCTGGGTGCGGATTACGAGCGTCCCGTCGGCAACATGGTCGTCTACTTCAATACCGACTATCGCCATGTCTCGAAGCAGTATTCGGACCTCGGCGAATCCGGACCAATCGACGCCTACGGTCAGTGGAATGCCTCGCTCGGCCTGTCCGATGCCGATGACAAGTACCGCCTGACGTTTTACCTCCGCAATATCACGGATGAAAGCTACGTCCTGCTGAACGTTTCCGATGGTCAGCGCCTGCAAATCCCGCGCGATGCTGACCGCTACTTCGGCGTCAGCCTGCGAGCGCGCATGTAACCCAACCTGCCGGTTCTCCCCCGGTGCCCCCTCGCGCAGCGGCGAGGGGGCATTTTTTTGCTGCAACCTTGACCGGTTCAATCTGCCCCGATCTACACCTGATCCGCAGAACTCAGCCTGTGCCCCCGTACTTGTCCATGCCCGTTCCCCTCTTCGTCGACCCGTCCCTTGAAGCCTATGCAGTGCTTGCGATCATCGGCTAACAGTGTCGGCACTCGCAGGTTCAAAGCCTGCACCCGACGCGGCCAAGCCGCAATCGAGGCCGCAGTCTGCGGCATCTATCGCACCGCTTCAGCTGCTTGCGGAACATTTTGCCTTCAGCGTATCGCGGGCAACGTCCCTTAACGCCGCAGCGGCATGTCCCCTTGCCCTTGCTGCCCTGATCGCAACCTCATTCACCACACTGCAAGTTCCTTTGCGAATAGTGCCCCGAGCGCGAACCGCGCCTGTCCGCATCAATCACGGCGAGGAATAAAACCCGGCACGCCGGTATTCACAACCGAATTGAACCTGATGTTTGTCGCAATGCTCCTTCGCATCTCCTGCATGGCGTCATCGGGGAGCGATGATAACTCGAAGTTCTCCCTGATGTGTTCGGGGTTGGTAGAGGTGGTGAGGAACGCAGTGCCGCGATGCACGGCCCAGGCAAGGGCCACCTGCGCCGATGTCTGCCCTGTGCGGTGCGCGATAGTCTTGATCACCAAATCGTCGGTCACGCGAGGTTCCATGGCATGCCCCAGCGGTGCGAACGCCAGCAAGACAATGCCATGACTTTGACAGAACTCGAGCAGTTCCCATTCCGGAAGGTAGGGATGCGCCTCCACCTGCACCACCGCAGGTTTGATCCGCGATGCCGCGTAGATTTCTTTCAGCGTCGCTAGGTCGACGTCTGACAACCCAATCGACAGGCATTTGCCGAGATCCACCAGACGCTCCATGGCCCGCCAGGTTTCGATTAGCGACACCTCGTGGTCGTACAGGGGTTGTCCCCGCTCGTCGGTCGGAAGCGGGTTGTCCCCGGGCGCGAAGGCGAACGGTGTATGGATCAGATAACAATCGACATGATTGAGTTGCAGCCGGTGAAGGCTCGCCTCCAGCGCCGGTTCAACACGCTCGGGGCGATGATTGGTATTCCAGAGCTTCGTGGTGACGAACAGATCCTCACGGCGCACCATGCTCGCGTCGAACGCTTCGCGAATGGCCTCACCGACAATGTCCTCGTTGCCATATCGCTCCGCGCAGTCGAAATGGCGGAACCCTACCTCCAGCGCGGTCTTGATGGCGTGTCTTGCCTTCACCGGATCCGGGATCAGGGTTCCGAAGCCGATGGCCGGCATCGAGCCGCTGCCATCGGCCAGCGGGATACCGGTTTGGCGAAAAGCATGATTGGCAAGCATGGTCTTACTCCTGAAATGGGGTCGATCTCATTGAGGATTTCTGGCCGCCACCTTTTGCGCGAAGGCTCCGTTGGCATTTCCGCCCAGCGCGACGAACAGTCGCACGGTATCGAGGTGGCGAGCCGTCATTGCCCGAATCTGTCCGAGTAGGGCACGCTGATAGGCACGCTGGGCATCGAGAACCTGCAATGAGCCGGTCGCTCCGGCCTTGTAGCCCGCCTGGCTGAGCCGCAGGCTCCCCTCAGCCGCGCTCAGAGCACGGTCCTGCGCGTCAGCCTCCTCGGCGTCGTGATGGATAGCTTGCAGCAAGTCAGCAACCTGTCCGAGCGATCTGACGATCGTCTGCCGGTACCGTGCGAGCGAGGCATCATAGGCATCGATCGATCCGCGACGATTCGCCTTGAGCGTGCCGCCATGGAAAAGCGGACCGGTAAGTCCGGCAACAAGGCTCCAAATCGTGCCGATGCCAGGTCCCGCGGTGCCAAGCGATCCTGATAGCTGAATATGCGGATAGAGATCGGCAGTGGCGATACCGATCTGGGCGCTGGCGGCATGAAGCCGGGCTTCCGCTTCGAGAATATCCGGTCGGTTTCGGGCGACTTCGGAAGGCAGGCTAACCGGCACGTCCATCGGCAGCGTGAAGTCGGCAAGATCGAATTCCGGCGGCGTCCAGTCGGCAGGGCCCTCTCCGGCCAGCACTGAAAGGGCATGGCGGGCAGTATCGCGCTGCTGCGCCAGCGGCGGCAGCAAGGTTTCATCTTGTGCCAACTGGGTTTTGGCTGCAGCAACATCGACACTCGATGCGCTGCCATACTGGCGGCCGGCACGAATGATCTCAAGGTTCTTCCGATCATTCGCCAGCAGGGTCTGAACCGCTGCGATCTGGGCTCGCGCAGATGCCAGCAACAGGGCCTGGCTCGCCACATCGCCAGTCAGCGTCAGATAGGCGGCGTCGTAGCGGTGCTTCTCCAGGTCAGCGAGCGCAACCTTCTTCTCTACGGACCGTTTTCCGCCTCCGAAGACATCGAGATCGAAGCTCACGGCTGGGCCGACGGAATAAAAGTTGGCGGCACGTCCCCCAGCGCCCTGACGGCCGCCCTCGGCGCCGAAATCCACCTGAGGCCGTAGCCCACCACGGGCCGCTGCGATCGCCTCATTTGCCTGGGCGATCGTCGCATCCGCCGCCGCAAGATCGAGATTTCCATCGATGGCCTTGCGCATCACGGCATCGAGTTTGGCCGAATGGAAGTTCGACCACCAGTCACCCTCGACCGCCCGGTCAAGGGTGATGCGCTGAGCATTGCCCTTTGTGAGTTGCTGCTCCGCCTGCCGATCATAATGCTGCGATGAGACGGATGCCGGCCGACTGAAATCAGGTCCGACCATGCAGCCCGACAGCATGAGGAGCGTTGTGGCAGCGGCGATTGCCGAGTGCGCCATTTTACCCCGAGGTAGGGGGATCGTGTATGTCATTTGCCTGCTCCGGAAAGAGTCGCGGCCGGGCTCGGCTTGCGCAGAAGCAAGGCGAGCGGGCTCACGATAAGCATGGCGATCATCAAAAGCTTGAACTGGCCGAACAGGGCGATCGCCGCCGCCTGACCGGTCATCATTTCATTAAGAACGCCAAGGCCAGCGCGGGAGAGGAAACCGGGAGCCTGGACGGAAACGGCGTGGCTCGTGACATGGCCGGCGAGCGCCAGGTGCATCGCCTGCGTGTTGTTGAAGAAATAGAGCTGAACGATCGCGACGCCAATTGTGCTTCCATAGAGCCGCGCCAAATTGAAAAGTGCCGTGCCCTCCGGGCGCAGTGCCGGGTCAAGCGTGCTGAATGCGGCCTTGGTCAGCGTGGGCATCAGCAGGCCAAGTCCGGCCCCCTGGAACATGCCCGCCGCGACCACCGGCCACCAGTCCATCAGCGGCGAATATCCGATCATCCGCCAATTGCCGTAAATGACGAGCGCGGCGCCGATGACCAGCAGCAGCCGGTTGTCGATCCGCCTGGGCATCAGCCAGGCGAGAGCCAAGCCCCCCAGAAGCGCCAGACTGCGCGGGATCGTCATGTAACCGGTCGTGTCCGCCGGATACCCCAGCAGTTCCTCCAGCATGGGCGAGGTCAAGGCTACCGTCGGCAGCAGAACGAAGCCGAAAGCGAAGAACATGATCGTGGACAGGACGAAGTTGCGGTCCCTGAACAGCGCCTTGTCGAGAAAATGCGCGCGCGTGGTCAGGATGTGGACGGCGTAGAGACAGAAGCCGAGCGCGGCCACGATCGCTTCAAGTCGGATTTCGTTCGCGGCGAACCAGTCCAGGCGCTCTCCTCTATCGAGGACCATCTGCAGTCCGACCATGCCCAACGACAGGGTTGCGAGACCGAAGAAGTCGAACGGCGCATTCTTTTCCGCCTTCATCTCACCGAGCGAAAGGCCCATGGCGAGGAAGACCAGGCCGCTCGCGACAAGGCAGGCGTAGAAGATTGACTGCCAGCCATAATATTCGCTGAGCCAGCCGCCAATGGCCGGACCGCTCAGGATGCCCAGCAGCACCGCGAACGTAGATGCCTTAGCGATATGGTTATGCCTGTGCGGCGGAAGGTCGTTGAGGAGAATGGCCAAGGACAGCGGCGCAAGCGCACCACTCGCCGCGCCCTGGACGATCCGCGCGCCAAGGAATTGCATCAACGTCGTTGCCTGCGCGGCAAGCAGCAGACCCACTGCGAATATCGCCAGCGATGTCTGGAAGACGGTCTTCCGACCAAATCTGCCCGCCAGCCAGCGGGCCATCGGGAAGACCACCGCGCTCGCGGCGATGTAGGAGGTGAAGATCCATCCGATCTCATCGTCCTGCATCGAGAAGGCGCCGCCGATATGGAACACCGCCGCGTTGGGGATCGAAATCGTGACCGCCTGCAGATAGGTCGCAAACAGCGCCGCAACTGCGACGGTCCGCTGGCCTTCTGCCGTGGGACTGGGGGCGGGCGCGGCGTTCACCGCTCTGCTCCATCCGCCGATGCGACGTGCCGCAGGTTATCGCGAGTGTCGATCCGCGCGGTGACGCTAATGCCTGCGTAGAGTGGCCGCTTGGCATCGGGGGCGTCGAATTCCAGCCGGACGGGCAGGCGCTGGACGACCTTGACCCAGTTGCCGGTCGCATTCTCGGGCGGAAGCAGTGCAAATTGCGAGCCCGTGCCGGGGCTCATGCTCGTGACATGTGCCTTGAAGGGATGGCCCGGATAGGCATCGACCTCGATCGTTGCAGGCTGACCGGGCCGCATGTTGGTGAGGTCAGTCTCGCGGAAGTTCGCTTCGACCCAGATATGGTGGGCCGACATCATCGCAAACGTCGGCGCCCCGGCATTGACGAAGTCGCCCAGTTGCAGGTCATCGACCTTGGTGACGATCCCGTCTTCCGGAGCATAGATCCTGGTATAGGAGAGGTTAAGCCTGGCCCTGTCGAGTTCAGCTTTGGCCTCACGAACCGTCGGATGCTCGCTGGGCGTAATGCCCGGATTCCCGTTCAGCGCGGCGACAGTACTGGAAACCTGCTGCTGCGCTGCGACGATGTGCTGGTGGGCAACTTTAAAGTCCTTTTCGGCACGTTCGAAGTCCTCGCGCGAGGTGAAGTCCGACGCCAGCAGGTTCTTTCGGCGGTCAAATTCCTGCGCGTCGAATGCCGCCGCGTCCTTTGCTGACTGGAGCTCCGCCAGTTGCTGGCGGTAGTTGGCCTTGAGGCCCCTGACTTCGAGCATCGCGCTGGCAAGGCGCGCCTCGGCCTGCGCCACTGCGACCTGGTAAGGTTCGGGGTCTATCCGGAACAGCAACTGGCCCTTGCGGACGAGCTGATTGTCCCTGACCGCAATATCCACGACCTGCCCGGAAACGCGCGCATTGATAGAACCCTTGGTCGCGCGGACATAGGCGTCATCCGTCGAGACATACGGCTTCTCGGCCAGATAAGCGGTGCCACATGCCAAAGCGATCAGCACGGGAACGGCGACGAGCAAAGGCCGGCGAAAGCGATGGAGCGGGCTCACACCGGCCGGAGTCTTCGCCGGTTTGGCACCTTCCTCCTGGAGATGGTGCGCCAATTGGCTTTGCGAAATCGGGGCATTGTCGGCCGCCGGGCGGCTGTCTGCCATTTCGAGTTGCATAGGTCGTTCCCATCGGGCTTGAATTTTGTACTATGTCGCATAAATATGATGCGCGAGACCCAACGTCAAGGATTTTATGCGATATGGTACAAAAAGCGGAATCCCAGCAAACGAAGCGCAGGGGACGGCCCCGCGCCTATGATCCGGTCGAGGCCTTGCGACAGGCCAGGGACGTCTTCTGGCGGCACGGATATTCAGGCACGTCGCTGGATGAAATTTCCGCCGCGACCGGGATGAACCGCCCCAGCCTGAGTGCGGCGTTCGGAGACAAACACGCCCTCTATCTCGCGGCGCTTCAGGGCTATTGGGAATACAAGTCCGCCCTCATGCGAGAGGCGCTTCAAGGCAGAACCTTGAAGGAGGCACTGCTGCGTGCCTATGACGCTTCGCTTTCGCTGTATTTTACCAGTGAGAATGACGCGCGCGGGTGTTTCGTCGTCGGGACCGCGATTACCGAGGCCGTCGACGATTCCGAAATTCGGGAGACGATCAGCGCGGGAACCGCCATGCTCGATGCCGCATTCAAGTCGCGCTTAGAGTTGGCGCGCGAGGCCGGTGAGCTTTCGCAGGATGCCGATGTCGCAACCCTCGCGAAGCTGGCCACCGCGACCTTGCACACGCTTGCCATCCGCGCGCGCGCCGGTGTGACTTGCGATGAGCTGAGACAACTTGCGCGCGACACGGTGAAAGTGATCTGCGGATAAAGGACGCGTGGCCGGAACGATCGGGAGTCTTCAGGAGGGCATCTTCTGTGTATCAGCGAGCGAGCGCTTCGACATGTTCGTCAGGAACGCCGTCCACATAGCGGCCGACCCGATAGCAAAGATCAGCCGATAGTCGCCGCCCGACCAATCGAGCAGGAACGAAAACAGATAGGCGCCTGCAGCCTGCAAGAGTGCGAAGGAGGTTGTCGCGCTTCGCCATGCCGCCGTCTGTGCCTCGGGATAGTGGCGCAGTATCTCGCGCGTGCGGCCCAGCACCACCGGAACGATGCCGATCGTGCAGGCTCCCGTCACGAAGCTGGAGATCGCCAGGGCAACCGATGCGGACAGGAACGCGGGCAGCCCGATCGCGACCGCTTCGATCACCAGCATGGATAACAGCGTGCTGCGATAGCCGTTCCTGTCCGCCGTCCGGCCCGCGATCAGAGGACCGGCGAGACTGCCGAGGCCGAATATTACCCAAAAGTGCGTGCCGCTCTCCAGCCCGCGCCCGAGCCCGCGCGAGACGTAATCGACCAGGAACAGCATGTGCGGGACCAGCGCGAAGGCGTTAAGGCCGTAGGCCAGGTAGAGCAGGCGTAATTGCCGCACGGGAAGCGGTTGAGGCGTGATCGCGGCTGAAGCCGGCACCTTGCCTGAGGGCTCGACCCAGCCGTTCCAGCCCGCGACAGTCAGCAAGGCCGAGATTATCGCCAGCCCCAACCACGTCGGCGTCAGTCCTAATCGTAGCAGACAGGGAACGACGGTGCCCGAAAGCACGATCCCGAGGCTGACGCCCAGAAATATGGCGCCGCTGACGATGCCGTGCCGATGCGGCGGAGTGTGAGGCAGGATCGCGGGTGCCGCCAGGACCATCGTGATCCCGCCGCCAATCCCGGAAAGCAGGCGCCAGCCCAGGAACCAGAAAAACCCGGCCGGCCATGCGCAGGCCAGAAATGACAGGGTGGCGGCCACCATGGCGCCGCGCAGCAGCCGAGGCGCACCAACATGGCGCATGGCCAGCGCGCCGCCGACTACGCCAATCAGGTATCCCGCAAGATTGGCGGCACCGAGATAACTGGCCTGACCGGCATTGAACCAGCCGCCGGATATGAGTGCTGGCAGCATCGGCGTATAGGCAAAGCGCGCCAGACCGATACCGATGAGGCTTGCGCTAAGCCCCGGAAGCAGCAGCCGCCATATGGCGGGGGAGGCCTTGGCAGCACCAGGGGGAGCTGCCTCGAAGCTCACCGGCTTACGTGTTGAGGGTTGCGAATTCGACACGAATGCCTCCCGGCATGGAGCAGATGAAATGAAGAGTGGAAGCCCCCGGACGGTTGGGTTCCGGCGCGAATTCTATTTCGACGCCGGGATACTGAGACACACGATCGAAAACTGTCATCAACGCCGCTTCATCTGTGACCGCCAACGCCAGATGGTGAAGACCCACATTCGTGCGCCGGTCAAAGGCGACGGCACTTGCCGGATTGGCGATGCGCCAAAGGGTAAGCAAGATCGCACCATCCGATACGAAGGCGGCAGGATAATCGGGGCGCCTACCGACGACGCTCCAGCCAAGACCTTCCACGAAGAAGCGCTCGGCCTCGTCCAGGTCCGGCACAGCAAGGCCCAGGTGATGGATGCCGCAGGTTAATGAACTCGTCATGGCTGTTCTACTCTTTGGCTGGGACGAAGCGGTCTCAAAGAATCTCATGGATCTGATAGACTGGCCCTTCCGGCCGGCGGTCGCCGGTACCGACGGCCAGCACACCGTTCAGCCAGGTGTAGGGCCGGCTTTCCGTGGTGAAGCTTGGTGCGATGCGCAGATAGTACATTGCCGGATCGACCTTCTCGCCCCGGGCAAGGGCCGCCATCACGTCGGCAGGACCGTGGCGCTTGCCGGTAAAGGCCATCGCGATCAGCGCGCCGTCATCTGTCTGGATCACGAAACGCGCGTCAAGCAACGTTACCCCATCGCCGCGTGCTGTCAGCCAGTCGATACCGCCGGACAAGATGATTCCACTCAGGCGGTCCCCGGTAAATGAACCACCAGAAATATTGGCAACACGCAGCCCCGCACCACCGGGACCGCCCGGCTCGTGCATGTTCTCGACCGCGACCGTCATGGTGAACAAAGGACGAGTCAGGAGAGAGGGAAATTGGCATTGAGACATGTGACATCCCTTCATTTCGAAAGGAGACCGGGCGACGGCCATAAGCCCTTGCCGCCCGGCAAAGCTCCTACATTCGATCAGCCGGACTTTTCCGCGAGCACCTTGCGGTAGTCGGCGACGGGCATGCCGCCCCAGCCCCAATTTTCCAATTCGACTTCCTGGAACACGACCCAGGTCCATTCCGGCGGCTTTCCCAGCACATCGAACAGCACCTGGCTCATGCCCCGATAGATCGCGGCCTTCTGCTCAGCCGTGACGTGATCGGCGCCGGGCTCGGTACCTTCGCGGGTAACCTGCACAGTAACCATCGGCATGATGACGTAACTCCTTCGCTACAGCGATTGTCAGTGCCCGGCCTGCTGGCCGCCATCGACATGGATCGTCTCGCCGGTCACGAAACCTGCACCTTCAAGGTATAGGATGGCGCCCACGATGTCGCAGATTTCGCCCATCCGGCCGACCGGATGCAGCGCGGCGAGAAAGTCATGCGTTTCGGGTGCGTGCATCGGCGTCTTGATTACCCCGGGCGCCACCGCATTTACCCGGATGCCGCGTGCCGCGTATTCGATCGCCAGGCTGCGCGTGGCAGCGGCAATCCCGCCTTTTGAAAGCGATGCAAGGACCGAAGGCACCTGACTCAGCGGATGCTGCACCAGCGCGGTAGTGATGCTGACGATATGGCCGCTGCCCTGCTGTTCCATCGCCTCGACTGCAGCCTGCGTGATGAAGAAGAAGCCGTTGACATTGGTCGAAATGACCTGGGCATATTGCTCGGCGGTGTATTTCGTGAACGGGCTGGCAACGAAGATGCCGGCGTTGTTTACCAAAGTGTCCACACGCCCAAAGTGTTCCATTGCTTTAGCAATGACTTGCGGACCGGTGCCGGGATCCCCGATATCGCCGGCAATGGTGAGCACGTCAGGGTCGGCAGATGGCTTAATTGAACGCGACGTAGCGACAACGCGATAATTTCGGTCGAGATAGGACTTCACGAGGGCATTACCGATGCCCTGCGATGCGCCGGTAATGACGGCGACTTTCTTTGCGTTACTCATGGCAAACCTCGATGAATGAAGTTGAACTCCCGGCTCATGGCCAGTGATCAGTCATCTAGGCTTGTTCGGAAATCGAGCGAATAGCCGCTAACTGGAAGACACTCTTCCGATTCCCGGTTGAATGTTCCCATTTCCGCAGGCGACTGCCAACCGCGCGTAGTGCGCTTTCAAGCGCGGGACTGCGAAATCGACGAAGGCGCGCACCTTTGGCACCTGTAGGCGGCCATGCGGCGCTACGAGGTGCACCGGAATAGCCTCCGGCTCATCATTGGTGAGCAGCAACTGCAATGAGCCATCATGTAACTGAGGCACAATGTGGTAGGAGAACATCCGTGTCACGCCGTGACCGCCAACGGCGCTGTCAACTGCGGCACGAATCGTATTGACCGTCAATCGCGGGGTAAAATGCACCGTGCGGTTTGCGACCTGTCCTACGAGTGGAGGAAAAGTCCAGCTGTCGATGCCGAAATGGGTCATCGCCACGATCTGATGCTGCGAAAGGTCCGCCGGTTCGCGAATAAAAGGGTTCGCATCGAGATAGCGGGGAGCGGCAGCCACGACCTTTCGCACTTCGCCAACCCGAATGGCGATGAGAGTTGAATCGGGCAGATGCGCGATGCGCAGCGCAAGATCGATGCCCTCGTCAATCAGGTTGACCGGCCGATCGAGGAGGTGGAGCCGCACGCTGACAGTGGGGAATTCATCCATGAAGGCGTCGATGATCGGTCTGAGAACACCCTCGCCGGACGTCACCGATGCTGTGATCGTGAGTACTCCGCGCGGCGCGGCACGGTCGCCTGCGGCGAGGATGTCGGCTTCCTCCAGGTCCGTCAGCACGCGCCGGCAGGCGACGGCATAGCGCTCGCCCGCTTCGCTCAGCTTGAGCGATCGTGTGGTGCGGTGAAGCAACTCGACGCCGACATGGTTTTCCAGGAACACGATCGCCCGGCTGACTGCAGCGGGCGATTTGCCCAGCTTGCGCCCCGCACCAGCGAGACTACCCTCGTCGAGCGCCGCCACGAAGACCTTCATCGCATCAATGCGATCCATAAGTTCACCCGATTAGGGACAGGTAGATCGACTACTAGGTGACCCGCCGCATTGTTGCAACTTCACTGTCGTTAAGGCAATCGGTGCCATTTTCTTATAATTGGCGGAAGACTGTCTTTCCGTTCTCGACGCTTCGATACAATGCCCGACGGCATTCGCCGGAGGACTCAATCAACAATGGCCTGACCCGCCGCGTAGCCCATTGCTTCAACAGCGATCATACGCAGAACAGCTGCCTGCTTCTAATTCAAGCTAGTCATCTGAATCCGAAGTTCGGCTCATTGTTTATTGGCAGAACCGTTTGACGGAGGCGAGAATTTCGTCGTCGGACTTTACCCATTTGCAAGGCCTGGGATTTTCGTTGTAGGCAGCGATCAAAGCGGTGATGTCGCCCTCGAGTTGCGCGGTTGATCGGTGAACACCGCGCCGCAATTGCTTACGCGTCAATTCGGCGAACCAGCGCCTGGATCTGAAACTTTTCATCCACGCACGGCACGATCGCCCGGTTCGGCGGCGACAGGTAAAGGCCAACTATGTCCTGCACCTTGTCTACGAACAGTGGATCGGTAGATAGCTTGAATGTTTCAGACCGATGGGGCCGCAGGCCAAACGCCCCCAGATCCGGCGAACTGTGGTGTGCGACAGCCCAGACTCGGCTGCCATCGAGCGGATCGACCAATGCGTGGCGTCCTTCGGCGTGGTGTTCAGTGTGCACTCAATCAGCCGAGCTACCTGCGCATCCGATGCTGTGCGGAGTCTCCCCGCACGATATTCGTCGGTTAGCCCTTCAATGCCATCAGCCGCGAACCGCCGTGCCATTTTCCTACCGTGTGTTCGTGGACACCAAGGCGTTCGGCTACATCCTTACTTTAAAGCCCTTGCGCACACAGCAGCGCCATTGTGCAGCGATCCGATAACGAACGGGGCGCCTTGTGGCGGCGGACCTGAGCTTCGAGAAAGCTTCGCTCCTCGTCAGGTCGCCGAACTGCAAATCCGTGCCGCCATCCTCAACAGTTTCACCGCACTCAAAACGCCTGAAACTCACCGCGTTGCGTAACTATCGGCCGCTTAACGGCTGAACGGCTGACCGACGGGCGATTTGTGCAACAAAGCCGCCGCACGCTTCGCAATGGCAATTTGATTTTCAGTGACGACGAAACGATCAACCGTACTTGCCGCTGGTTTCGCGCATCATGTCACCGATGCTCGTATCGAAATGAAGGTCCATAGCAGAGATTGCGCGAGCGCGGTCTCTGCCTGCGACGGCTTGGGCAATCTCCTGATGGATCCGCAGCATATTACCTCGCTGCTGTTCGGTCTGCCGGGTTTTCCATGCTCGCGGGACGGCTTCGTCCATGAGCGAGCCAAATGAGCGCACGATCTGGTAGTAGAGCGGATTGCCACATGACCGCGCTATGGCCTGGTGAAAGGCGACATCAGCCGCTGTCAGTGCACTGGGATCGGCTTGCGAGTGCGCCATCGCTTCAGCGGCGGCGATAATTCCTGCTGCATCGGCGTCACTGCGGTTCAATACAGCCAACTCGACCGTCCGCAGTTCAAGTACCCGCCGCACATCCCAGACGTCGGAAACAGTGATCTGGGCGGTAGCGACGCCGTGGTCGATTGACCACGCCATAACCGATCCATCGATTGCCGCAACGCGTGCGCGGCGCCCATTGGCAACGTCTATTTGTCGGAGAGCGGCAAGTGCGCCGAAGGCCTCGCGCATCACCGCACGGCTGACCCCGAAATCGGCGGCAAACTTCCCCTCACCGGGCAAGACCTCTCCAACTTTCAGGTTGTTAGTGCGAATGTAGTCGCGGATGCGGTCAATGGCCTGATCGACAAGCGAACCACGTTGCAATGCGGAACCATTTTCACTCATGCGGCGATCTTGCCCTGACGTATCTGACTAGGGGCCGAACCGAAGCGACGTGAGAAGGCCCGTGCGAAGCTGGCGTTGTTAAGATAGCCACAGCGATAGGCGATTTCCGAAACCGCCAGATCGGTAGCCAGCAGAAGCCGCCGTGCTCCTGTCAAGCGGTTCTCGGCAAGCCGGTCGGCCACTGAGCAATCGTAAAGTGCGCGAAATCCGCGTGTGAGCTTGTCCCGGTTCAGGCAGCAGGCGCGGGCAATGCCCTCCAGTGTCAGCTTTTCCTGCCAGCGCTCGTCAACCATCCGGCGTGCCGCAACAATGCGTGCGGTCTCCAATTCGCTCAGTGCGCTGTTGGCCTGAGCCGGAATGAGTTGCCCCTCCTCGCTTGCCGCGAATATCCGGCAGAGCAGCTCTATGCTGCGGGCAAGCTGCAAGGTCGGACGCGCGCTGGGCGATGCTTCGCACTCAACGATGGCAAGGCCGATCATGCGCAAGTCGCTGGGAACGTGCCATGTCGTCGCCCGGTCCGGCAGATGGCCGAAGATCCGCTGACAGGCAACGCGTTGGACCACCAGCACGAGTTCAGCCTGAGCCAGTTCCCCTCGCCCCCTGCCCTCGGCACAAAAGCGCAGCAGGGGCAATTTCTCGCTCTGAAGGCCCTCGAAGGCAAAGATCACGCTCTTTTCAGGCCATATACCGCCGGGTACCGCCCCCGGTCCGACGAACGACAGCATTTCCGCTGAGACTTCGATGCGTTGCTTTTGCGGGCGAATCGATTGTGTGGCCATCAGGTGCCCTCCCGAGTGCCAAATTGCACCTATCTGATAGGTTTGACAAGAGCTATCTTACAGGTCCCGGCGCGGCCCGCATCGCCAGCAGAAAGCCAAGGGCGCCAAAGGTGCTGACCATCAAGCCTACCGCTGCGAGCGCACTTGCCAGGTATGCCTCTCCGCCCAACCATGCGCTCAGGCCTGTCACCATGACCGGACCGGCGCCGAAGGCGATGAGTCCCCCGAACGCGAGAAACGAGCCGACGCACAGGCCGCGCAAATCGTTGGGCAAGAGCACCGCCATCGCAGTCGCCGTAATCAGGCCGGTCACGGTGCCGCCTAGCAGCAGGACAAATAACGCCACGCCGAAAGCCGTCGCCCCCGGTGCCACCGGGAACAGAGCAGCGGGCAGGGACAATGCGGAAGCAAGGACTGCACCCAGCAGGATTCCGCCACGGCGGTTGCTGCGATGTCCGAAATCGGCCGCAAACCCACCCACCGATGCGCCCAGCAGGCCCGACGCGAATATCACTGCCCCCATCCATCCCGCGAAATCCTGCGGGGAAAGGCCGTAATTGCGCGAGAGTACCGGGGCAGCCCAGATCATCGCTGCCGCGTCTGCCATCAGCACCCCGACCTGGCCCATGAAAAGCGGAATCAGAAAACGGCGATAACTCCAGAATTCGCGCGCAACTTCCTTTAGCGGCGCTCGGGAAGCAAATCCGATTTCCAACCGCACAGGCTCGCGCAGAAGGAATACGCCGCCGCTCATGACAAGGCAGCCGATGCCGAGGACGAAATGCACCATGCGCCACGCCGGCATGACCCAGTACCCATGCGCTGTCTCCAAGAAGCCCAGCAGCATGCCACCGAGCGCGAAGGCGAGCGCGGCTCCTGCGTACTTCCCTATCGTCAGCAGTAGCAGCGCACGTCCGCGAGCATCGGGCAGGCACTTGTCTGCGGCGATGGAGATGGCAATGGTAGTCGAAAGGTTCGCGCCAAGCCCCACAAGCAAGCGAGCAATGAACAGCATGGCAAATCCATTGGCGAAAGCAGTCAGGAACGTACCCAGTGTCCAGGACAGCGAAACAGCCAACAGCAACCGGACGCGGTGGCTGCGGTCGACGGCCAGGCCGACCGGAATCGATAGAAGGGCCAGCGGCAACGACATCGCCAGACCCTGCGAAAGGCCGAGTTGCGTATCTGTAAGTTGCAGTTCGGCCTTGGCCGATTCCTGGATTGCACTGAACACGCCAAGCGCGCAGTTGCCCGCGGCAAGGATCACCCCCAAGAGGACAAGGCCCGGAAGCGCGCGCCAGTAACTGGGCGGCTCCGGGGCTGAAGCGATCGATGCGTTCATGCCTCAGACCTCGATGAACCGGCGCAACGCGGCAAGACGGTCAGCTAACGCACGCCGCGATATATCTGCCGCCGGCATGAGATCGAAGCCATGAAAGGCGCCCGGATAGGGGTTGAGGTCGACTGGCACCCCAGCCGCCAACAGCCTCCGCGCAAACTCGAGATTCTCGTCCACGAAGAAATCGAGCGCACCGGTCGCGATATAGGTCTGCGGCAGTCCGGAAAGGCAATGCGCGCATGCAACCGCGACATAAGGTGAGACGTGCGGACAGCCTGGCTCCGCGCCGAGCAGGGTCTGCCATCCGAAATGGCTGTTAAGCGGGGCCCAGACGAAATCGCCGGCGAAGGGATGCTCAGGAGCTATGCAAGTCCGGTCGTCCAGCATTGGATATGTCAGCAGCTGAAACCTGAGCGCGGGCGCCCCCCGGTCGGGAGCCGGCAAGGCAAGTACCGCCACCAGTCCGCCGCCCGCGCTCTCCCCCATCACACCGATGCGCGCCGGATCGACGCTCTTCGGCTCGACAGGCAGCAGCATCCTAGCTTCGTTCGAACGCAGTTCGGCGAGCGACACAATATCAAGCCAGACAGTCGGCAAGGCATCCAGCAGCGGCAGTAACTGGGGATCGAAGAAGTGGTGGCTCGACAACGCAGGCTTTCCGGTCACAACGAGAAGATCTTTCCCGGATTGAGCAAGTTCTGCGGATCGAGCGCCTGCTTGATCCGGCGCATGACATCAACCGATCCACCCAGCTCTTCCTCAAGCCAGTGCTGCTTGCCGATCCCGATGCCGTGCTCACCGGTGCAGGTTCCGTCCATTGCCAGAGCGCGTTCGACCAGACGCGCATTGATCGCTTCGACCTCTGCCATCTCTTCCGCCGCAGCGGGATCGATGGAGAAGACCACGTGAAAATTACCGTCACCGACATGGCCGAGGATCGTGGCCGGAATACTGGAACCGTCGAGATCTTCGCGCGTCTGCGCGATGCACTCAGCAAGGCGAGAAATCGGGACACAGACATCGGTCGCCCAGCCGATAGCGCCCGGGCGCAAGTTGACCGTGGCGTAGTACGCCTCGTGCCGCGCCCGCCAAAGACGCGTGCGTTCTTCGGGTTGGTTGGACCAGGCAAAGTCGCCCCCCCCGTTTTCGCCGGCTATCGCCTCGACGATCGCAATCTGCTCTGCAACGTAGGCGGGACTGCCGTGGAATTCGAAAAAAAGCGTCGGCAATTCTGGTAGGTCAAGTTTCGACCATTTGTTTACTGCCGCGATCTGCATGGCGTCGAGGATTTCCACGCGTGCTAGCGGCACGCCGGACTGGATCGACTGAACAACCGTATCGACCGCGCCCGCGAGCGTCTCGAAACCGCATACTGCCGCCGAGATGGCCTCCGGGATCGGATGAAGGCGCAAGGTGATTTCGGTGATGATCCCCAGCGTGCCCTCAGACCCCACGTATAGCCGCGTGAGGTCATAGCCTGCCGCCGACTTGCGCGCGCGCCTGCTGGTCCGAATGATTTCACCTTGCGGCGTGACGACGGTCAGGCCCAAGACGGCGTCCTTCATCGTGCCATAACGCACCGCATTGGTGCCCGATGCACGGGTGGAAGCCATGCCGCCGATCGTGGCATTGGCGCCGGGATCGATGGGAAAGAACAGGCCGGTGTCCCGCAAGTGGACGTTGAGTTCTTCGCGCCGGATTCCGGGCTGAACGACGCAGTCGAAATCCTCAGGATGGACCGCAATGATCCGATCCATCCCTGTGAGGTCAAGCGAGACGCCACCGCAAACCGGAATCGTGTTGCCCTCGATCGAAGTGCCAGCCCCGAACGGCACGAGCGGGACTTGCGCTTCGGCGCAGAGCTTCACACAATCAACAACGTCATCGGTCGCGCGAGCAAAAACCACTGCATCCGGCAAGACAGTCTCGAAATGAGTCTCGCTGGCGCCATGCTGCATGCAGATCGCATCCCCGATCGCGAAATTGTCACCGAACCTTGCGACCAATCTGTCGAGAAACCCCTCCGGGATGGGCACGCGTTGGAACGTGAGCGCATCGGTACTCATGGCTCAGAACTTCACCCGGGCGCGCACACCATAGCGACGTGCATCGCCGACGATGCCGATGTCGCTCGGCGTCAGACCGGCGAGGATCAGGGTCGTCTTTTCAATGTAGGATTCAAAGTACTTCTTGTCGAACAGGTTGTTTACGAAGGCGGAAAGTTCGACTGGACCATGGCCCCAGGTGATGGACCCATTGACCAGCGCATAGCTGTTGAGCACCGGCGCGTCGGTTTCGCTCAAGCTTGCTGCGATCCGGCTCCCTTTGCCGATCACGCCTGCGCTAAAGGTGACCTCATCCTTGTCGCCAACCGGAACCGTGTAGTCGGTATTGAGATTGAAATTCCAGTCAGGCTGGAAGGTCAGGCGATTCGAGGCCAACTGGCGACCCGTAACCTCGGTGTAGATCGAGGTATCGGTGAGCCGCGCATGTTGCAGCGAGACCCCGCCGCTGATCGACCAACGTTCGAGCGGCCGCACTTGCGCTTCCAGCTCAACGCCGTAGCTCTCGACGTTGCCGGTATTCAGATCGACAGTGGTGAAGCCGCCCGTCACGGCCGGCGCGATACTGTTCAGGCCGATGTAGTCCTTGTAATCGTTGTAGAAGGCGGCCAAAGACAAGGCCAAGCGACGGTCTGCCGAAGCGTACTTCGCGCCAACTTCATAAGTCCAGACGTTATCGCCCTTGTACGTCCGGAAAGGCGCGACCGGCGAGTTGAAGCCACCGCCGCGAAAACCGCGCGAGATCGAGGCGTACGTCATGACCTCGCCTGTCCAGTGGTAGGTGATCGCAACGCGCGGCGAGAGGTGATTTTCGGAGAGCCGCGCATTGGGGATCGGGCCCCCATCGCCATTGATGAAGACCGCTCCAGTAGCATGGCGCTTCTGGTCGTCGTAGCGCAGACCCGCGGACAGCTCGATCGCGTCGGTCGGCCGCCAGAAGATGTTGCCGTAGATGGCCCAGGTGTTGTTGCCAGTATGGCTGATCTGCTGGTTCCTGATGTCGAGCACGCCCGGGAACAGCGTGGTTATCGTATCACCGTCGCGCGTCTCACGACTGTAGAAAAGGCCAACGATCGAACTCAAAGTGCTCGAGAGCTTGGTATCGAAACGCAGCTCCGCCGTGCGCGTACGCAAGATATCTAGGCCGTCGTTGCGGGCAATATCCACGGGCGAGAAGTCGAGGTCCCCGTCCGGCAACCGCGCAACTCGTTCGTCGAAGGCGCCAACGAGGGTCACGTCAGTATTAATCGCGGCGACCGGGAACTCGAGCTTGCCGTTAAGACGTTTGTAGTGAAGGTTCTGGAGATTCGTGGCATTGAACGCGATATTGCGCTGGTAATCTTGTGGCCCGCTCACAAAGGAATAAGGCAGAGACCCGGATAACACCCAGTCGTACGAGCCATTGACTGTGAGAACGACGTCTGCGACCGGAGTGGCACGAATGGTCGCATTGATGGTATCTGTATTGAGCGTATTGGCGTAGCGATTGAGCAAGGTGTTCTTGATGAACCCGTCCTGCTGGCGATGGCCATAGGCGACACGAACCTGCAGCCGGTCCTTGACAATCGGTCCGCTGATCGACCCGGAAGTGAACCAACTGTCGTCAGATCCGGCATAGCTGGCGATGGCGGTGCCTTCGAACGTGTTGCCCGGTTGCTTGGTAATGATGTTAATTGCGCCGCCCAGCGTATTCTTGCCGTAGAGCGTGCCTTGCGGCCCGCGCAGCACTTCCACACGTTCAACATCGACCAGCGGATTGTTCAGGTAGGAGGTATTCTGCTGATATACACCGTCGATAAAAAGTCCGACGCCCGGCTGGACGGTGTCAACGAGCGTAACGCCGACGCCGCGGATGGCGATGAAGGCGCGTCCGCCTCCGTCACTGTTGATATTGAGGCCGGGGGTCAGTGAGGCAATGTCGCGCACAGACGACAGCCCGCGCTTCTCGATGATGTCGCCTGTTACCGCGGTCGCGGCTACCGGAACGTCTTTTAGCGTCTCGGTGCGCTTGCGGGCGGTCACGACGATCTCACCAATGCCTGCGCCGCCGACTTCACTATTCGCATCCTGCGCACGGGCAGTGGCGGGGATGGCGGTGACCATCGTGGTGACAGCAAGTACGGCACAAAAACGCATGGTAAACCTCTCCTGGTTTCGGGCGACATTGCGCCCTTTCTTGCTTTTCCTTCTAGCTACATCAGGACCTATCTGAAAGGTTTGGCACTGTGCCGAGCATCAGTTTGACTGTGCCGCGTGACCCTCACCAACAGGTATACCCGCCATCGGCAAGCACGATGCTACCGGTCATGAGACTTGCGGCATCCGAGGCAAGGAACAGGACGACCGAGGCTACTTCTTCGGGTGTGCCTAGCCTGCCTTGGGGCGTCCCGTCGATCCAGCGGCGGTACATCTCGCTGGAGGTGTCCGCGAAGGCATTGAGCGGGGTGGAGATATAGGTCGGCGCCACGGCATTGACTCTGATCCCGCGCCGAGCCCACTCGGCAGCGAGGCTACGGGTCAACTGATGGACCGCCGCCTTGGAGGCATTGTAGTAGCTTTGTGGCTGAGGGCGATTGACGACGAACCCGCTCATCGATCCGATATTGACGATGGAGCCCTCTTCCGCGGCCAGCATGTGACGACCGAATGCACGGGCGCACCAGAAAGTACCATTGAGGTTAACATCGAGAACATTAAGCCAATGCTCGTCTGCCACATCCTGAGCTGCCGTATCGCTGCGCGCTATTCCCGCATTGTTAACCAGGACGTCGATCTTGCCTTCACGTTCGAGCATTGCATCGGCGGCGACCGTCACTGCTGCGGAATCCGTCACGTCCAGGACCTGGGTCGCGACTTGATATCCCTTGGCCTCGAGCGCGCCGCGCGCTTCGTCCAAACGAGCCAGGTTGTTATCTGCGATCGTGACACGAGCACCGGCTTCGGAGAGAGCCTCGGCACAACACAAGCCAATTCCCTGTCCACCGCCAGTAACAAATGCCGTGCGGCCGTCCAGCCGCAAGCTTTCAAGATACATATCCTACTCCGGAAGATGGTATGCGGCGGGAAGCACGTCTTCGCGAACGGTATCCCCGCGCTCCAACAGATGAACCTGGCGGGTCTGCCCGTCGAACTGTGGCCACGGTAAGGTACCGTCCCTGGCGAATTCGACCCAGAGCGCGTGAACCCGCTTGGCCAGAGCCTGCGGCGGCGCTTCGCCGGCCAGCCCCTGCGGTCCTGTCGCAACTGGCAAGGTGTCGAAGACAAAGGGCAATTCGATCGCATGACATGCGCCCAACTCTCCTTCAAATGCGGGAGAGCGCCAGTCGAACTCGTAGAACCAGGTCCGGCCTTGGTGCGCAGCCGCATATTGGCGAGCTGGCCAGCGAAACACGAGGTCATGCATCGCCCGCGTGAAAGCATCGCCCGGACGCACACCTCTCTTGCCCATTCCGTAGTCGCGCAGCACGGCTCCGGGATTGGGCTGCGAGCGCCCCAGCACCCAGCGTGAAAGGATGCGCCCAATCTTGCGCCTGATGCCTGTCGGTACGAAATAAAGGTTCATCTCTTCTGAATTGGTGCCGATCAACACATCGATATCGCAACCAACACCACTCTTGAGCGCTGCCATGGGGGACTGTGGCAAGACGTCGTCGCCGATTACAGGTATGAAACGGCTGATGCCAAAAACAGGTTCGCGCCCATCGGCACCGCGCAGATCAAGACGGGCGAAGGGCTTTGAGACTCTCGCCATCGCATCAAGTCCGTCCTCTATGCCCACTTTGCGAAAGCCATCTGCATCGGGCGATACCTTCAGGGTCCTGGCGAGCTTTCGGACCAAACGCTGCGCTACGGGAATTTCCCGAACCATTGACCCATGGCCGCTCTGGATGATGGCCCTCTGAAACAGCCCTGCGGCAAGCGGCGAAGTGACGAGATCTGCGATGGCCATCGCTCCCGCGCTTTCGCCAAAGACCGTCACGTTTTCCGGATTGCCGCCAAATGCGGCTACGTTCTCGTGCACCCATTGCAGGGCAAAGATCATGTCCCGCAGCCCGAGATTGGTCGGCGCGCCTGGGACCGGAAGAAAGCCGTCAATGCCAAGCCGGTAATTGATCGCGACGCAGACGACTCCTGACCGGGCAAAGCTGCCGCCATCCTGCACCGGGGCGTCCTTGCTGCCCACAACAAACCCACCGCCATGGATGAACACCATGACAGGCCATCCTTCGCCACTAGCGGGCTTCCATATGTTGAGATTGAGGTAATCTGCGCCGCGTGTCCCCCCGTCACCCACCAAGGCCAGAACATCGATGCCCGGAAACGGCGTGACTCGGTGCGGAGCGCTCGGTCCTTGTAGATCGGCCTCACGGATGCCTGCCCAAGCGTTCGGCGGAGAAGGAAGTTCGAACCTGACGGGCGCCGCTGCATAAGGAATGCCCAGGAAGCGATCGACCCCATCGATGCGTCGTCCTCTGACGAGGCCGTAGTGGGTGTCTGCGATTGGCCCCGAAGGGGATGAATGAGTGTCTCCCATCCCAAGTCTGTTACCACGATCAATTGAGCAGGTGTCCGTCCCAATGTGTGCAAGACAGCAGAAATTGTGTGCTCATAATTAAACGGGAAACGAGCCAAAGCTATCCTGTGTCTATTGCACAACCGCAGCGGAAGGAAGACTGAACGGGTCCATCGTACATTCCCGGGATGTGACAATCGGTGTAGGATGAGCTTCTGACGCTCCAGCTGTTCCATCAGTAATTCAACAGCTTGTGGGTAACGCGAAGCTGGCTGCGAATCCTGCCGCCCCAGCCAGCATTCATCCAAGCGACTGATTTATAAGCGTGGCAGGCCCAGAGCTCCGATTCGGGAGTCGGAGCGTGTAGCCACAGGGTGTCAGTCGGCCCGATGCGTTCCTGCCACCAGCTCTTTCGCCGCGGAGCGGTCTATTACTACCGGCAAGCGATCCGCTGGCCGGATGGCGGCACATATCGTATAGCTCTGAGCCTGCTGACGCGGAGACTCGCCGTGGCTAGACAACGCGCGATCCGGCTGGCCGGCGTTGCCGAAACGGTCCGGTTCAGCCTGGAACACGATCCGGGTGACCCACCCTTCACCCCGGAGCAGCGCAATGCGCAGTTTCGTCGGCTGCTCGCCATCGAACGCGATCGCCTGGAAGCCCTGCACCTGCAGGTCCTCGACCAAGTCCCTGGCTCCACCGACCGCGAGGCCTTCGTCTGTCAGGTCTTCAACGATCTCGAACGATTCTCCCAAGCGCTGGTGTGGGGCGGCATGCCCGATGACGCGGACGCGTCATCCCTCGGCGCCGCCGGCCTGCGCATGACGGAGCTTTGCCTTGCCCGCTGGCAGGCCGAGGTCAACGCCGAACTTGAGTCCCAGAACCTCGCGGATACCGCCCCGCTGCGCCGGGCAATTTGCAAGATCATCCACCAGGCGCGGGTTGCCGCGATCCGCGAATTGCGCGGGGGCGCCACCCCGCGTTCGCAAGTGCGCGGCCATGATGGCGCCAGCCCCCCTCCCCGCGGGGCCCCGCCCCCCGCACGTGGCGATGCGCACGCCGGCGCCGATCTCGCGCGAAGCAGAGCCCCGACGGGGATGGGCTGGCCGGGACGACATGCGCGCGAAGGGCAGCCGCGGCGGCATGTCCCTCCTCTGGACGAACCGGTAGCCGAGTGGGCCGTCGTTACCGTGGCGGAGGCGGCAAGTCGCTACCTCACCAGCGTGCCACGAGCCGGTGGCTGTGCCCCGGGAAAACGCCGGCAGGTGCACAAGGGCCGGGACGATAAAACCAGGAACCAGTTCGCAAGCGCTGCGATGCTCCTGGGCAAGGCTTTCCCGGCCCCCATCTGGCGGTTGCAGCAGGACGATCTCGATCGGTTCGCAGGCTTGCTCGACAAACTTCCAGCCCACAGCCATCACAAATGCGAACGGCATCAGAACATGAGCCTCGAGGCCATTATTGCCGAAGCAGAAGCGCTCGTCGCGGCTGGAAAGCTCGCCGAAGACAAAATCGGTCTCCTGCCGCCGACCAGCAATCGCCACTTCCGGTTCCTGCGCACCCTGTGCACTTGGGTTCGCGCGCGCGTGCCGCAAATGGCGGACTTGCAGTGGGACGACTATATCCTTCCCGACCAGCGCGACGCGCGCGATCAACGCCTCGCGTTTACCCCTGAGCAAGGCAAAAAACGGATCAGCGCGTCCGCGTCGCTTCGAAGAGAAACCAGCGACGGCCTTCCGTCTCATCGAGCCAGGTTTCGACCAGGCTGGCGGTAGCGATGTCGCCATGTTCGTTGCAAAGAGCATGCATTTCATGGAGGCGCCGCGCTAGATCGCCATTGTCGTCCCGTAATTCGGTGAGCATGTCGAGGGGATCGACATAGTCGGCATCGTTGTCGAGCACGCGCTGGACGCGCGCGATGTGGCCGATCGAGCGAATGGTTGTCCCGCCAAGCTTGCGCACTCGCTCCGCGATCGTGTCGGTCGTCGCGAATATCTGGGCCGCCTGATCGTCGAGCAGCAGATGATAGTCGCGAAAGTGCGGCCCCGAAATGTGCCAGTGAAAGTTCTTGGTCTTGAGGTAGAGAGCGAACATATCGCCCAAGAGCGCCGTAAGCGCGGCGGAAATGTCGCGCGATGCATTCTCACCCAGCCCCGTTGGCGTCGCGAGCGGGGCCATTCGGGCGGCCTTGAGCCGGTCGGTCACATTTAAACTCCTTGAAAGAGCAGGATCGGTCGCTTGGTTAGCGGGACGCTGCGCCTCAGAATTGTCAAATTCACACCTCATTTGGATCGTGCACCGGGATTGCGAATTTGGGCGGCCGGAGACCTCGCGCGCTCTTCTTGAAATAGGGGACGACAGCGCCGCCACGTCAGCGCTTGGATGAAGTTAGCTCACAGGGGGTGCCAATTTGCGCCTCGTCAGAGGGGGCGAAGTCGTCTCGCATTGGGCTATCGTTCAAATGGGCGCCCAATCATCATGTCGACACATCGGAAGAGTGCCTGACGGAATGATTTGCGTGAGCGAACCGCCACCAGCCCGCCAGCTTCATCCACCGTGCTGCTGGCTCGTCGGCAGCAAATCGCTGCTGAACTGAGACAGGGGTGCCGGCCATGTATCAAGAATTTCAATCTCTGCCGCCGGGGGAGACCCAGTCCTCACCCTTCCAGCAGGCCGTGTTTTCCATGCAGATCGTCTCTTTGCTTGCCGGCGCGCGCAGATCGCTGGATGAGGACCTCAATCTCGCGCGGCACTATCTCGATCAGCTTTCAGCGCTGTTCGAGAGCGACTTCCAGGATGACATTCCCGAAGGGGTCCTTCTTCCGCAGCGCCTCTCGGGAACTATGGGCCTGACAAAAGGGGGCCTAGCCAGTTGGCAAGTCCGGCGGGTTACCGAGCATATTGAGGATCGGCTCGATAAGCCCTTGATAACCGAAGATCTGGCAACCGTGGCGCGGTTGAGTACTGGCCATTTCTGTCGCGCGTTCAAGGCGAGTATGGGTGAGACGCCTCACTCCTACATCATCAGGCAAAGGCTGCGGCGCGCTCAAACACTGATGCTGAAGACGCGCGACACGCTATCCCAAATCGCATGCGCCTGCGGTCTCACCGACCAGGCCCATTTGACCCGGCTTTTTAGGCGGAACATCGGCACAACCCCAATGACCTGGCGCCGGGACTGGCAACTCGCTGCCTAAAGTGCACCGTCGCGACAGGAGGTCCTTCGGCGACTATCAATGAACTCAGATCAGCGACTAAGCTAACACCCGGCCCGAAAAAGGCGACAGGCAGATAACTTGCGGAGCGGCCCTATGGAATTCACCGGTTGAGCGTATAGTTCGCGGGTACCCACTGATACGCGCCATGCGGCAGTTTCGACACATGCCCGATGCCAGGGAAGGATATATGCGCACCGGCGATCCACCAGCCCTTGGCGGCAGCCTCCTCCAAAATTTCCTTGCGTGCCGAAACCGCTTCGGGGACTTTCCAGTCATATTCGATGGCTATATCGGGCCGCGGAAACTGGACTGCCGCCATATGGACCGTGTCCCCCCAAAACAGCATCGACTGCCCTCCATCCTGAAGCAGAAAGAAGCTGTGCCCTGGGGTGTGACCTGTTGCAGCTCTGGCGGTCAATCCCGGCGCGAGGGCAGCGTTTGCGGAAAACGGCTGCAGACGTCCCGCATCGATATAGGGTTTGAGGACTTTCTGGATTGCCGGAAAGAATGGCTGCAGCAATTGGCCGACCTGATCCTTGTTGGCGTTGTTGGTCCAAAAGTCGAAGTCGGCCGCGGACACATGGATGTTCGCTTTGGGGAAGACCATCTTCCCGTCCTTGAGGAGGCCACCGGCATGATCCTCATGGAGATGCGTGATATAGACGTCCTCGATCTGTGCGGGCGAATAGCCGGAGGCGATCAACGCGCTTACGAGCCCGCCTCCTTCCTTGCCGTAGAGGTCACCGGCGCCGGTATCGATGAGAACTAGCCGGCCATCAAGGTTGATCAGAAAGGCGTTGATCATTCCTTCAAAGGGTGAGGAGAGGAACTCATCGGCGAGAAGTCCGTCGATCTCTCCTGGCCTGGCGCCAACGGCGAGCTTTGCTGCGGGGAACGGATGGGTGCCATCGAGAAGCGCCGTGACTTCGAAATGGCCCAGGTGCATCCGAAAGAAGCCCGGAGCCTGGCGCACTGCCGATTGGATATTTTCAACCGGCGCCGGCTGGCTTGCACCAATGGAGGGTAGCATCGCAATCGCGATGGGCCCGCCGAGAGCAATTCTGACGAATATCGATGATGTCATGAGACGCTCCAGCTCACCTGCATTCTTCGCGCTATCCTAGACGCGATCGCGGGAGGGGGCCTTGGACAGGTGCCTCATGAATCGGCGATTCCTGACGCAAAGCGGCCTGCATCGGTGCTTTGCCGGAAGTGATCGGCCAACAAGGGACCTGGGGCCAATTCTTGCCGTGCAGATCGAGGGTAAGCGTCTGCGCCTGATCGAAAAACGCAGATGTGTCCAAATTCTGTCAGCCCGGAACAGGACGAGCGCCAACATGAGTAGGAACGTGCGCACGTCCGGAGTGCTCGAATTGTCAGGGAGGGAAGAGAGATTGGCGCTATGGAGCAGGTTACACCGCTAACGATAGGCCGCCGGGGACCGATTAGCTTCAAGGTCGCGCAGATTGATGTGGTGTGCGCGGACGTAGACCTGCTTGTCGTCGGAATGTTCGAGCAAGACGTGGCCAATCGCCCAAAGGGCGGAGCCGATCAACTCGACCGTGTACTGGACGGGACCTTGAGTCGGCTGCGCAAGGGCGGGATCTTCAATGGCACGGCGGGCGAGACCCTTGTGCTCGCCACGCCGCCCGCACCAATTCGGGCCCGGTCGCTGATGCTTATCGGCATGGGGGACGGTATTGCGCCGATCTCAACGGCCGCCCGACATCCCGCGGAACTAGCCATGTGCACGGCGCTTCGGATGAATGCTCGTTCGGCAGGCTGCCTTCTCATGTGGCTTGAGCGCGATATCCCAGCTGAAATGGTCGAAGCGATGGCTGCGACGATGATGGAGGGCGTGCTCAAGGCGGTCGCCGAAAGGGCACGACGCGAGCCCCTTCCCGAGCTCGAATGGACCTTCGACATCCGGAACGGCGATGCCGCACGAACCGCGCAGGCGCTGAGCCATTCGCTCACCGCGGCGCCGTGAGAAAATTGGCGCTGCGAAGAATGAGATCATGATGTATGTATCGATCAAGTGTAGGAAAATATTGAACGTACCATGCAGACCAGGGTGACAAACAGGACAGCTGCGACCGGGCAGGCACCGACGATTTCAGTGCTGCTCGTGGACGACCATCTTCTCCTGCGCGAGGGGGTCCGCGCCGTCGTCACGACCCAGAGCGATATCGAGATCATTGGCGAGGCGAGCAGCGGCGCCGAAGGCATTGCGGAATATACCCGTCTTCGGCCCGACATCGTGTTGATGGACCTGCAAATGGCTGACATGTCGGGGGTGGACGCGATTGCGGCGATCCGGTCGAACTTTCCCGACGCAAAGATCATCGTACTCACAACCTATTCCGGCGATGGCCGCGCCATCAAGGCTCTGCGCGCGGGCGCGATGGGCTATCTGATGAAGGCCAGCCTTCGCAAAGAACTACTCGACGCCATTCGTTCGGTGCATCACGGAGGAAAGCATCTCGACGCGTCGATCGCGACAGCCATCGCGATGCACGTCCTCGAAGACGCCCTTTCGGACCGCGAAGCCGCGGTGCTCTCGCTCGCAGCCTGGGGCAACTCGAACAAGCAGATCGCTGCGCGCCTCGATATCACCGAAGAGACCGTCAAAGGTCATATGAAGATCGTCTTCTCGAAGCTAGGTGCCACCGACCGCACCCATGCCGTGACGATTGCCGCCAAGCGGGGGCTGATCGACCTTTAGCCTCCAGCTTACTTTGGCCGAACGATAAAGGGCCACCGGCACCTTCCCCACATTATCTTGAATTCGTGCGCCACCAGGGATCGCTTCCCGACTGACGGTCGCGACGCCAACTTATGATCGCAGATGGCTGTTTGCGTCAGAGCGATCCAAGACCGGCTCCCGCTAAGAGCCTAGGATCGCGGACAAGCCGATGCTCCCGGCCGAATGCCCTCGCGAAAGTCTCTCAGCGCGATGTGGCGATGATTGGGAGCCGGCCAACCGATTAGAACTTGGGAGCGACCGGTCGGATGAAATCCGGTCAGTCACACTCCTCGAGCAAGCCCACAGGCAGCCAGACGCTGTCCGACAAGAAGGAGCCTTTGTATGCCAGTCACCGCCACGCCCACACCCGGAAAATCACTGATTTCGCCGACCGATCACACGCTGATCCTCATCGATTTCCAGTCGCAGATGTCGTTCGCGACCAAGTCGATTGCGTCCGAACTGCTGCGCAACAATGCGGCTCTGATCAGCCGGGCTGCGAAATCGTTCAACGTCTCAACGATCCTGACGACGGTCGCCGAGAAAAGCTTCTCCGGCCCCATGTTCAGTGAAATCACCGACGCATTCCCGGGGCAGGCACTGCTCGACCGGACGTCGATGAACACTTGGGAAGATGCGGCCGTGATCGAAGAAGTCAATCGCATCGGGAAAGAGCGGATCGTGTTTGCCGGCCTGTGGACCAGCGTCTGCATCGTCGGCCCGGTCGCCTCTTCGATCGACCAGGGCTTCGACGCCTATTTCATCGCGGACGCATGCGGCGACATCTCCGAAGAGGCGCATGAGCGCGCAGTCCAGCGGATGATCCAGCTCGGTGCAAAGCCGATGACCTCGCTGCAATATATGCTCGAGTTGCAGCGCGACTGGGCGCGCACCGAAACCTATGACTCGACCACCGGCATCGCCAAGGAATTCGGCGGCGCCTACGGTCTCGGTATCAAATACGCCAAGACGATGTTCGGGGCCTCCGAAGGCCACTGATGCAGAACGGGGCTGGCGACTAGACCCCCCCCTCCCCGCCCATCGCCAGCCCCAACCCTTCGATACAGATAAAGAGGAATCGGGTTATGAGTTTCGTGGCGACCAAGGACGGTACAAGGATATTCTATCGTGATTTCGGGCAGGGTCGGCCCATCGTTTTTTCGCACGGCTGGCCGCTCAACGCGGACGCATGGGACGGGCAAATGCTGTTTCTCGCGCAGAATGGCTTTCGTGTCATCGCGCATGATCGGCGTGGGCATGGCCGGTCGGATCAGCCTGCTGCCGGCAACGATATGGACACCTATTCAGACGATCTCGCGGTGGTCATCGAAGCGCTCGATCTCAAGGACGCGATACTCGTCGGCCATTCGACCGGCGGCGGTGAAATTACGCGCTATGTGACACGCCACGGCACTGCCCGCGTCGCGAAGATGGTTCTGCTCGGTGCAGTCACGCCGCTGATGGGTGCGATCAACGGTAATGACGATGGCGTTCCGATCGCGGTGGTCGACGGCGTACGCAAAGCGACCCTCGACAACCGCTCGCAGCTGTTCCTCGATTTCCCCGACGTCTTCTTCGGCATGAACAAGCCGGGCGCGTCCAAAAGCGAAGGCTGGCGCTATTCCTTCTGGCTGCAGGGCATGATGGGCGGCATCCATGGCCAATATGCCTGTATCGAGCAATTCTGGGCCAGCGATTTCCGCGAGGAAATGAAATCGATCACCATTCCGGTACTGGTTGTGCACGGCGATGGCGATGAGGTCGTGCCGATTGCAACGACCGGCAAGCGTTCGGCCGAGATCCTGCCGAATGCGACACTCAAAATCTATGAAGGGGCGCCGCATGGCTTCCCCGCGACACATCAGGACCGGCTGAATGCCGATCTGCTCGAGTTCGCACGCGACTGACCGGTAGGCACTGAGGGGGAATCTGTCATGAAACCTTACCTGATCTCACTGGCTGTGGGACTGCTAGTCGGCCTCATCTACAGCCTACTCAACGTCCGCTCCCCGGCTCCGCCGACAATTGCTCTCCTTGGTTTGCTCGGCATGTTGCTTGGCGAACAGATCATCCCCATCGCCAAAAGGATCGCGGCGGGCAAGGAAGTGACTTCTTTCGTACGAACGGACTGCGCCGAGCATGTTCTCGGCCGGCCCATCGGACAACGGAAGGACGAGGTATGAGCATCACCCGGCGCAGCACGCTCGCTGGTGCTGGCGCAGCTGCCGTCGGCGCCTTGCTCCCATATCCCCTGTTTGGAAGGAACGCTCCTGTGCCCCAGCGCGACCTGATAATCATCAATGCCAAAGTCACCACGCTCGATCGCGAGAACCCCGAAGCGCAGGCGATCGCCATACGCGACGGAAAGTTCCTCGCGGTGGGGAGCGAAGTGGAAGTTCGCCAGGCTGCCGAAACGGGCGCAACGCTAATCGACGCGATGGGTCGCAGGGTGATCCCGGGGCTGATCGACAGTCACATGCACATCATCCGCGGCGGCCTCAATTTCAACATGGAACTGCGCTGGGATGGTGTCCCGTCGCTTTCCGAGGCGATGGCGATGCTCAAGGCGCAGGTCGACCGTACGCCGGCTCCACAATGGGTGCGCGTCGTCGGCGGCTTTACCGAACATCAGTTTGCCGAGAAGCGGCTTCCGACCCTTGACGAGCTCAACGCCGTTGCGCCCGAGACACCGGTCTTCATTCTCCATCTCTATGATCGCGCGCTGCTCAATGCGGCCGCCCTTCGGGTCGTCGGCTATACGAAAGACACGCCCAATCCGCCCGGCGGCGAGATCGTGCGCGACGCCTCCGGCAATCCCACCGGACTGCTGCTGGCGCATCCGAATGCGACGATCCTCTATTCCACGCTCGCCAAGGGGCCGAAGCTCCCGGAGGAGTATCAGATCAACTCGACCCGCCATTTCATGCGCGACGTGAACAGCCTAGGCGTCACGGGCGTAATCGACGCGGGTGGCGGATATCAGAACTATCCCGAAGACTATCAGATCATCGAGAAGCTTCACCAGGATGGCGAGCTGACAGTCCGCATCAGCTACAATCTGTTCACGCAGAAGCCGAAGGAAGAGCTGGCGGATTTCTCCAGCTGGGTGAAGCAAGTGAAGCCTGGGCAAGGCGATGACAGCTACCGCCACAACGGCGCGGGCGAGATGCTGGTCTACTCCGCGGCCGATTTCGAAGATTTCCGTGTCGCTCGCCCGGACTTGCCTCCCAGCATGGAAGGCGATCTCGAGCCGGTTATCCGGCTGCTCGCCGAGAATCGCTGGCCATGGCGACTGCACGCGACCTACGACGAGACGATCGGCCGCGCGCTCGACGTTTATGAAAAGGTCAATCGCGATATCCCGCTCGCCGGCATCAACTGGTTCTTCGACCATGCCGAGACCATCAGCGATCGCAATATAGACCGGATTGCCGCCTTGGGTGGCGGCATCGCCGTGCAGCACCGTATGGCGTATCAGGGCGAGTATTTCGTCGAGCGCTATGGTGCGAAGGCCGCCGAACGCACGCCGCCGATCGCGAAAATGATCGCGGCCGGCATTCCGGTCGGAGCCGGCACCGACGCGACGCGCGTCGCCAGCTACAACCCCTGGGTGTCATTGTCCTGGCTGGTCACCGGCCGGACTGTGGGCGGCCTCAAGCTCTATCCGGGCGCCAATCGCGTAAGCCGCGAAAAGGCGCTCGCCATGTGGACACATGAGAACACGTGGTTCTCGAACGAGGTCGGCACGAAGGGCCGGATCAAGGCGGGCCAACTCGCCGATCTCGCGGTCCTCTCCGACGATTATTTCTCGGTGCCTGAGGATGAGATTGTTCATATCCGATCGGTCCTGACCCTGCTTGGCGGCAAGGCGGTCCATGGCGAGGGGGATTATGGGCCCATCGCGCCCGAACTTCCCAAACCCATGCCCGACTGGTCGCCGGTCGCAATTTTCGGCGGCTATCACAAGACACCCGAGGCAAAGGCGAAGCTTGCTGCGGCCTGCGGCTGCCACTCCGCCTGCTCGGTTCACGGCCATGATCATGCCGCAGCCCTTGCTGCAAATGTGCCCGCCCATGACGTTCAGACCTTCTGGGGCTCGCTCGGCTGCGGCTGCTGGGCCGTCTGAACCAATGCTCCGGTCAGGAGAAGAGCCATGAAACCCGCTGCCCTCCTCGTCGCCACCGCGCTCTTTGCCGCGATGCCGACCCCTTCTCCGGTCCAGGCAAAAGAGGTCGCCAGCGCCGATTATTCGGTCGGACCGCAATATGATACGACGCATGTCTATGTGCCCGAAGCAAAATTCGACGCCTTTGTGGCCAGTTTCGTCGCGACATTCGGCGGCTCGATCTCGAAGCAGGGCGAGTTCCAGGTCACGCCGACTAAAAGCCTGACCAAGTCGCAGCTCGCGCGGACGCCGGCGGGGACCGTTTCGGTGTTCGGGTTCAAAACCCCGATCCCTTACCCGTTCGGTGACGAGCGCACTGGTTATCTCGTGACCGATATCGACGCAGCCGTCGCCTCCGCGGTCAAACACGGCGCGATCCGTCGCATCGCGACGTTCCCGGATCCTATTGGCCGCGATTCCGTGATCCAGTGGCCAGGCGGCGTGAACATGCAGCTCTATTGGCATACGGCGAAACCAAATTACGCGCCGCTCGCCACCACTCCCGAAAACCGCATCTATCTTACCGAAGATGTGGCCGATCGCTTCATCACCGGCTGGACCGGCTTTGCCCGCGGCAAGATCCTTTCTGATGATCGAGCGGCGCCTGGCGCCGAAGTTGGCCAGCCCGGCAAGACCATCCGCCGCGTCGCAATCGAGACCGGGTACGGCAAGATGGTCGTCTACGTCACCGACGGGCAACTGCCCTGGCCCTATGGCCGCGACATGACCGGTTATGAGGTGGCCGACCTCAGCGCCACGCTCGCTAGGGCGACGGCGGCCGGGGTCGAGACGCTCGTCGTTCCCTACTCCACTGGCGGGCGTCAGGCGGCGATCGTGCGGTTCCCCGGCGGCTATATCGCCGAAATACACACCAATATGGGCAAATGACGATGGGTATTGATCGGGATCCCCGCTTCGTCGATGCCGTTCTGGACTGGCCGCCGACATGGTTCATCGCCCGCTTGCTCCTGGTCGGTGCCTATCTTCTGGGCGGCATCGTCAAATTAACAGACTGGTCCGGCGCGGTAACCGAACAGGCACATTTCGGGATGAGCCCGCCCGCTTTCTGGGCGGCGCTGACAATCGCGATCGAGCTGATCGGCCCAATCCTCATCCTCTCGGGCCGGCTGGTCTGGCTGGGAGCGGGAATGCTCGGGGTCTTCACTTTGCTCGCCGCCTTTACCGCCAATGCTTTCTGGACAATGCCTGACGGACCCGAGCGGTTCGCCGCGACTAACGCCTTCTTCGAACATGTCGGCCTGATTGGCGGCTTCGTGCTCGCGGCGCTGGTGGCAGAACAGGCAAAGCGGCGTGCCTAGACGTGCGGCCGTTTTCCTGCTCGCGGGGTTTCTTCCAACGCCTGTTTTCGCTCAAGCGACCGAAGCGTGGGAGGCGCCAACGCTGACGACCACCCGCTACGACGAGGACTGGTCCGATCTTGCCGACAAGGATAAGCGCGACCATCACTGGACCGGAGAGTTCAAATATATACCGATCGCCGATGATGCGTGGCTCTCCACGGGAATAGAGCTCCGCGCGCGCAACGAGAATTACAAAAACAGCCTTTGGGGCAGCGCGGCCCCTCCGAGCGACAGCTATCTTTGGGTTCGGGCTCTTCCCTATGCTGACCTCCATGTCGGCAAGGTGCGCGCGTTCGCCCAGCCCATTATCGCTTATGCCGTTGGCGTCCAGCCTTCGGCTGGTCCGATCGATCAGACGAGGGCTGATCTTCTACAGGCTTTCGGCGAAGTCGACCTTGGCCCGCTTACCGTACGCGGGGGGCGGCAGATGCTATCACTCGGCTCGGAGCGGCTGGTGGGCACACGCTATGGCCCTAATGTGCCGCTCGCATTTGATGGCGTGCGCGGCATCGTGACGGTCGGCAAAGCCAAGGTGAACCTTCTTGCGGTAAAGTCTGTAACGCCCGGCACGGGAAATTTCGATGACCGGACGTCGGCCACCGAAGCGCTATGGGGCGCCTATGCGACGATCCCGCACCTCGATCTCTATTATCTGGGCTACCGCAATCGAGCGGCCCGCTTTGGCGGGATTTTGGGACGCGAGGAGCGGCACACTGTAGGGGCCCGTTATTTTGGCGCGAGCCAGGATTGGCACTGGAATATCGAGGCGGCGGGCCAATTTGGGCATTTTGCCGGTCAGAAGATCCGTGCCTGGACGCTCGCCACCGAATTGGGCCGAAGCTTCTCTTCACTGCCGCTCTCGCCCGATGCGACGCTGCGGTTCAACATTGTGAGTGGCGACACTGAAGCCGGCGACGGTCGCGTAGAGACCTTCAACGCGCTTTTCCCGAAGGGCAAATATTTCGGCGAACTCTCGCCCATCGGCCCCACGAACATCATCAGCGTGAATCCGCGGGTAAGCGCCGAGCTTGGCGAAGGCGTTTCGGCTAGCCTGGCCGGAATGGGCTATTGGCGATACGCCCGCGCCGACGGGGTCTACGACATCCCCGGCAACCTTGTACGCGCGCCCGGAAACAGCCGCGCGCGCTTTATCGGCAAGGAAGTGGAAGCGACGCTTGCGTGGCAGGCGACGGCGGAACTCGAACTATCGACGTCCCTCTCACTTTTCGCGCCTGGCGCATTCATCAAGGAAACTGGTCCGGCCAAGACGATCAGGATGATCGGCCTCGAGGCCAATTTTCGCTTTTAGGCAAGGTAAGACGCTGATGGTATCATTGCCGACAAATGCGGACAAGCCCGCTTCATCGCCCCTCCCAGGCCTGCTTGTGCTTCTGTCGGTGACCACCGGTCTAGTGGATGCGGTCAGCGTGCTGGGGCTCGGAAAGGTCTTCACCGCGAACATGACCGGAAACGTCGTGTTCCTCGGATTTGCTGTAGCGGGAACCCCGGGCTTTTCGATCGCACCAGGGCTCGTCGCGCTGCTGACATTCTTTCTCGGCGCATTTATCGGTGGCCGGACCGGGCAGAGCTTTGGGACGCGCCCGCTCCGGCATTGGCTTATGTTGGCCGCACTGATCGAAACGGCGCTGCTCTGGGCGGCCGCGCTTTTTGCTCTGGCTTTCGATCCGGTTGCGCTTTCGCCCCGCTGGGCGCTCTTTGCCATTATCGGCCTCACCGCAGTCGCAATGGGCTTTCGCAATGCGACGATCCGTCAGTTGAAGGTTCCGGATCTCACCACGACGGTGCTGACGCTCACCATTACCGGCATTGCGGCAGATTCGCGGATGGCCGGCGGCACCGCCCCCAATCTTGCGCGACGTATCGCTGCAGTCCTCGCGATCCTTCTTGGAGGAGCGATCGGCGCGCTTCTGGTCATGCGCTACGGCCTCGCTGTTCCCTTGGTGGTTGCGGGCATCGTCGTGCTGGGGGGGACGGCCGCCTGCGCCCGGCATCCGAGTGCCGCCCTGCCGCGCAGCGCTTGAGCGGCAGCGCGTGCTCCCCAGTTTCAGTCAAAAGGGATCTCGTAGTGAGCGGAGCAATGAGCACCCAGGTCATTCACAATAAGGATATGCACCGGTTCGAACGCCCGATCAGCGGGGATGACATCGCGGCAGCCTATTATCGGATCGATGAGGAAGGTCGTTTGGTTTTGGTCCACACCGAAGTCCCGAGCCAGTTTGGCGGCCAAGGCTTTGCGTCCAGGCTGGCTCGTGGCCTTTTTGAAATTGCTCGCACCGAGGGCTGGAAACTGGTGCTGCGCTGCCCCTTCATGCAAAGCTGGTTCTCGCGGCATTCGGAATTTGGCGACGTCGTTGCCGGCTAGCCGAATTTGACGGCGACGCCCTTTCCATAATCATGGATCGTGCGATCCGGTCGACAATGAAAAATGCTCGACATAGTGGACTGCTATTGGCCTATTCGTGCATAGCGGCGGGGCCAGCGGGAGCAGCAATGAAACATAGTCAGCCATATCCTTCATGACAGGAACCGGGCCAGGAGGTTTGCGCGGATGGAGTGACGAGTTCGATCGCGGGGATGTACATCTGGGTGCTGGCCTGAATGCCAGTTTCCTTCGTGCCTTGCTGCAGTGCTTCGCGCATCTCGTCTTCCTTATCGGTTTAGTGCCCAGCGTCTCGGCACAACAGATACCCGGCTACAGCCACCGCCATTGGGACGCTGAAGAGGGCTCTCCGTCCGACGTCCGGGCTATTGCACAGACGCGTGACGGCTTTCTCTGGCTTGGTACTGCCAACGGCCTGTATCGCTTCGACGGGCTGGCTTTCGAGAAGATCGAGCCGAAAACCTTCAACAAGTGGCGTTCCAACCAAATCACCGCGCTGGCGGCCGCTCCCGACGGCGCTCTGTGGGTCGGCTATGACTTTGGCGGTGTCGGTGTCGTCCGGAATGGCGAATTACGAGATGCGAATACCGTCAGTCGTCCACGTGGCTCCGTCTGGAGCATCATGGTCTCTCGCGATGGCGATGTTTGGGTAAGCGTCAATGGAGAGAATGGCGCCGAGCTCCGCCGGCGCCACCGCGGCCAATGGCGCATTTATACCGCGAAGGACTGGCTCCAGCCCGAACCGATCCAGGAGGTATTCCAAGCCCGCGATGGGACGATCTGGATTGCGCAATTTCGCAGCATCCTGCGTGTTCCCCCAGGGGCTTCACGTCCGGAAAAAATCCCTGAACAGGTGGGGTTTGCGACCTCCTTTGCCGAAGATGAGAATGGAACGCTGTGGCTCCTCAGCGACAAAGGCTTGCAGCGCCTCACGCCTCCACGCCTTCTCAGAAAGATTGAAACGGATGGTCCCAGCTCGGGCGGTTCAGGCAAATGGTCGCTGCTCTTTGAGGACGGTCTCGCGTGGCTGGGCGGCGATCAGCAGGGCATAGTAAGACTCTCGAACCTTAAAGGCCTTGCCGCAGGCCGTGACGTCATCGCGGCGAAGTCCCGCATCCTCTTTCGCGATCGCGAAGGGACGATTTGGGGCGGCGGACCCGACGGCCTCGTAAATTATATGCGCTCGCCGATCGTGCGGGTGGATCTGAAGGGCGCTCCCACGACGGGATTTGCGATAGGCTCGGTCGCGGGCGCACCGGTCTATGTGGCGACCGACGCGGGCGTCTACCGGCTCTCCGATCAATCTGCGGATCTAGTCCAGAAGACTTCCTACGCGATCACGCTTTGCGCCGGTCCGCGTGATCAATTGCTGGTGCCAACCTTGAAGAAGAGCTACCTCAAGCGTGATGGACGCTGGACTGCGGTGGCAGGGTCGCCGTCCCCCATGGCGCTGAGTGACTGCTCCATAGATGCCGAGGGTGAGGTTTGGGCATCCGGGACCGGCCTGTTCAAGCTATCCGGCGGCGCGTGGAATCTACAAAAGGGCTGGCCCACGGGCCAGTCGATGCTCAGCGACGGGAAGGACGGCTTTTATTTCAACCTCCCGATGCACGCCTTCCTTCATGCGCGCCCGGGTTCGGTCCGAACACTCTGGAAAGAAGAAGAGATCAAGATCGGTTTCGTCCACCTGATCAAGAAGATCGGAAATCATCTCTATCTGGGCGGCGAAAAGGGTATCGCGCGCTATGACGGGAAGCAGTTCGTATCTCTCGAGTCCGCGCACAATCCCTGGCTTAACGGTATCAGCGGACTGGCCATCGATCAAAAGCAGGCGTGGTTGATCGGAGCTGAAGGGATTTTCCTCGTGCCGCTTCGCGACTTCAATCGTGCCTTCGAAATGCCGACACGTCCCCTCGCCCATCAGTTGATCGGCAGCGAGCTTGGATTGACCAGTCGCAGCTTCGCCTATGTGTCTAATGATGCTGTACTCGATGCGAAGGGAAATCCGTGGTTCGTCACGAACCGGGGTGTCGTCCGGGTGGACCCGGCGCGGATTGGTCGCAATCCCGTACTTCCGCCGGTCAATATTCGGAGTCTCGAAGCGAACGGACACTTCTACCCGCAGCGCGACGTCACCCTTCCCGCCGGCACGACCCGCCTTCAGTTCGACTTTGTGGCTCTTAGCCTGACCAAACCGACGGCCAATGCGTATCGCTATAAAATGGAGGGTGTCGATGATGATTGGGTCGATACCGGCGGAAAACGGCAAGCCACTTATACGGGTCTTCGACCCGGTACGTACAGATTCCAGGTAGTTGCCGCCAACTCGGACGGTGTCTGGAACAACGATGGCGCTGTCATGACGGTCACGATCCTTCCCTATTTCTGGCAAACCTGGTGGTTCAAGACCGCCTTGCTTTTGATCGTTGCCGTGCTCTTATGGGCGTTCATCCAGACGCGGATGCGCGCGGCAGCGCAAGCCGCCCGGGAGCGAATCGAAGATCGGATCGCTGTACGGGAGCATATTGCCCAGGATCTTCATGATACGTTGCTGCAAGGGTTTCAGGGTCTGGTTCTTCGATTCCAGTCGACGGTCGAGCGCCTGCCTCCGGGGCATCCCGCCCGCGAAGAGCTTGAATCCACCCTGGATCGGGCCGACGACGTGCTACAGGAGGGCCGCGACCGGGTGCGCTTCCTGAGGGAAGAAAGCGAACCGGTCGATCTCGGGATCGCACTCACCGCGATCGCCGAGGACGTGCTGCAAAAACAGATTAAATGGTCGGTAAAGGAAGCGGGTACCATAAGGCCCGTCTGCGCACCGGTCGCAGATGATATCGCGCGCATAGCGAATGAGACGATGTTCAATGCGCTGCGCCACGCGCAAGCAAACATGATCACGGTCAGAATATTGCATCGCCGTGACAGCCTGTTGGTGTGCGTAGCCGATGACGGCGTTGGCCTCGACGCCACAGTGAAGGAAGCGGGAGGCAAGGCCGGGCATTATGGCCTTGTCGGCATGCGCGAGAGGGCGCAACGATTGGGGGCGATCATCAAGATATCCGACGTTGAGCCGAGCGGAACGGAGATCAAGCTGACCCTGCCCGCGCGGATTGCCTATCGCTGACGATCAGCGGTTCTGTTTTCTACTGCGCGTGCAAAGCGCCGATCAGGTATGACCCAGAGCGCTATGACGGTGACATAGAGCAGGATGGCGATCCAGCGGCTGTAGAAGGCTGCGGGGATCGCGATTGCATAGAGGCCAAGCGTTCCCCAGCCCTTCCAATCCATCCCAAGTGCCTCGGAAAGCTCAGAGCTTTTTCCGTTGCAGGCGATGATAGCGCGCTCGGTCAGAAAATAGCCGATTGCGGCCATTCCAAGGACGATCCCATAGGCCGCGGTTGCACCTATCGAATAGTCGCTATCATCAAGCCAGCGGATCACGAAAGGGACAAGGCTCAGCCAGAACAGAAGAAAGAGATTGGCCCAAAGGACGCGCCCGTCGATGCGGGGATTGAGTTGATACAGATGGTGGTGATTGTTCCAGTAGAGGCCGACATTGATGAAGCTCAGGACATAGGCGAGAAGCAGGGGAAGGCTCGCGGCCAGGTCGCGCAGCGAGCTGCCATCCGGAACCTTGAGTTCGAGAACCATGATCGTGATGATGATCGCGACCACGCCGTCGGTGAAGGCCTCCAGTCGTTTTGAATCCATTCCGCTTCGCCCATCGAGAGAAATTGACTGACCAACACGAGGCGTCGCGCGGTTTGCAGTCCAAGGCCGCGAGCGTATCAGTTTTGAGACGGTCAGACGGCCCACATGTTCGTCAGGGACAGGCAAAACGCATCATGGATGTGCAAGACGACATTCGCCAGTCAGGTTTGTGCGGGGCGAAGCAGGTTCAGAAAGAGCCGCGGCTGCGATCGAAGATATTGGTTTGGAGCGCGTACCTGGCCGCCGAGCGCCGCAGCGGCATGCCAGGGCCAATGCGGATCATAGAGGATGCCGCGGGCAAGGGCGACGAGGTCCGCGTCGCCCGTGGCAATGATCGCTTCCGCCTGCTCTGGCTCGGTGATCAGGCCAACTGCAATGACGGGAATGTCTACGGCCGCCTTGACCGCGCGCGCAAAGGGCACTTGATAGCTGGGACCAACAGGAATTTGCTGGGCCGGATGAAGTCCGCCGGTCGAGATATGGACGGCCGTGCAACCGCGCTCGCGCAACGCGCGGACGAAAGCGATTGTCTGTTCAATTTCCCAGCCGCCATCGACCCAATCGGTCGCTGATATGCGCACCGTCAGTGGTTTCGATGCCGGCACAGCCCCGCGCACCGCTTCTATGACCTCCAGTGGAAAGCGCATCCTGGTGGCGAGGTCGCCGCCATATTCATCGGTTCGTTGATTGGCGAGCGGCGAAAGAAACTGGTGGAGAAGATAGCCGTGCGCCGCATGGATCTGGACGCCATCGAGGCCAATCTCCATGGCGCGCGCGGCCGCTGTAGCAAAGGCGTCCCTGACGTCTGCAAGCTCGCTCTTATCGAGCGCATTGGGGATGGCGTCGGTGTCACGAAGTGCAACGGGCGATGGTGCACGCGTGGTCCATCCGCGCGGCAGCGGCGGCGCGATCTGGCCACCGCCGAGCCACGGCACTTCAACCGACGCCTTGCGGCCGGCATGGGACAATTGGACGAAGAGCGGCGTGTCGGACATCGCCTTCAGGCGGGCGACGATTTTGGCCGCAGCAGTTGCGGTCGTTGCATCCCAAAGACCCAGATCCTTGTCGGAAATCCGGCCGTCGGGGAGCACAGCGGTCGCCTCGATCGTCACGCCCGCAGCGCCCGACAAAAGCAGCCGCGCCAGATGGGCAAAATGCCAGTCGTTCATGCACCCATCGGTTGCGGAATATTGGCACATCGGGGCTACGACGATCCGGTTGTCGAGCTTCAGCGAAGCCAGTTCGATCGGCTGAAACAGTGCCGGAGACGCCATCTATGTCACTCCATTTCGGTCCAGGACGTTCATCGCCCGGCATAGGTCGGATGGACCGCGACCCTCGCACCGGTCGCGTCCGGAATATTGGCGAATAGCGCGGCGGCTTGGATATTCTTCACGGCGATCTTGATCGGCCACGTTGCGCCCCCTTCCGATGTCGAATGCGATGCAGCGGAACTCAGGTGGTTCAATGCCCGGGTCGTTCGGGTCGGTCCGCCTTTGAGCAGGAACGGACAAAAGGTCGCAGTTCCAACCAATCGGCCCGCAAGCCTGCCTGCCTAAATGTTGCGCGAAGGATGGCCGGACATATCGGCCGCGCAGAAGAACGGATCCGACCATGATCGCAATCGCCAATCACACCGTCCGTGCGAACGGAATTCGCCAGAACTATATCGATGCCGGTGCCGGATCGCCGGTGGTTCTCTTGCACGGTTTTCCGGAAACGAACTACGCATGGCGCTATCAGATCCCCGTCCTTGGCGAACTGTTCCGGATCATCGCGCCGGACCTGCGCGGCTATGGAGAAACCGACAAGCCCGCCTCGGGCTACGACAAGCGCACGATGGCGAAGGACATCGCTTGCCTGCTCGACGAGCTCGAGATCGGACGTGTCGCCCTGGTTGGCCACGACCGCGGCGCGCGCGTCGCAACGAGGTTCGCCAAGGACTATCCGGACCGGGTCGATCGACTGGTCGTGATCGACAATGTGCCGACCAGAATCGTGGCGCGCGAAATCAATGCCGAAATCGCCAAGGCCTACTGGTTCTTTCTCTTCCACCTCGTGCCTGATCTCCCCGAGACGCTGATTGCTGGCAAGGAAGAGCAATGGCTGCGGTGGTTCTTTTCCGACTGGGCTTATGATCCCTCGGCGATCTCGGGCGAAGCCTTCGACACCTATGTGCGCGCCTATCGCGCGCCGGGCGCCGTCCGGGGCGCGATGGCCGATTACCGAGCAAACTCCGAAGATGTCGCGCAGGATAAGGAAGACGCCGAAGTCAAGATTGCCTGTCCGACGCTTGCGCTTTGGGGAGCCAATTTCGGCGCCGTCGGCAAGATGTTCGACATGCCTCGGGTATGGGGCGAGATGGCGGACAATCTGAAGGCCGTCCCGATCGAACGGTGCGGGCATCTTCCGCATGAGGAGCGGCCGGAGGCAGTAAACGCGCTCCTCCTCGAGTTTCTCCAGGGCTGGCAGGGCTGAGGCCATGGATTTCCGCCTGGCATCGGCTCTTGTCTTGCCGCACTCCCCTGTCAGCCCGGCTGACCTTGTGAGCGAACTCGAACAGATCGTCGGAAAGCGGCACCTGCTGACCGGCGACCGGAAGACGAGGCGTTACCGCACAGGCTTCCGTTTCGGCGCCGGGAAGG
>NC_015582.1 GCF_000253255.1 Novosphingobium sp. PP1Y | reverse complement strand
TTTGCGGACCTGCCCGCCTAGTTCGGCGGCTTGGCGGTAGGTCATCCAATAGGGATTGGAAAACCCGCGCGTCATGGCCGCAGTCCAAAGCAAAAGAACGTTGATCCCCCGATAAGCAGTGCCCTCATGGCGACGGGGAAGAGAGGCAAGGCCCGATGCCCAACGGGGCGACCAAGGGCGGGTGCCCTCTTCAAGCATGGCGATAATCTGGTTCGTGACTTCCTCGTACACGTCCGCGCGCTGGGCGGTGTTGCGGCGGGTGGTCTTGGTCTTGCGGGTCATGTGCTGGCTTCCCTTTTTCCTCGATGGAGCCGAAGGCGATGGCGTCCATCGGCTTCTGCCCGCTGGCGAAGCCGGGGGGGTTGAACCGGCACCGGAGGGCCGAACGCGGGGGAGGGGGATCACCCGTCCTGCACGGGAGCACAGCGCACGGAAGGGCGGGGACACCCTCGCGAGAGCCAAGCGCAGCGCGCACCAGGCGCGCGAAGACGGCCTGGCCCTTGCCGGGAAGGGGGGAGGCCGCCCCCCTTGATTCCGAAAAAAGAAATATGGCCGCACAAGCGGCGTCAGCATCGAGCGAGGATCGTCACCCGCATGGGACGAAACCGTGACACACGGGTTCGGTCGGAGTGAAGCGGAGATAGAGCCGTGCCGTAAGGTCGCTCCCGCGCCTCCCGGTTTCTAGGTGTCCTGCTGGTCGAACATCTTGCGTGTCAGAATCGAGAAAGAATCCGCGATCAGCTCAGTTTTATAGACGATCCCGGCATCCCCTGAATGGCTAGACTCACGCGCTCGCCCGGTGATGTGAACGAGGTCACCTTCTTCAGCGTTCTCGACCTGGGCAGCGATCCTGGGAAAGCATACGACGCTGTTCCAATGGGTATCGGTTTTCCAGTCATCCCCATCCCTGCGGTTGTAGTTCGAGGCAACGCTGACGTAAGTCACCTTCTCCAGGGGCCGGATTTTGCCGATACGGCCGATGATCCGAAATTCAGCGATATTTTGCGGCATCGAGGACTTCCTTTCGAACTTTGCAAAGCGCCGCTACCGAATTGACAACTTAACAACATTATTCAATTTTCATTAGTTGACAGTCGCTCCGTTTGCCTCATCACCATCTTGAAAGTGATACTTCGCGATGTTCTCGGGCGTTGCGTAGGTCTGATACGCGGCGATCCAGTTCTGGCTTATGGCCTTTTGCGCCGCCGCCAGCGGCACTTCGTGCCGGCACACCAACCGCCACAGGACATAGGCCAAGTCGTTCTTGTCCTTGGCGTTCGCGCGGCCCTTTCGGGGCTGAAGCCATAGATCCTGTTCGTTGAACGGTGCCCCGCCGATCGAGATTGGAATGAGGTGGTCCAACTCGTAGTCGGCCATGCTTTCGCCAGGATGCAACGCATCCATAAGGCGGCGCTTGTAAGGGCCGGTGATCGAATAGGCCGGACGGGCCGAGCGGGCGTAGCCCGGTCTGCAGATAGTCCGGTCTATGTTCTCTTGGGTCACCGCGGAATCGATCGCGCCCGGCACGCCTTTGGGCGGAAGTCTGTCGGGCGTGATGAATGCGTTGTCGGCGCCGTGAATGGTTTGGACAAAGCCTGCCCCGGCCGCGCAGACGCTTCCTGGTGCAAAGTCGGTGCAGCCAAAGCTCTTGTGGTCTTGCGATTGGTTCCACCATGCCGCGATCGCGACGAACGCAAGACCGCCCAGGATCGCGCTCGCTTTCACGCGATCGTCCTAAGCTTGGCCATGAGCGCATCATTCCAGTCGCATCGCGGCGGGGGCGAGATGATCTCAAGGGTGCGACCGTTCGCGGTAAGATTATCGTGCCCACGCGCAATGCCATCGGTCGCGGCCTTCCCGTGCTGCGAGTAGATGACGACATGGCGAACGTGGTCGGGAATGAATATGTCACGGTAACGTTCAACGCCGCAAACGGCGGCGCACCCGTAAAGGTCGTTGAGGATGATCGCGGATTCCGCGTCTTCAAACCCTTCGGCCAGGTTCAACGTATCGCAGGGGGGAGCCCCTAGCTGCACGAGACTGCGGCGCGGATCGCCGAGCGTGCGCTTGGGTTCGCCAAGTTGGGAAGACTTCGACCCGTCTTGATCAATGAAGACGCGCAAGAGCGCGCGCAATTTACGGCCCTCGGTCATGGGTAGAAGAAGCGCGGGCAAGCGTAGCTTGCGACCGCGTTCATAGGTGATCGCACCAGGCGCGTAACGAGCGGCGCGCGAATGGCCGATCCCACGCCGTTCTTGATACAGCTGGCCAGGAGTGCCGCTCAGGGGCAACGCAAAATCCCAGATTTGCTTGCACAAAGGCGTGAGGTCGCGCGCTGGGTCAGCCGGGCGCGTGTCCCAGTTCGTGACCGCCGGGTTGATCTGGCGGTTCTTGAGTGCAGCCAAAAATCTTGTCTTGTGAGCAACCCGCGAAACAGTGGAACAGGACAGCCTTGCGGCCGGGCGTCACCGATAATGAAGCCCGCCGATCAGCGTGAGCCGGACAACAGACCTTCCCATAACGGCCATGCCAGGTTCCCTTGAGATCTTTGACGATCTGTCGAGCGGCGCTTTCCGATGTATTCGGCATAGTCCAATAATGTACTATATCACTAAAGCAAACAAGCGGATTTTGTCACTGCCATATCGGCTTGCTCCCCCTGGGAGCACCCCGGCGGCGTAGCCGACGGTCTGCCTTTTCAGTGTTAAGCTGATCTTGATATGGAGAGTTGTGACCTGATTTTAGGCTGCCCGTCAGGGCTTACACGTTGCCCGGCCAGGGCAACTCCCTCTTTCTACCTTATTAAAATGAAAATAAGCATGAGGAGGAGTGCACTGATTGCACTCACGGGTCGGCAGCTCGGACGACTGACGCTGCGCCGCGCGTTCTCCGGCGAGAATGAGCGCCGCGCGCAAGCCCTTGTCCTCTGGCATCATGTGCCGACGCTCGACCGCACCCACGCTCGCCAGCATAGCTGCGTTCTGCTCAAGCGCATCTGCGCGGCGTTGCTCCTCGTCGGCAGGGACTGGTGCGAAAAGGCCCACCATCTTCGCCAGCCAGTCGGGCAACTGGCACCGGTAAAGGTTTGAAGTTTGCTCGGAGCGCGCGCCAAATTCGCTGTCGCTCGAGTAATCGTAGCGCCTGATCCATTCGAGAACGCCAAGGCTCTTGAGGCGATTGATGCAGTAATGAACCGCGCGGCGCGCGAGGCCTGTCCAGCGCATGAGCGTTTCGTATGACGGGTTACACCATCCCTTACGGTAGTGTAGATCATCCAGGATCTTGAGCATCATGTCGCGGCAGGAGCGAGTGAAGAGCGTCAGCTGTTCTTCTTGCGCGGTCAGCTCGCGCCCCTGACGCTTCTGCGCTGCCAACTCTCGGCCGCGCTCAAAGGCAAGATAACAGGCTCGAGAAAGCCGCTTGCGCTGATTGGTATCGATCGCCCGCACGAAGTCCGCTTCGGCGGCATCGCCGGTGCGGACACTGCCAGCCCAGACCGGTCGACGCGTGATGTGCGTCCCCCCACGCCGAACCTGCATCCTGGGCTTGGTGCCGGCAAGCCGCGAAGCCGTCGCACTGAGACTGGACCGTGCCTCGCGTGTGGGCGCCTCAATGCCGCAAATGACGCGCAAGGGAAGAACACGCGCACCGGCACGTCGTTGCTGTTCCTGGAACTCGAAGGCAGCGCGAATGTCGTCGTCGCGCACGCCGCTGGCGCGCAACTCCGCAACCGCACCTGCGGGCACATTTTTCAGTCCTAAGCTTAGGGTATGCAGCATCGTTCGTCCCCTCGTGTGAGAGGCCGTGCGCAGACAAAGCAGGAGCATGGCGCGAAGCGCGCTAATCCTTGACAGATTGGACGAGGGAGGCTATCTGATCGTTAGATTTGTACGCGATCTTAAGTGGCGCCAACCACTTGATAGCGACCCCGACGCCCGGCCTTCGTGCCGGGCTTCGTTTATCCGCTCACGGCGTCCCCCTCTCCAATAAGTGGCAATTGCTGGGGCGAAGGCGTCAGTTCGCTGACGTAAGCCCCAACAGTTTCAAGCGCGACACCAAGCGTCACGCCGCGATTGCGGTGCGCAATCGCTTCGAGAAAAGCATGCTGTTCTCGCGGAAGATGAATCGCGATCTGCTTGGCGCTCGTGCCGTCGCTAGGCGGCGGCGGAACACGCATTTCTTCGATCGTGTAGTTGGTCATTGCCTTGTCCAACATGGCCATGACGACCTGCTCAACTCCGCGCATTTTGTACGCCGATTTGTAGTCGCTCAGGCGCTTGCGGAAGCTGGCAGGGATGTTGAATTTGCACTGCACGAAGTCGGCCGCATAGAGCGCTTCCCGCTTTCGCCTCATGCAGGCAGCGGGAGTCGCGACGACTCGTTCGGAGACAGACGTTCCAACCATGTTCCAAGCTGTATGTGACGTGCCCCACCTTGTCAAACCAACTACCTCGTAAGGTAGTTAAACGCAAAAATTAGCGTTGGGCGATGGATGCGCTATAGATAGAGGGAAGCTCTAACTCCCGAGCAAATCTGATGGAAGGCTGCGGACACGACGTATGGCGCAATATCTGAACGTGGATGAGGCAGCTTCAGAATTGGCGACCCACCTTGCCGCGAATGTCAAAGAACGGCGCGCGGCGCTTAAAATGACGCAGGTGGAGCTTTCCATTCGGTCCGGTGTTGCCACCTCGCACCTTTCCTTTATCGAGCGTGCCAAGGCCAATCCGACACTGGAAGTGGTCGAACAGCTTGCCAATGGCCTCGGGTGCTCCGCGATTGATCTGCTGACAGTGCAGCCAGCTTCCTGAAATTCCTTCAATTTATAAACCATGCGATCCATCGTATACCACGCACGGCACATACCCTTGCCGCTACCCTGATACGGTGAATGGATTACGGTTCGCGGCACAAACGCCATGAACCAACCATGCCGCCATTGGGACGCACACGCGGACACTGCCAGCGAAATGCTGGAGAGCCTGACCGACAAACAGGTCGAGGTGCTCGACCAGTTGTGCCTGCACAAAACCAGTAAGGAGATCGCCAACGAACTGGGCATCTCCCGGCACACCGTGGACCAGCGCGTCTCAAGCGTTCGCACAAAATGGAATCTTCCCACCCGCCAGGAAGTCGTGCGCCTCTACCGGGAATTGCGGGAAACCGCCGAAAACCGCAATGATTCCATATGCGAACCATTGATATATGAACCGTCGCAGGTTGGCATCGACGCTGAGGCCGATGATCCTGAGCCCAAGAACCGGACGACCTCCATGGTCGAGGATCTCGCACCTGCCGCCTTGGCCGCGCCTGGCATGTTCCAGACCAACGCCCAGGGCATGACGCTCGTCGATCACCTCGACCTCCGCTTTGGTCCGTCCGGTCGGTTCGTGGCTGTCATTGGACTGGCGTTCATGATGGCTCTCACGCTGGCTCTGGTCCTGGTGATTGCGGATGCTCTGGAGAGACTGTTGTAATTCACGCCTGATCCCAGCCGCCCGTGCGGATGACTCTTCGCAATGGGCGTAATGCAAATCCTCTACTTCGGCTTTCTCGCGACGATCTTCGTCGCGATTGGCCTTAGCCTCTGGAAGGGTGGAGACCCGGAGCGCGCTGGCGCGGGTGTCCTGCTCGTCATGTTCATGATGACCTGGTTCGAAGGCGCCCTCATCCGGACAGTGGGCCTGTCGGAAGAGACAATACGCACGATCGCGGTTGCCGAAGATCTCGTCGGACTGGCCGGCTTCGGGCTGATAACCACGCGTGCGCGGCGCATGTGGCCGATCGTCTGCACGGCCATGGAGTTGCTCTCGGTGCTGACCCACCTCGTCCATTACCTCGGCATGGTGAACCGGCCGATCGTCGTGGTCTTCATGAGCCAGACGCCAACCTTTACCGCCACGGTCAGCCTGATCGTGGGCACCATCATTCACATACGGCGCTCCCAGCGCTTCGGTCCTGAACGCGACTGGCAAGATTTCAGGAACCTTCCCTCGGGCTGACCATCCCCCCAAATCGCAAGGAAGCGCCATGGATTTTCCAAGCTACCGCCAGTGGCAGGCCCAAGTGCCTGGCACACGTCCTGATCTCCATCTGGCCGATGGATTTCTAGCGGGGGCCCTTGTTTCCCTCGAGCCCATGCCGGACAGCCATTGGCTCGATGCGATCATGGGGCCCATTTCGGAGCAGGCTGTGTCGCGGGACCTCGTTGAAACACGGGCGCGCAAGGAACTGCTGGCACGCCTTGATCAGGCCCGGGTGCAAATGGCGGCCAGCAACCCGCACTATGTGCCGATCCTTGCCGTGACGGCTGATGGTGAATTTGACCTTACCGCCTGGAGCAGCGGCTTCTACGAAGCGATCGCCGACGACCTCGACATGTGGCAATACCTGCTGGCCGGTCAGCGCGAAGGCGGCCTGCTTGCGCTTCTGGGAAGCCATGTCGTCGGCGAGATGGGCGAGGCTGCACGCCGCTACATCGCCAGCCAATCGGAGGCGCAGGCCCTTTGCGAAGTCGCGGACCGCTCATGGGAAGTGCTTTCAAGCTTGCTTCCCATGATGTACGAGAAGCGCCGCCAAATCGTCGAAGGCGAGGCTCCGGCCTCGGCCAGGCCTGCATCCCGCCGCGCCGGCAGTTGAGCCATGTCGGTGTACCGAACCCTTTACGTCCGAACGCTCGGTGCGGTCCAGGAGCGCAAGCTGGCGGTGCGTGACCTCGCCTTTGCCAGCGCATTGCCCGAAGCCCGCATCGTGAGCATTCTGGAAGGCAAGGCCCGGGACATAACGCTTACCGAACTGGCCGGACTGTGCGCCGCTCTCGGGATGCCGCCGGCCGCTCTCCTTCAATCAGCCTGACACATCCTTATGCGCCTTCAAAAACCCGAAGAGCGTAGAGCGAGCGACACCCAGGTCCTTTGCCACGCTCTCATGCGTTGCGCCCGGCTCGGCCAGACGCCTTTGGATGTCAGGCAGCTGCTCGAGCGTCAGTCGCGGCTTGCGCCCCGCTTTCGCCTCGCGCTTTGCATTCGTCTTGATCCCGTGGATCTGCCGCCAGTGGCTATCGAAGGCTTCGACCAGAAGAAACAGATCGCTCTCCCGATCCGGGGTGATTGTCACGCCTAGGCCGCAAAGCTCGATCGCGATCCCGACCTTGAGGAACTTAAGCATCAGGCGAAGGACCGTCGTGGTGCTGAGCGCGAGACACGAAAGATCGTGGAACTTGATGGTGTCTCCCGACACAAGCGGATTGCCGAGCTTGCCCAGCAGCTTCTCCAGTTCGCTGAAGCTCACTTCCGGGGCACTCACGACAAGATCGCCGTCGCGCACACAGGCCGACGTCTGCTCGGCAAGCGATGGCGATTTTCCGGTCTGGGCCAGGAACACGACAGTCTTGGGCAAAAGCGTCACCTTCTTCCTTCTTCACACAAGGCCGTGATCTCACGCCAGTCCCAGCGCCGTAGAAATTGGCCGTGGCTCCATCAAGATCGGGCCAACACGATACCAACAGTACAGCAATAGCCAATTGCATATTGCTGGACGACTGAATATTCGATATATCACATATTCAGACTTCTGGGTGCAACGCTCATCCGCGTAAACAGGGAGCTGGTTCATGTTCGATCGTCCGATTGCAAAATGCCCCAATCTGCTTGGTGGGCTCGCGCTGGCCGCAAGCGGCGTGCTAGCCGCCTCCGTGCCGCAGGACGCCCATGCCTCGACCTGGGGCTGCCAAGTGATCCTCTGCCTCGCCACCCCCGGCTCGCCCACGACCTATGCCGAATGCGTGCCGCCGATCACCAGACTCTGGAAGGCGCTCGCAATGGGCGGTTCCTTCCCGTCCTGCTCGGAAGGCGGCGTTTCGGCCAAGACGAAAAAGCTGAGCAAGACGCTCTACTATGTGAGGAGCACGCAAAGCGACGGCACGACGAGCGCCTACCTCATCAACACCAAGACCTCGACGGTCACCACGGTCGGCCAATGATCTACACCGTCGCCGCCCTCACCGCGCTTGCGCAGCAATGCGCTCCTGGTGTTGCGACAGAAGCCCTCGTTCCGCTGCTCGTTGCGGAAAGCGAAGGCAATCCGCTCGCGATCAATGTCAACAAGGGACCGCGCGTGAACGCCTCGAACCTGACCGACGCGGTTGCGCTGGTGAAGCGCTACGTGGCGGCCGGGCACTCGGTCGATATCGGTCTTGGCCAGATCAACTCTAAGAACCTCGCGCGCCTCGGCACGACGATCGAGGAAACCTTCGATCCGTGCACCAACCTAGGCCTTGCCTCGCGCGTCCTGCAAGAAGGCTATGCGCAGGCGAGCCAGCACTATTCAGGGCTCGACGCGATCAGCGTCACCTATTCGCTCTACAACACCGGCACGATGACCCGGGGCTTTCGCAACGGCTACGTCCAGCGGGTCTGGGCGGCCGCGGCCCGGGTCGGCGCGATCGAGACGCCGCCAGCTCTCCCCAGCCTTTCCTCTTCCCCGACCATTCTGACTTCCACGCCGCAGGAGGACAGCCCGATTGCAGCGCCGGAAGAGTGGGTGTTCGGTCAAGCCAGCACCGGAATCGAGGTCTTCCCATGAGCGAAGAAAACAGCATTGCGCAGGCGCCTCGGGCCGCAGAACGGGACGCGTCTCAGGAACCTGCCACGCAGGCCGCGTTCTCCATTCCCGACAATCTTGCCAAGCGCTACGAGATCCGCGCTGTCGAGGGACGCTCCGAAGCGGAGCGCCGGGTCGGAATGTTCACGCCGGGCAATGCCCAGACACCAGCGCTCGAAATCTCGAACGAACGGATCGTCGCCAACCGCGACGATCGCGAGACGGTCGAGAACCTCGTGAAGCTCGCGCAGCACAATGGCTGGGAAGGCATCTCGGTCGATGGCTCGCCGGACTTTCGCAAGGCCGTATGGCAGGCCGCGGCACGTTCAGGCCTAGAGGTCAATGGCTATGAGCCGTCGTTTGCCGAGCGCGAAGCCGTTGAACGCCAACGCCGTGAGGAAGCCGAACGCGAGCGCAAGGACGCCGAGCGTCTGCGCAAAGACGACATGGCCGAGAAGGACGGGGAAGCGGAGAAGCTCGTCGAGGCGGCAGAGATCGCGATTGAAGCGGCCGGCCCCAACGCCCTCTCCGAGTTTCTGGCGAGTAAGGACAGGACGCGGGCGGCCGAGCGAGAAAGCGAGAAGCTGGCCGACCTCTTTCTGGCCGGCACGCAAGAGCAGCGTCAGGCCGAGCCCCGGCTAGCTAACGCACTTGAGGCGGAAGCAGAAATGCGCCGCCACCTCGAAGCGGCCTTCGAGGGCGATGGCCAGCGCATCGAGGCGGTCTCCCAGGAGGGCCGCCAAATGATCTCGGACGTGCTGCGGCGCGGCCTTGATGTGTCGGTTCGTGAGCCGACGCCGGTTCGGCAGATCGAGCCGGTCCAAACCAACCAGATGGAACGGTAACCTCACCATGGAGAAGTCTATGAAGCTCTCTCGTCGTCCCGCGCGTCGCCTCCTTTCGGATCGCCGCGCACGCCAGCTTGTCGGCGTTGCCGGCATCCTCGCATCCATGGCCGTGTCTCAGGCCGCCTTCGCCTCCACCAGCATCGAAACCGGCCTCGACACCATTGAAAGCTGGATGATCACCATTGCCTCGGTGGTCGGCGTCATCGCCATCATGGCGGTGGGCTACGCCAAGCTTACCGGCCGCATGGACTGGGGGCGCGCGGTCACGGTCCTGATCGGTATCGGCATCATCTTCTCCGCCACGACGATCGTGGGCTGGATGGGTGGCAGCGCCTGACATGGACACGGAAAAGATCGCCGAAGACAAGGTGTTCCTCGCCCTGACCCGGCCATCGGTGTTCATGGGACTGCCGCTCGAGGCAATCCTGCCGATCATCATGGTCTGCATGGTGGTGTGGGGGATCGTCGGAAACCCGTTCTATCCCCTCGCCCTCTTCGGCGCTCTCTACTTCCCGGCGCGCATGGTCGTGCATTACGACTTCAACGCGTTCCGGCTCTGGGGCTTGTGGTTCCAGACCACCTTCGTCTCTAAAAATCGCATGTTCTGGGGGGGCGGGAGCTACTCTCCCGTCCGCCTCAAGACCGGCGTGAAGCGCAGGCAGTTCGGCAATGACTAGGTTCGCCCTCAAGCACAAACAGGTCGCATTGCGCGAAGAGGATGACATCAAGTTCATCCCCTACACCCGGCACGTCAACGACACCGTGATTGCGCTGGCCGATGGCTCGCTCATGCGCATGTACCGGGTCGATGGCCGTCCGTTCGAGACCTGCGACATTGCCGACCTCAACACCTGGCACAACAAGCTCAATATCGCCTGGCGCACGATCGGCGATGACCGGGTGGCCGTGTGGACGCACCTGGTGCGCACCGCCACCAATCCCGAACTGGACGGCGAGTTTCAGTCCGACTTCGCGCGCGACTTGCAGGCCAGGTACTCCGAGCGCCTCAAGGAAAAGGTGCTCTACCACAATGAGTTCTACGTCACGATCGTGGTGCGCCCCTCGAACATGGCCGGTGACCAGCTCGGCCGCCTGTTCGGCAAGGCCGATGCCAGCCAGGCCGCCGACGATCGCGCGCTGGCTATCATGGCCGACAAGTGCCGCGACTTCGAGAGCATGCTGGCCGATACCAACCCGGTGGCGCTCTCGCTCTACGAGCGCGGCGGCGTTCTGTTTTCGCAGCCCATGGAAGTGCTGCACTTCATCCAGACCGGGGACCGTATTCGCATCCCGCTCGTCCGCGGTCGGCTCGGACAGGCGATCTACAATTCGCGGATCATCTTCGGGCGCGAGGCGGCCGAGATTCGCCTTCCCGACAGGTCGCATTACCTGGGCATGTTCGGGGTGCGCGAGTACGTCGCGAACACGCGCAGCGGCCAGTTCAACAGCCTTCTGACGCTCGATTTCCCCTATGTGCTGACGCAAAGCTTCGCGCCGCTGGTCAAGTCGGTCGCGGCCGAGCGCTTCCAGAAGAAGTACAAGCAGATGGTCTCCTCGGACGATGCTGGCGTAAGCCAGGCCGAAGAGTTGCTCGATGGCGTCGATGACCTCATGTCGAACCGCTTCGTCATGGGCGAGCATCACCTCTCGATTGCCGTGATCGACGATAATCCCAAGCGCCTGCTCGAACGCCTCTCGATCGCCCGCGCCGCCGCAGCCGATACCGGCATGGTCATGGCGCGCGAGGACGTCGCGCTGGAAGCCGCGTTCTGGGCGCAGCTTCCCGGCAACTTCAGGATGCGGGCGCGGCCCGCCGTGATCAACAGCCGCAATTTCGCGGCGATGAGCCCGTTTCATACCTTCCCTGCGGGTCGCAAGTCGGGGAACCACTGGGGCGAGGCGGTGACGCTCTTGAAAACGCGCGCGGGCTCGTCCTTCTGGTTCAATTTCCACCGCGCCGACATTGGCCACACGCTCATCATCGGCCCCACCGGCGGGGGCAAGACGGTCCTGCAGAACTTCCTGCTCGCCCAGCTCGAAAAAACCGGCGCCAAGCAGATTTTCTTCGACAAGGACCGGGGCGCGGAGATCTTCATGCGCGCCTGCGGCGGAACCTACCTGGCCCTGCGCAACGGCGAGCCGACCGGCTTTGCCCCGCTCAAGGGGCTGGAGCCGACCCACGACAACATGGCGTTTCTGCGCCAGTTCATCCGCGTCCTGGTCCGGCGCGACAACCGGCCCCTCACCGTCACCCAGGAGCGCACCATCGACGAGGGCCTCGATGCCGTGATGCGTCTTCCTGCCACGCAACGCTCGATGAGCGCGCTTCGCGAAATGCTCGGCTATGCCGATGCCGAAGGCATTGGCGCTCGCCTCGAGCGCTGGTGCCGGGGCGGCGCGCTCGGATGGGCTTTCGATGGCCCGGCCGATGAGGTCTCGATGGCGGCCCGCTTCGTCGGTTTCGACATGACGGACTTTCTCGAAAATCCCGAAATCCGCACGCCGATGATGCTCTACCTCTTCCACCGCGTGGATGAGCTGCTGAATGGCCAGCGCGTCGTCGTCGACATCGACGAGTTCTGGAAGGCTCTGCAGGACGATGCCTTCAAGTCGTTCGCACAGGACGGCCTCAAGACCTTCCGCAAGCGCAACGCCTTCATGGTCTTTGGCACGCAGTCGCCCGCCGATGCGCTGCGCTCCTCGATCGCGCATTCGATCATCGAGCAGACCGCGACCAAGATCCTCCTGCCCAACTCCGATGCCAAGCGTTCGGACTACTGCGAGGGCCTCGGCCTCACGGAGGCGGAATTTAGGCTGATCAAGGAAGACCTGACACCCGAAAGCCGGTGTTTCCTCATCAAGCAAGGGCACACCTCGATCGTCGCCAAGCTCGATCTGAACGGGATGCTCGACGAGCTTTCGGTTCTCTCCGGCCGTGCGGAAACGCTGGAGGTCATGGAGGCTGCCATTGCTGAGGCGGGCACCGATCCGGCGGCCTGGCTGCCGCTCTTCTACGCCAGTGAAAGGAGAAGCTGAAATGCGCATCATGACCATTGGGCTATTGGGAGCCGCGCCGATGGCGCTCGGCCTCGCCGCAGCCCCTGCGGCGGCACAAGGCATCCCGGTGTTCGATTCCTCGACCTACCTCCAGACGATCTCGACCGTCACCAACACCGCCAAGATCATCGACCAGGGCGTGCAGCAGATTGAGACCGCGCAAAACCAGCTCAACTCGCTGCAAAAGCTCACCAACATCAACTCGGTGGCCTCGAACCTCTCGGACAGCTCGGTCCGCAACATCCTACCCACCACCACGATGGACGCCGGCACGCTGTTTGGAGGCGATCTGTCCAAGATCGGCTCGCTCAGCTCGTCTGCGTCCAGTATCCAATCGCAATACCTGCTATCGGGAACATCGAGCGCGGATGCGGCCTACAACCAGGCGCTCAAGGACGCGACCGGCTCGGCCGCTGCGACGGCGGCCTTTGGCGAGAACACCCTGGCGGTGTCGCAAACCCGAATGGCGGGTCTCCAGACGCTTCAAGCCAAGCTCGACACCGCCACCGACCCCAAGGACGTGATGGACCTTCAGGCGCGCATCGCGGCCGAACAGGCCCAGCTCCAGAACGACCAGCTCAAGATGCAGGCGCTGCAGATGGCGCAGTCCGGGCGCAACCAACTCGCAAATGCAGCAGCGGTCACCGCTCGCGCCGCCTACAACTCGACTCTCTACGACGATAACATCCTGAGGAAATGACGATGAAAAAGTGGATTGCTCTCTCTTTCCTGCTGGGAGCGGCCGCGTGCAGCAAGCCGGTACAGGTGCCGACCGAAGCCGAGTTCGAAGCGAACCCCAAGATGCTGTCGGACTGGATGCAGAAGTGCACCAAGGGCGAATACAGCAACCTCGATATCGAAGAGCAGAGCAAGATGTGCGGCTCGGCGCAGGCTGCCTCCAACGCCCTTCTGCAGAAAGCCAGGGCGAAACAAAACGCCAAGCTCTTCCAGTAATCTTAACCGTCGAGGTTTGGCGCCATGAGCCTGATGATCACATTCACGTCGATGTACGGTTATGTCGAAACCGCCATCGACACGGCTGTTTCAAGCTTCGGATCGGGCCTCGTCAGCTTTGTCGCCGCGCCTCTGGGCGTCGCCGCTACGATTTACTTCCTGCTTCTTGGGTTTGCAGTTCTGCGCGGAGCCATCCAGGCCCCGCTGCGCGAACTGGTATTCCAGGCCGGTAAAGTCGGCTTCGCGCTCGCAGCGGCCAGTGCTGTTGGCTACTCAGCCTTCGTCGTCAACGTGGCGACCAACCTCCCAACTGAAATCATTGCGGCCGGATCGGGTACAGCGGTCACCAACCCGGGCACGACGTTCGACACCTATGTCTCGGACACCAACAAGATCGCCCAAATCATCTCCGATGAAAACGACAAGGTTCAAAGCCAGACGGTCGGCCTGACCGACATTGATCTCGCAGCCGAAAAGCTTTTCGCAAATTTCGTCGCGTTCCTCGCGATCATCGTCCTCTACATCTTCGCTGCCCTGTCGGCGGCCGTCGGGTTCTGCATCGTCATCTTCGCAAAGCTGGCCGTTGCGATTTGCGTGGCTCTCGCCCCACTGGCCCTGGCCTGCCTGCTCTTCAATTCCTCGCGCTGGCTGTTCGATGGCTGGCTCAAGCAAACGGCCAATTACATCCTGCTCATGGTGGTCATCGCGATCATGACCAAGTTCATTACAGGCCTCGAGCAACAGGTGATGGACGACATCATGAGCGCCGTTGGTGATGGCAGCATGTTCATTGCCATCAGCGGAGGCAGAATGGTTCTGAACGCTGCGGGCATCGCGATAGGCGTTCTGTCCTGCGTCATCATCTACATCGTGGGAACTGTATTCTTCTTCCAGTCCCCCTCGATCGCGGCGGGCATCGCCGGTGGCGCCTCGTCGGGAGGACACGGCTTCCTTCAGACTGGTGCGAACATCCTGGCCAATCGCCTCATGTTCCGCCGCATCGCCAATTCACGCCCGTCTGCGCCTGCGGGTCGCGCAGGCGGCACCGCCACGCGAACATGAGGTCGCCTGCGAATGAGTTTTGAACGCCCCTAACGCGGCACATTGCTGACGGAGTTTTTATGAAAGCGCTGATTTTCACAGCGTTGGGTGCGCTTGCACTCAGCGGATGCACCGGGAGTCACATCAAGCCGCCTGCCGTTTGCGACGGCAAGCACCGGCGCCCGGCCAACATGTACGGGACGGTAATGCCCAATCTGCCCGTGCCGCTCCCGCCCTCTCAGAGCGGCGGGTGGCCCGCCACCCCGGCATCGAGCCCGTCCAGCGACACGCCGATTCCGCCCGAAGCGCAAGACGCCGCAGCCGCCGCCAGCGCTGCGACCCAGGCAGCAAAGCCCACACCCGCTCTCTCGCCGCGCGACAAGCGCGAGATCGAGCTGTCCTACCTTCCCTGCTCATAAGGAAACGTCTCATGGCCCAGGTCAAAGCCGCCGACAAAGGCACGTACCTCGAAAGCGCACGGACCTTCGAATACGACCGGATGCGCGCGGCCATCCAGTCCCGGCGGGTGGCCTGGACGGTCGCTGGCTGCGCCTGCGCCATGGCGCTAGTCGCGACTGGCGCTGTCGCCATGCTGGCACCGCTGAAAACGGTCGAGCCTTATGTGATCCGCGTCGACAAATCGACCGGAGAAACGCAGGTCGTGACTGCGCTCAAGGGCCCGCAGCCCCAGACTTATGACGATGCGGTCAACCGATTCTTCGTGGCGCAGTACATTCGCCTACGCGAAGGCTGGCTCGACGATGCCGCGCGCGAGAACGCCTATGCGGTCATGCTCATGAGCGACAAGGCCGAAGGCTCGCGCTACCTTGGTAGCGTCAAGTCGAGCAACGAGAAGGCCCCCTCCAACATCTACGGGGACAAGGGCTTCGTCTCGATCCACATTCGCGCGATCAGCTTCCTGAGCCCGACCGTCGCGCAGGTCCGCTACGCCAAGCTCCTCACGATGGGCCAGAACACGCCCACGGCGCAGAACTGGACCGCCACCCTCACCTTCAAGTTCACGACAGCGCCAACGCTGGAGAAGGACCGGCTGATCAATCCGCTCGGCTTCGAGGTCGTGAATTTCCACTCGGACCCGGAGACCTGACATGAGCGATGCGCCCAAGACGCCCGAAAGCGGTGACAGCCCCCCTACGCCCTTCCTCCCCGTCCTTCGCGACAAAGTCGCCCGGCGCCTGTCGCCTGTAGACACCAAGGTCGCGCTCACCTCATCGGGCGCCAGAAGCCCGTTCTGGCGCGGTATCGACGCGATCTGGCGCAAGCTGGTGACCTTCAGCCTCGCCGGCACCGTCGTCGTTACACTCGCGCCTCATGCCAGCTTTGCGGCCGAAACGCCCGTTGCAGGCGAGAAGGACGCGCGGGTGCGTACGGTCGATTACGATCCCGACCAGGTGGTGACGGTCGTCGGCCAGTTCCGCCACGCAATCGAGATCCAGTTTGGCGCGGGCGAGACGGTCACCCAGGCCGCCCTAGGCGACACGATCTCCTGGCAGATTGCACCGGTCGGCAATGTCGTCTTTCTCAAGCCCCGCGAAAAGGCGGCCGGAACAAACCTCATCGTCCTCACCCAAGAAGCCGGGATGACGCGCACCTACCACTTCAACCTGGCGCTCGGCACCTCGGCCACGATGTACGGCATTCGCTTCCACTACCCACAAGCGGAGCAGGCGATGAGCGCCGAGCAGGCCCAGATGGCGCAGGTTCAGGCCGCACAGGCCATGCAGAGCCGGATCGTCAAAGCTGCGCTCGATCATGCGGTGATCGAGGGCAAGCGCAACTTCAACTACACCGAGCAGGGCGATGCCTCGCTGCAACCGAGCGAAATCTCCGACAACGGCGAGTTCACGGCGATGCGCTTTCCCGGCCACGCCGACATTCCCTCGATCTTCGCCGTCGACGTGGACGGGAGCGAGACGATCGTGCCCTACGACGTGCGCGACGACTTCGTGGTGATCCACGCCGTCTACCGCGAACTGCGCCTGCGTCGGGGCAAGGCGGTCCTCGCGATCTACAACGAGGCCCCGCCCCGCAACGATCGCGCCGAACGCACGGGCACTGTCTCCAACATCGTCGAACGCAAAGTGAAAGGGCAGTAACATGGCCGAGAACGTCATTGATCGCGGCGGTGAACTCGCGCCCGCCGATTCCATTCCCGAGGAGACCGGATCGCCCGCTGGTCGCAGTGGCACCAATTGGGGCAACGTCGCCTTCGTCGGGGCCGGTGTCGGCCTGATCGCAACCATTCTTGGCATCATCATCGGCTACGGGGTCTTTCACGATGCCGGCTCGGCGAAGGCGGCCGAGGAGCCCGCGCAAGCCAGCCAGAAGAGCGTCGATGATGTGGTGGCCTCACCCACCGCGCAGCGTGCGGCCCTCGCAGGCCAGCTCGGGCAAGCCGGCAGCCCCCAGACCGATGTCTTTGGCCGTCCGGTCCTTGAGCAGCAGACCACCGACGCCAACGGCAATCCCGTCCCTGTGTCGGGCGAGACGGCCAGTGGCGAGGAAAGCCTGGCCCAGAAGCGCTATGAGGAGCGCCTGAAAATGGCTGACGCCGCACGACGGGCCCCGGTCATGGCCTATCAGGCCAATGGCCTCACAGCGTCCACCTCCACGGCGTCGCCAGCGGGGAGCGCAGCCGCTGCGGGTAGGCAGGCCCAGGAAAGCGGGCCGCGCAACTTCGGCGCCAGCGGCTTTGGCCCGCCCTCGGATGATGACGCAGGCACGGGTTCGGGCAGCAAGGGCTCGACCGACTTCACCGACCAGCTCGGGCACGCGAAGATCGAGACGGTTCGTGCCTCGCTCATCAAGAACCGCGACTTCCTGCTGAGCGCCGGCACGGTTATTCCCTGCACGTTGCAGACCGCGATCAACTCGACACAGGCCGGGTTCGTCTCGTGCGTCATCAACCACGACGTCTATTCCGAAGACGGCCTCGTGATCCTGCTCGACAAGGGCACCAAGGTCCTGGGCCAATATTCTGGCGGCATCACGCAAGGCCAGGCGCGCATGTTCGTGCTCTGGACCCGTGCGCTCACCCCGCGCGGGGTCGCGATCGACCTTGGCTCACCCGCGGCCGACACGCTCGGCCGCTCGGGCATGTCGGGCGGGGTCGATACGCAGTTCTGGGCGCGCTTTGGCGCAGCGCTCATGATGAGCGTGCTCGAGGACGCCTCGAACATCGCCGGTCGCGCCGTCGCGAACGAAGGCACCTACACGACGCAGGTGCCCAGCGAGATGGGCAACACGATCCTGCAGGACAGCAGGAACATCAAGCCGATCCTGAAGAAGAACCAGGGCGACACCGCCGCCATCTTCGTCGCCAAGGATTTTGATTTCAGCCCGGTCTACGACCTCAAGCTGAGGCGCTGAGCGATGGCACACGTCTCTACGATCTACCAGCACAATGCAGCCCCGCTGCAACCGCTCCTCGATCGCGAGGACGTGACCGAACTGGTCATCAACGAGCCGGGCGTGATCGGCGTCGAAACCCGCAAGGGGTGGGAGTGGCATGAAGCGCCCGCGCTCGATCACGCCAGCCTCATGACGCTGGCCCGCCTCATTGCGGGCCTGACCAAGCAGGACATCAGCGAGGACTACCCCATCTGCTCCTCGGTCCTGCCGGGCGGCGAGCGCGCCCAGGTCGTGATCCCGCCTGCCATCGAGCGCGGCTTCGTCTCGATCACGATCCGCAAGGCCTCGAACACGGCGATGGATCTTGGCGACCTCGACCGCTCAGGGCTCTTCAGCGAAGTGAAGGCACACGGTGCCGCCAACGAGGTCGATGACGCCTTGCTGGCCTACCGGGCCGCAGGCGACTGGAACGGCTTCTTCAAGCTCGCCGTCGAGGCGCGCAAGAACATCCTGATTTCCGGGGCGACCGGCTCGGGAAAGACCACTTTCTCCAAAGCCCTCATCAAATTGATCCCTGACTTCGAGCGAGTGCTGACGATCGAGGATACCCGCGAACTGGTGGTCCCCCAGCGCAACCGGGTTCACATGATGTATTCCAAGGATGGGCACGGTCTGCAAAAGGCGGGCGCGAAGGAATTGCTGGAATCGGCGCTGCGCATGCGCCCCGACCGCATCCTTCTCCAGGAGCTGCGCGACGGCACCGCCTTCTTCTACCTGCGCAACGTCAACAGCGGGCATCCCGGCTCGATCACGACCGTCCACGCCAACACTGCCGAAGGCGCGCTCGAGCAGCTCACCTTGCTCGTCAAGGAATCCGAAGGCGGCAACGACCTCGACCGCCACGACATTCGCGCGCTGCTGCGGTCGCTCGTCGACATCGTGGTGCAGATGCACCGCCTTCCGCCCAGCGACGGCCGACCTGCCCGCTACCGGATGACCGAAGTATGGTTCGATCCGGCCGGCAAACCTCACGACTGACAACCCAAGGAGTGGCCCATGAGTGGCAAGATGGTTCGCAATCCGGGGGCGTCCCAACCGGGCGCCATTTCGTTTCTCATGATCCTGGGCCTCGTGGTAAGCGCCGCGATCGGCGCAATCACGGTGCTGTGGCGCGCGCACCTACTCTCGATGCAAACACCCTGGATGAAAGTGCCGGGCGCGCTCTGGTCGATGAAATCCATGCCGATCGTCTGGCAACCGTTTCTTCTGGGCTTCGCGATCAGCTTTGCCTTGTGCCTGGTCGGCGTCTTCGCCTCGATGTTCTCGGCTCAAAAGCTGCACGGCGAGGCACGCTGGGCGCGCTTTGGCGAGGTGAAGGATGCTGGGCTTCTCGCAAGCGCCGGCATCATCCTTGGCCGTTTCAATGCCAGGTTTCTGCGCTTCGGCGGGACCGAGCATGTCATGCTCGAAGCCCCAACCCGGGCCGGCAAGGGCGTGGGCGTCGTGATCCCGAACCTGCTGTCCTGGCCCGATTCCGTCGTGGTCCTCGATGTGAAGCAGGAGAACTGGGACCTGACCTCAGGCTACCGCGCCAAGGAGCTTCGCCAGAAGACGCTCCTGTTCAACCCGCTCGACGGGGAAGGAAGGACATGCCGCTACAATCCGCTCGGCCATATCGACCGCCGCGATCCCGTCGAAATCATCAACGAGTTGCAGAAGATCGGAGCCATGCTGTTCCCGCTCCCCCTGACCGGCGACAATTTTTGGGCCGAAAGCGCGCGCACGGCCTTTCTCGGCGTCTCAGCTTATGTCGCGGCCACGGTCGATGATGGCGAGGACGCCCTGCCCTTCACGATCGGCGAGGTCTACCGCCAGTTCGCCGCTGGCGATGCCAGGCGCCGCTTCCCGAAGATCATCAAGCAGCGCGAACAGGCCGGAAAGCCTCTCTCGGGCGCGTGCATTTCTGCGCTGCGCGACTGGATTTCTTCGTCGGACAACACCTTCACGTCCATTCGCCAGTCCGTGACGGCCAAGATCAACCTTTGGCTCAACCCTTATGTCGACGCGGCAACGGCCGAGAGCGACTTCGATCTGCGCCAGTTTCGCGACAAGCGGATCTCGCTCTACCTCGGCGTTTCGCCCGACGACCTCGAGCGGGTCGCGCCGATCTACAACCTGCTCTTCCAACAGCTCATCGACCTCAACGTGCGCGAGCTGCCCTCATCCGACCGGCACAACGTGCGCCTACTCCTCCTGCTCGACGAGTTCACCCGCCTCGGCCGGGCCTCGGTTATCGCCAGCGGCTTCAGCTATGTGGCGGGCTACGGCATCCGCCTCCTCCCCGTGATCCAGAACTTCTCCCAGCTCGATCACATCTACGGCGATAAGGTGGCCAAGGAGATCTCCGCGAACTGCGGCGTGCAGATCGTCATGCGACCCAAGGAGATCAACGACGCCAAGAACGTCTCGGAGCGCCTGGGCACCTACACCTTTCGCGCCAAATCCCGTTCGTTCGGCGCCTGGGGCCGCGGCGGCGGTTCGGTGTCAGAATCCGATCAGCGCCGTGCGCTCCTGCTCCCGCAAGAGCTTCTCTTGCTGCCCGAAAAGGACCTGATCGTCCTGCGCTCGGGCATCCCGCCCGTCTACGGCAGGAAGATCCGGTACTATCAGGAGAAGGACATGCTCGCGCTGACGAAGGTGCCGGCTCCGGCGATGCCGACGATCCGGCCCGACCCTTCCGTTCCGGCGCGAAGCCTTCGCGTCATCACGGCTGCGGAGGCGAGTGGGGAAAGCGACGCGGTAATACCCGGAGCCAGCGCCAGGCCTCTAAACATGCCGGTGGTCAAAGCGCTTCAGGCGACAGCCAATCACGCCCCCCGGCAGACGGCGCACATGTTGTTCAAGGACCTATTTTCCGTGATGATCCCAACAGCCTGATTGGGCCGGTTGCGGACTGTCGCGTTCGGAGACGCGAAGGTAGGAAAGCTGCCCATCGCAAAAGTTGCGTCCGCAAGTGTGCCTTGATCGTTTGTTGACGTTCAGCACTCAACATTCTGCTCCCCTGTGCAGGCTGCCCCCACCATCGATATTTATCGCAGTTGTCCGCAGATCCTTTCCCGCAAATCTGCTTGTCCTTCTCGCCTTTTCTCTGTCAGTTCGAAGTCGGTCCGTTTTAAGATATTTCAGTTTTGGGAGAATTCATGGCACTAGACGAGAAAACCAAGAAGCTGCTCAAACTCGTATTTAGTTACGATGCTGAACGTGCAGATCGACTTCGGGACCGGAAAAAGCTGCTCGCACACTATACGACTGCAGACACCGCGATGAAAATCCTTTCCGGTCGCACAATGTGGCTGCGCAATGCCGGTGTCATGAATGATTTCCTTGAGATCGACTTCGGGCGGGCCGCAACGGAGACTACAATAAAGGGTGATCTCGGTGCCAGGCTGTACGAGTTCCTCGACGGCATTTCCGATCACTTGGGCGCGCGACTTTTGGATCGTCATGAAGGCCATCGTAAGCATGCCCGTGAAACTGTGTTTATGTCGAGCCTGAGTGAACACGATCCAAATGATTTATTAGGACGACTTTCAATGTGGCGCGCCTACGGCGGGCCAGTTGCCGGCGTCGCGCTATTGTTTCGTCATGAGGTCATCACGACTGAACTCGATATCGACATGGATTTGATCACTAGCCCCGTGCTGTACGGCGGAGCAAAGGAATATGCTGAGCAATTCGAAAAGATGGTCCAAGGGTTGGAAGCTGAAAAAGACTTTCTTGCCGAATTTGATCCCGAAATCTTGCTCGATGTGACTGCTCTTGCCCTGCAAATGTCTATGCTTTCGCTAAAGCATCCTGGCTTTGAGGAAGAGCAGGAGTGGCGGGTAATTCATCGCCCCTACGAGTTCAGCTCGAGCCGCCTTCTGCCACAGACGATCACCATCGGCGGCATCCCCCAAGCGGTCTATGAATTACCTTTTCACAATCCTGGGAAAGACGCACTTTTCGATATTCCACAGCTTGACCTCAAAGAAATCCTCGCTGGAATAATAATCGGCCCATGTCTGTATCCGGAAACCGTTTTTCGCGCCTTCAGAGACCAAATGGTTGCATTGGGTCAGGGCAATCCGGTCATTCACGTGTCCCATATCCCGCTGCGACAGAAGTGGTGAGCGCCCCAGATCTTCGTAACTGCCTACAGATCAGCTGATATTGCATTTTCGAAGATTGGACCAATTACAGTGGGCTGCGAGTGGCCGCTCCTTGAGGTGGAAGGCAAGTTCCCGATTGGCTGGAATGGGCGCATTTCAGAAAATGCGCAGGCGCAAAGCGCTAGCGTATATTTGAGGGCATAGCGTGGATGGTACGCCAAACAACGATAAGATCGAACAATCAGCGAACACTTGGGCGGCGCAGCTATTTGGCTGCGGTTGCTCAACCCCTGATCAATAAACGCATTGAGGCGGCATGCAGGGCATCCCGGACAGCTTTCCGAATTGATCGGATACACGAGTACGCATGGCGGTGAGCGCCCGCGCTAAGTCTGGGGTCGAGGTGCGTAGCTGGGCCAGGTATCGGGCACGATTGGCTGAGATGCGCTGAGCTCGTTCTGCCTGGGCGGCTTGCGCGGCGGTGACCGCTGGCTTGGTTGCGATGCTGAGTGCTGACTGACCCTCAAACTGCCGGACGAGTAGAGCGACTAGCGTCTCGGCATCAGGGGGAAAGTCCGCCAGACGGTCTTGCCTAGTCACGTCGGGCTCACCACTTGGCCCTTCCTCGTTCACCAACGTCACGACCCATCCCTCTGTCTCGATCCGCCAGCGGACGAGAGCATCGTCGCTGGCGAAACTAAGGCGGACGTTGCCCGTCGTGGTCGGCATAAGCGATGGTATCTCGGGAACGGCGTACAATGTCGCATCCAGTGCCCAGGTGCCGAAGCGTTGTGTGGGCGCATCTTCCTGCCCAGGGAAAACACGGAAGGCGGCGAACTCGCTGTCTTGATGGAAAAAGCCCTCACCATGCGTCAGCGTGGCCAGCACCTTGCCGTCGCGGTCTACAAGCTCGGATCGACCATCCTCGGTGACTTGGGCCTGACCCATGGCGTCGAAATTGTATGTCGAGGTGAAGCGAGGCGGGAATGCCCACTGTCCATCGGCATGGATGAATCCTGCGCGTTCGCCTTCCTTGGCTGCGGCAAGACCCTGATCGTCGAAGCCGCCGACCTGCGAAAATCTTGCCGGGATGACGATCGCGCCTGTCTTGGCGTTGGCGAAACCGTAGCGAGCAGTTGCCATATCCTGGAAACGGACAAGCCCATTGGGACTGACGCCCCAGGCTATTATCCCCGTTGGGAAGCGGGTCACTATCGCGCCCTTAGCATCTATATAGGCGACCTCGCGTGGTCCGAGCGCGACGCGTGCGAGGCCGACGGGCGCATCAATCCCACCGTCCGACGGATCACCGGTGAAACTGCCTGCAAAGCTGAAACGCTCCGGAATCACGAACCGGCCGGTGTGGTCAATATAACCCCAGAGCGACCCGTCTTTTCCGTAACCGCCGGTAAGTGTCGCGGGAGCAAGGCCGTTGGCAGCAAAGTTACCGATTCCACCAAAACGCATCGGTATTATTTCACGTCCAGTGCGGTCGATCGCACCGAAACGACCGGCTTTGCTGACCCCCGTCAGCGCCGCACCACGGAACGGCCGAATGATGTCGTAGCGTGGTTCCACCACTATACGTCCTGTCCGGTCGATCATGCCCGCAGACAAGCCAAAACCATCTTTGTCGCGTACCTTGACGATCGCGAGCCCATCTTCATCAAAGGCCTGCGCGCCCGCAAAGCGCGGTTCTATCACAACCTTGCCAGCTTCGTCAGCATAGCCCCATTCGTCGCCGATCCGAACGGGTTCAGGGCCATGAATAAACAAGGCGCGGTCATGAGCAGCATCGCCTGTTTCGTCGAAAATGAGGCCGGTAGTCGCGCGCGTGCGGAGATTGAAATATCCGGCTTTGCCTCCGCGTCGTACAGCTACCCAGTCACCGCGGAAGAGGGTGGATCCAGCTTCCCACTTGGCGGGTTCGACTACCTGCCCAGTACGATCGACGTATCCGGTTAGGGGCACACGCCGCAGTGTCTGCGCTTCTCCCCCAGTGGAAACCAGGAAAGCGACCGCGAGAGCCAGACGTTTCATATTCCTCCTCATAAGAACATGGCTCATGCTGGCCGCGCGACGCCGAGCCGTTTCATCTCCCGATACACCGTCGACCTCCCGATGCCGAGTTGCCGTGCTGCTTCGGTCGGCGAGATGCTCGCTTCGATCAGTTTGATGGCCGCATCAACCTTGGCCATATCGAGGGGCTGACGCCCAGGTTGCCTACCCTTAGCGCGCGCGGCAGCGATGCCGTCCCTGGTTCGCTCGGAGATCAGGCGCCGTTCGAAATGGGCAATGGCCCCGAACACATGGAAGATGAGTTCGCCGGCGGCCGACGATGTGTCGATCTTCTCTTCAAGACTCAGGAGCGCGATGCCCTGGCCGCGAAGCGTCTCGACCGTTGTGAGCAATTCGGCCAGCGAGCGCCCGAGCCGGTCGAGACGGACCACCGCCAACGTGTCGCCCTTGCGTGCATATGCGATCAGCTCGACCAGACCGGGACGCTCCATGCTCTTGCCCGACATAACGTCGGTGAACACCTTGATGGCCCCAGCCTTCTCCAGACGCATGGTCTGGCCTGCCACGTCCTGATCGCCGGTGCTGACGCGGGCATAACCCAGAATATCGCCCATGCCATGCGTCTCCCAAACGGTCGTTCTGTGGACGCTCTGAAGCCCGACCGCTTCGCCCCGTCCAAATCCGTCCACATACTATGTCTCTTTACTCATGGCTGTCCATAGGCCCAAATGACCTTTTGTGGACGGGAATCGGCATGACCAGGCGCAAGCATCAACTCCTGACCGAGAGCGAGCGCGACCAGATCCTCGCCATCCCGACCGACCGCGACCATCTGGCCCGGCTCTATAGCTTCGAACCTTCCGACATCGAGATCATCGGCGCGCGACGTGAGCGAGGGAACCGGTTGGGCGTCGCGCTGCAACTCGCCCTTCTGCGGCATCCCGGCGTCACGCTCGCGCAGTTGGTACGCGACAGGGGAGCGATTCCCCATGAACTCGCCGCCTTTGTCGCGGAGCAACTCGGCCTGCGCGTAACGGATCTGGCCGACTATGCCGCACGGGATCAAACGATGACGGATCATGCCCGTGAGTTGGCGGCGCGATTGGGCCTTCGGGGGCCGACCCGGGCAGATATTCCCTTCATGATCGAGGCGGCCGCGAAAACGGCATGGGCGACCGACAAGGGGATGACGATTGCGAACGGCGTTATCTCCGCCCTTCGCGAGGCCAGCATTTTGCTGCCGTCCATCTCCACCATCGAACGCGCCAGCAGCGCGGGACGCGCGCGTGCCCGCAAGCAAACCGCCTATGCCCTGATCGCCGATCTCAGCGTCGAACAGGTCCACGCCCTCGACCAGATCTTTGACGATGCCGGCGGCATGAGCCAGCTCGCCATGCTGAAGACGATCCCCGTCGCGGCCAGGCCCGATCACATCCGCCTGATTCTCGACCACCTTAGGCAAGTGCGAATGATCGGCATTCCCCCGGACGTGGCTGGCCGCATCCATGCGGATCGCTTCCGGCAATATGTCAGGGAGGGTCGTGCTTCGCCGGCCTATATGATCGAGCGATATATCCCCTCCCGGCGACGCGCCACGCTGGTTGCGTTTCTGCTCGACCTCGAAGAACGGCTGACGGACAGCGCCCTGGAGATGGCGGACAAGTTGATCGGCAGCATCTTCACCCGCGCGAAGAACGCTCAGGCGCGTAGCTATGCCACCACATCGAAGAACGTGGCGCGGCTGATGCTGATCTTCCGCAGGACGATCGACGCGCTCACCGAGGCGGTCGACACCGGCGAAGATCCCATGGACGCGCTGGACGCATCGGTCGGATGGACAAATCTCCTGAAGGCGAGGCCGGAGGTGGCCTCGATCGCGGAGACCGCCAGCCTCGACCCGCTGACAGTTGCGGCCGATCGCTACGCAACGTTGCGCAAGTTCGCGCCCGACCTGCTTGAGGTGCTTGAGTTCCACGCCGGGAAAGGAAGCGCGAAAACGATCGCCGCCATCGAGATGCTGCGCGCCCTCAACAGGTCGGGCAAACGCGATCTGCCTGCCGACGCTCCGATGCCGTTTCGCAAGGAATGGCGGAAGATCGTCGTGGGTGTCGATGGCAAGATCAACCGGCGGCTCTGGGAGATCGCGACGATCGCGCATCTGCGCAACAAGTTGCGATCCGGGGATGTCTGGGTGGAACGATCGGCAGGGTATCGCCGGTTCGACAGCTACCTGCTCAGCGAACCGAAGACGAAGCCGATCGTGTCCATCCTCGGCTTGCCGCCGACTGCCGGCGAATGGCTCGAACAGCGAGGGCGCGAGCTGGACTGGCGGCTGAAGAAGTTTGCCCAGCGCCTGAAGCGCGACACCCTGGAGGGTGTGCGATACCGCGACGACCGCCTCCAGATATCCCCTGTTCGCACGATCGCGACGCCCGACGCCGAAGCGCTGGCCGACCGGCTCGATGCGATGATGCCGCGCATCCGCATCACCGAGCTGCTGCATGAGGTGGCCCAGGAAACCGGCTTTCTCGCAGTGTTCACCAATCTGCGCACCGGCGAGCCGTGCCCCAATGAAAACGCGCTACTCGCCACCATCCTCGCCGACGCGACCAATCTCGGCTTGTCGCGCATGGCCGCCGCGAGCCAGGGCGTGACGCGGGATCAGCTCCTGTGGACCCATGACGCCTATATCCGCGAGGACAGCTACCGCGCGGCGCTGGCTGTCCTTATCAATGCGCACCACCGCCTGCCATTTTCGCGGATTTGGGGAGATGGCACTACGTCCAGCTCCGATGGCCAGTTCTTCAGGGGCGCGACGCGCGGCGCATCGGGCGGCGACATCAACGCCCGCTATGGCGTCGATCATGGCTTCAGCTTCTACACCCATGTTTCCGATCAGCGCGCGCCCTACCACGTCAACGTGATCTCGGCCGCGACGCATGAGGCGCCCTATGTCCTCGACGGCCTCACCAGCCATGGCACCGATCTCAGGATCGTCGAGCATTACACCGACACCGGCGGGGCAACCGATCATGTCTTTGCCCTGTGCGCGATGCTGGGATTTCGCTTCTGCCCGCGCCTGCGCGACTTTCCAGACAGGCGGCTTGCGCCGATCGCGCCGGCTACGGCCTATCCGTCCATCACCCGGCTGTTGGGCAAACGTATTCGCACCGACATCATCGGTGAGCAATGGGACGACGTGCTGCGCCTCGTGGGGTCGATCAGGGCCGGCCATGTCGCGCCATCGGTCATGCTGAGAAAGCTCGCTGCCTACGAACGACAGAACCAACTCGACGTGGCGCTACAGGAAATCGGCAAGATCGAGCGGACCCTGTTCATGCTGGACTGGCTTGAAAATCCCGATCTGCGCCGGCGCTGCCATGCGGGCCTCAACAACAGCGAACAACGTCATGCCCTGACGCAGGCGATCTACACATTCCGCCAGGGCCGTATCATCGACCGCAGCCATGAGGCGCAGCAATATCGGGCGTCCGGCCTCAATCTCGTCATTGCTGCGATCGTCTATTGGAACACGATCTACATGGAGGCTGGCGCTCAACATCTCCGGTCATCATCGGTCGCAGTGCCTGATGGTTTGCTCGCCCATACCTCCCCTGTTGGTTGGGAGCATATTGCTTTCTCCGGTGATTTCCTCTGGGATAGAGCCGCCGCTTCCGCTGGCCGCAAGGCACTCAATCTCCCACCGGATAGCCGCGTCGCCTAGGCGTTCGCTGATTGTTCGCTCTTAGCGTTGTCTGGCGTACCTTCCACGCTATGCCCTCTATTTGGGTCCGATTCACGGACCGCTTCCAACTCGAAATCTTCCCCTATTGCCCGTTTCGGCGCCTGGCTCACCGTTGCGGGTTGCCGCATAACAACCTGCCCACGCGACAACTCCTCACCGATTTTTTTCGTGAAGTTGCACCATCAAATCGTCGACCAGATCGGGGGCGTTTCCCTCAGTCAAAAGACGCACCCGAGTGCGAGCCATATAGTCGATCGCACCGGCGAGTTCAGCGTCGCCCTGCAGGGCAAAGCTATCGCCCGCGCGCCAAAGGGCTGCCATGTCGGCGATACGCGCCTGCTTCGACAAGGCTGAGGGATCTCGAAGGGTGGAAAGCGCGCGCACAGCGGGCAACTTGGCACCGCGCGCCTGTAGCTCCTCGCGCGTGATCGCAGCCAGACGAAATCGCAGCACCCGAACGTCGACGGGCTCCGTGGGGGAGGGAACATACTGAGCCTTCAAAACCTCGGCCAGTTCGCCCGTGGGCGCCCGCTTCACCGCTTGCCTCCAGCGTACCAGGGCCGGATCACTCGGCGCGCGCTCGGCCGGTTGCAGATACGCAAATCGCTCGAGCACGGGATGATCCGCGACATCGTCCGGAAGCACGCAAGGCCGTCCCGATGCTGCAGCGTGGGCAAGAGCCGCCAGCTCCGCTGTGCGCTGGAACATTTCGGTCTGAAACGCGCGATCCTCCCCTTGCCTGGCGAGAACCATCTCCAGACCAGGCAGAGCATCCGTGACCGGCGCCAAGCCCGCATCGATTTGATCGAGACGCGCCAGAATCGCTTCCTGCCGATCGGAAATCGCGGAGACTTCGCCACGTAACAAGGTAATCGCGTCAAGAATGGCCGCCAGTGCCAGTTGGGTACCCTGCTCGCTCATCGCGACGGCCCATTCCTATCCTTCGAACGATCACGCTCGCGCTGAGCACGATCCAGCTCATGGGCGTTGCGGGACAATTCATCCATGCGACGAAGAGCCTCGCTCGAGCTGGCATCCTGTTCGCTGTTGGAGAGCCCGCTCCACCGGCTTGGCGGCGCACCATCCGTCGAGCTGTCCATATCCAAGTGCGCAGCATCGCTCGCCCCCGGACGCCCGCCCCCTGCCTTTTCGTTGATCCGCCGCGTCATGTCAGCGGAACGCTTGATCGCGAGCGCCACAGGATCATCCAGGGTCTGATCCGGATCTTGGCTACGCGCCCCCCGGCCAAGCCGCGCTGCCCGCTCCGAGTTGCTTTCAGGCTCAGGCATCGTCTCGATGAACTTCGATAGCGTCTGCGCCGTCACCTGGTCGGAGAGCGAGGGAGACGAAGACAGTTCCATGATCGATTTGGCGTAGGTCTGCAAAACCGTCGCATGGCGATCGGCGAGGACCTGCCTAACGGGATCGACAGCGCCTCTATCGCGGAACCTCTGCGCACGTTCGGCGCGGCTCTTGTCGATCCGCGGAACCTGCCCCTTCTCGCGCATCTTCTTCGCCGCGATGGGCTCATGCGTAGGATCGATCCCGCGAGCCCGTGCCGGGGTCGCGTTCGCCTCGATCCCGCGATCGCGCAGCTTCTGCGCAAACCGCTGGCGATACCGAAAGAGGTCATCACGGTTCGGATGAAAGCGCCGCCCATCGTGATCGCGACGTGCAATTGTCAGGTGAACATGCGGATGACCGCGGTCGACGTGGAGGGAGGCAACCCACGATCGGTTGGCAAATTCCTCGCGCGCAAAATCGAGCGCTGATGCCTTCAGTGCTTCAGGGTCGGTCGCCGCTGGCATCGAAAGAACCATCGAGATCGAGGTTGCGCCCTTGCGCCGATCATCGCCCCCGACTTCCCACTCCTGCCAATCCTGGGCGAGAATGCGCATGTCCTGACCGTCACGAAGAACGTCGCCATCGCTCGTGTAGAGAGGCACCTGGACCTCCTCACCATGCCCCAGGCGGCTGATGTAGGAGAAGTTTGCCAGGACATGCCCACCGCCATGCTGGCGCCCGGTAATGCGCACGACGACCTCCGGCGCTCGCCGGGCCGTGCGTTCCATGGTGCGAATGGCCCGGCCAGTCGCGGACGCCGAAGTGCTGCCTCCAAAAGCGTGCTTGGCCTGCGCGCTGGGCCAGTTCTCGTTTCGCGCTTTGGACGGGGAGGAAAGCATCGAAGAAACCGCGAAAGCCAGGATGGTGCCGCCCACTTTAGGAGCCGATGCCTTCCCGCCGCCGCTCCCGGCCTTGCGCTTCTTGGGCGGAGCATAGACGCCCGCAAGACTGTCGAGCGTACCGGATGAGAAGCGAAAGCTCATCCCTGCCCGTCCTCGTCCTGCGCCTTGTGGGCCTCAATCCAGTACCCGACCTCGCCGCCAACATAGGAGGAAAGCTCGCGCCGGGTTTTGAACACCAGCGCCTTCAGGTCGGCGCAGGTTTCGAGAAACTGCGCGGCCACACGATGCATTTCTAGACGGCTCTCAGGCTGGTTCGCCGCGTTCATCGCGTGCACCGCCTGGTTGATGTTTCGGCCGATCGCGAGGATCTGTTTACGCAGCTTGCCAAGTTCGATCTGGCTCACCGGAGCAAGTCGCAGCGCCCCTGCCCTGTCCCACAGCGCCCACCGTAAGGTGCGCTTGATCCATTCGTTTCGGGTGAGGTGCAGCGGCCCGGCCACGTCCTCGATCGCTGCGATCTCGTGGCGATGGAGGCGGACAGTGACGCGCACATAGTCGTCGGGGCGGCCCCTGCTCTGCACCTCAGTCACCGGCAGATTGTCGTTCTCGGATGACAGCGCCGCGCGCTGCAAGGTGCTGGCGATCCACGACGCACGGCTCTGTCCCTGGGCGATGGCGAGACGATCGATCTCGGCCACCAGCTCGTCAGACATGCGCGTACTTACGATCATCAACCAAAAGCCCCGTGCAGCGGCGCCAAACACCAAATGTTTACATTGGTGCTAGTTGGCATATCCTGCCATATCCAAATAATAACCCTCCTTACAACAAAGACCCTTCCCTCTCAAGGAAAACCGCCAAAAAACGTGGAAGCAGAAGTGAGACGTTAAACGGGCGCGTTACGACTTCTCCTAGCGCGCACCAGGCGCACAATTTTCAGGTGAGAATGAGCGCCCTTTGCGCACGTCAATGTGTGCGAGATTTCAGAAGTACAGTCTGGAAATCCGAACCAACTTGAGCCATGATTCCTTTTGTTCTTACCCATCTTTCACCGGAGTAAATCATGGCTCGGCCCGCTGCTAAGACCGATGATCTGACCGCAATCGAAGCTCGGCGCGAACAGCTCAAACGTGAACTGGCAGAACTCGATGAGCGCGCCAAAGCCGCAACGCTCGCAGCGAAGGACGCTGGGCGAGAGATCTTCCTGTCAGCGCTCGGTCGAGTGAAAATCCCGGCCATGGATCGGAGCCAGGCAAAAGCGATTGCAAAGGCGATCGAAAAGCATGGCGGCGAAAGCATCGTGCGCCACCTGGATGCACTAGAAGCAGCCTAGGCCTCCTCGGCTTTGGGCCGTTGCGAAGGGATGCCACGGCATGGCCGCGCTATCATTCCTCTGGTTCCTAACGGGAGTTTTCGTGATCCCGTTCACGGCAATCTTCACGTCCGTCCGCAAGGCGTTTATGCTCGCAGCGGTGTGGTCGTTACCGTTCGTTGCCCCCCATATTTGGCATGACGTGAACCAGGACGTGGCTACAATTTACAATGGGATTGGGGCGCGACCCGGAACACAAAGAGCCGAACTTTAGGTTCCGTTCCGCGCACCCAGATGGCAGCCTAAGCGGCAGTTTGTGTCGGCATGAACATGATCGAATTCGGCAAGAACGCCTGTTCGCTATCAGTCGCACCGATAAGCTGCATCAGATCATGAATTAGGACCTCGGCAACACCAGGCCAGTTGGCTGACAACCCGAGTACGTTGTCGAGGGCCCTCACCTTCTGCGCGACATGCAAAAGGTGCGTTCCGGGCGTTAGGATCAATGCGCGAGCGGCCGCTTCGTGTGCATCGACAGGTCCAGGCGGGAGGTCTTCCCCCTCAGCTCCGGCTCGATCCATCACGCGGCGCATCTCCGCACACGTATCGCGGTAGCGCCCTAAGGCTAAGTCCCATTCGGATTCGCGTGGACGCAAATACCCAGCTAGGTCGTTTTCAGTCATGAATCGCAAAGTCCTATTTTGCGGTTGTGATCAGAGGACGATGGTTGGGTGCAACCGACCGTCGTCCTCGCTGCGTGATTGTTAGCCCCGCCCCTTGCTTACGAGGTACGCGGACCAAGCTTCCTCAATCAGCACGCCTTGGGTAACCCCCCTCCGCTGCGCCTCTGCTGAAATTTCATCAGCTACGTTGGGAAGCACTTTGGCGTGCACCTGGCCTGTCCGCGGACTTTTGGGGCGACCACGTTTACCCCCGGCTTCCCGCTGGACGAAGCCATGTTCGGCCGCCGCCTTGTCGACTGCTTCTACACGGCTTTGGTCGGCCTGCTTTGGCCGCGTCTTAAGGCGCCCAACGTCGATGCTGAAAGGTTTGTCCTCAGGCATCAGCCCCCTCCCCGGTCAGTCTCTCAAAAACAGCTTTCGCGAACGCCGAAGCGTTCTCTTGTGCGTTCTCGATCTTGCCCTGAGCCGGCATCGAGTAGAGGTCACCGCCGAACTCGAAAAAGCTTGAAAATGCCGCACGTTCCATCAGCTCCGGCTTGATCACGTCAACACCCTGATCAAGCAACGAAGCTTCAATCCCCGAGTGCTGCTTCGATCGGACAGCCTTCGTCATGGTGAAAACGATGGCAAACGGAATGGACCGGCCTAATGCCTCTTCTTCCTCTTGGATGAGCGCGATGGTTCGCGCCCCGATCATAGCATCAAGGGTCGTGGCACGCATTGGCGTGATCACGAGGTCGGCCTGGGAGATCGCACGCGACATGAGGCGCGATGCCACACCCTCAAGGTCAACGATCACAATCTGCCCATCACGGTCGTGCTCGCGAATGGTCTTGATAATGTCGGATTCGGTAATGTCGGTGAGTACCTTTATCCGGTCTGGCACATCCCCACGCGATGCCCATAGGGTTAGCGACTTGTTAGGGTCACAATCGAGCAACGTCACCGGGACACCAGCATGAGCCAGTTCGGTCCCCAGGATTACGGCAGTGGTGCTTTTTCCCGCCCCGCCTTTGGGCGACGCGATAGCTATGGTCGGCATTGTCTATCCTCGAACCGCTTGGGATTATCTGGTATTTATAATTACCGGATAATTGAAAACGGTTGTCCCGCTTACCCGGTTCTTCGGCTGACCAGATTTATCCAATTACCCGGTTTTTTACAAGACCGGATATAAATTAATATCGGATTTTTTTAATTATCGGGTTATTTCAATAACCCGGTTGTATCAAATACCGGGTAATTTAACATACCAGATAATGCCGGCGCAATGCGCCACCCTCAGTCGTTTAGTCGGCCTCGTAGTCACGATCCGCTGGGCCGCCGCTGCGGACCAGGACCGCAAAGCGTTCGGCGATCAGATCAACGCGGTACTCGCGCACGCACTCACGCTCGAAGCTGCTCTGGCGAACGCGGCCGGTGACGTGGAGGAGGTCACTCTTGCCGATCTTCTTCGCCCGTTCGACGTTCTTGCCGAACAGGGTGAGGCGATGCCAGTGCGGGTCGTCTTCCCATTGGTCATCGACCTTACGGCTGTAATTTGCCGCCACATCAAGGAACGCGACCTTGTCCTTGATCTCAACCTTGCCGACGCGTCCGATGATCCGAAATTCCGCAACGTTCTGCATGGTCTTCGTCCTTCGCTTTCAAGTTTCTGACGCAATTCAAAAGGTGGACCGCCTGACGCGGGCAAGCTTAAAAACGGAGGGTCCGCAGCGCGGAAACCGTAGGCGCAGCGCGACGCTTTTCTGCTTGGGACCGCAGGCCCAAGCTCGCTTAGGAAGGCGAGGGCACCAAGTGCGTCAAACAGCAACGAAGCGAAGGGCACAGCCCCGCCGCCCTACTCCGGAACCAGCTTGCGACCGCACAGGCAATCGCGATCCAGCCCGAGGCGTATGCCTGGGACGAAATCGACTTCAGGACAAGGAAGGGCAGGGGGGAACTAAGCGGGTTCAGCCGCCTTCTTCTCGGCATCGAGCCTCTTGTAGATCGCTTGCCGCGTCACCCCGACCAGCTTCGCAACCTCAGATACCTTCATAGCTGTAGGGCCCTCGATCAGCTCTTTGACCTGCTTCCAACGGGCATCGTCCAAGACCGGAGGGCGGCCCAGTTTCGTGCCAGCGTTTCGAGCTGCGTGAAGGCCGGCGTTGGTGCGTTCGCGAATGACGTCGCGCTCGAATTGCGCGAAGGCCCCAACCATATGAAAGAACAGCCGTCCCGCCGGTGTCACCGTTTCCAGATCTTCGGAAAGGGAACGAAAGCCGACCTCCAATTCACCGAGCAACTGAAGCTCGGTGATGAGGGTCACTAGGGAACGAGACAGGCGATCCAGGCGCCAGACTATGATTTCATCGCCAGCCCGGGCCAGCTTCAGCATTTCGGCATAAGCGGGCTTGAAGACCTTCGAGCCGGAGACACCATGGTCCTCGAAAATCTGCTCCGCTCCGGCCGCACGAAGGGCATCGATCTGCAAGCGCATGTTCTGTTCGCCTGTGCTGACACGCGCATATCCGAGCTTCATTAAGTCGCCCTTTTTCCAGTTCCTTATTTGTTCAAACCATAACTGGGTCGCTCAATCTGTCAACTTAATACGAAAAATAGCTAATTAAATTGACGCATGGGAAAATTATTGGCTTTGTGCAGTGCACAATGCGCAGAAAAGCCCCTTCTCATGCGATTGATTTCTCGGCGGGTTGTCAGTCAAAAAAAACGACCGTTTTGTTGACTGATTTTGATGCCCACCATCACCTACCTACGCCGTCGCTTGCGCCGGTCAGGGTGGGGAGCATTGCCAGAGCCAAATTCATTCTGAAAATTTTTCAGAGCAGCCTTTGTTGTCAAATATATGAATGAAAATAGCTCAATTTTCGATCGCCATTTGCTACTCAATTCAACACCGCCAACATTGACATAGATTTCTTTTGCAAGTGCCATGTCAATAATACGCCCTAAGTCATCTGGCGACCTCAACTGATATCGACTTCCTTCAAATATTACAAAAGATGCCCCGCCCTTTTTATGTACGACTCTTTCGGCCGTTTCATAAATATTCAATGATGACCCGAGGAACTGAGCAATATAAAATTTCTTAGATAAATTAACCCTTAGCCTATTGTCACCGCCAGGCTTGCGCTGCTCACCATTCGACGCGCTTTTTATCCAGCGCCCTCCCTGAGGATCGTCTTGATCAAGCACGCCGCCTCCAAACATCATACGAACAATTCCGTTGCGTATGGCGTAACTTGACACCGAACGCAATGGAAAGTATTGGCCACACATGAAGATCAGGAATGTGATCCACAAAGGGTTGCGCCGCCTTGTGGTCGATGACGATGAGCGCGGCCTGGATCAAGCGGTCGTACCGAAGCTACGCCGCATGATCGGCTTCCTTCAGGATATGGAAAACGAAGAGGAAATTCGTACCATTCCCAGCTGGAAAGCCCATCTGTTGACCGGTGATCGGAAAGGCACATGGAGTCTGTTCGTCACCAAAAACTGGCGGCTCACATTCAAGATCGACCAGGACGAGATCGAGATCATCGACCTCAATTACGAGGATTACCACTAGGAGGTGGTCATGGCAGCACTTGACGGAATTCGGATGATGAACCCGCCCCACGTTGGCGGCTTCATCAAGCATGAAATCATCGAACCGTTCGGCCTGTCCGTGACGGATGCCGCCGAGGTTCTTGGCGTTACGCGGGCAACGCTCTCGACGTTGCTCAACGAACGCGCGCACCTTTCGCCGGAAATGGCCGTGCGGATCGAGAAGGCCTTCGGTGTGTCGATGGCAACGCTGATGCGGATGCAGAACAGCTATGACATTGCCCAGGCCCGCAAGCGGGCAGGGGAGATCAATGTCGCGCCTTTCCAGGGCAAGCCGCTCGACCCGCAATCCGCACTGGTCTGATAGAGAACTACGTGATTACGACATGCCGCGCCATCGGCGCGGGCAGGGGGATATTTGAATGAAAAGTTTGCTCGAACAGCTGCCGTCCATCGTTGCGGAGGGCAAGCGTCAGGCCGAGCGTGTTATGGAGCGAGCCGAGAGCAACTACCGTCTTGGCCTGCAGACGCGAGAGTTGGTCATTCCTTCGCGAGATAGCAACTGGGAGGATCTGTTTAGTCAAGCTAAGGGCGGTGGTCTGCTATCTAAAGCAACTTCAAACCGCCTTATCTACGGCGATAATTTGCTGGCAATGGCTGCATTGCTTGCCGGCGATGACGAAAATCAATCACTTAGAGGTGCTGTTGATCTCGTCTACATAGACCCCCCGTATGACAGTAAAGCTGACTATAGATCAAAAATAAAATTGGCATCAGGAGCTATAGACCAGATGCCAAACACGATTGAGCAATTTGCATATTCCGACACATGGTCGGGAGGAACGCTGTCATATATTCAAATGATAACTCCAAGACTTGTCCTTCTTCGGGAACTTCTCTCCAATGACGGCGCAATTTTTGTGCATATTGATTGGCACGTAGGTCACTATGTGAAAATTGTTCTCGATGAAATATTTGGTAAAGACAATTTTAGAAATGAAATAGTTTGGCACTATTACAATAAGATGCAAGGCAACATAAATCGTTTTGCGTCAAATCACGATGTGATTTTTAGCTACAAGAAGGACATCAACCCGCATTATGAGGTTCAGAGAGAGCTTCGTGAAAAGCCCAAGATGCAGCAGAAAAGGGCATGGGATCCGGAAACAAAAAAGCCTCAAACAGGCTCGTGATGAAGACGGAAATCTAGTTTATTATGAAGACACTCATCGCACAATTGATGATGTCTGGCGTCTGCCATACATAATGCCAGCGGATAAGAAGCAAAAACTAGATTTTGATACACAAAAGCCGGAAACACTTCTCGAAAGGGTAATACTTTCATCCACCAAACCTAACGCTTTGGTGCTTGATGTTTTCGGTGGCTCAGGGACAACGGCGGCTGTCGCTGAAAAGCTGGGCCGTAGGTGGATTACAACTGATATGGGAAAGGCCGCTTGCATGATTATGCGGAAGCGGTTGATCGATCAGGACGCGAAGCCGTTTCTTTTCCAGCATATTGGAGACTATCAAGTCGAACAGATGCGCTCGACGATGGGGAGCCGCTTTCGCATTGGCGACCTCGCCGAAATTGTGCTCGGTCTTTATGGGACGTTGCCGCTTCCTGCGGAAGAAAACCCCAATAAGAATATGGGGCGCTTGCAGGGCAGCAAGACGCTTGTTCTTGCCGACAGCCCGAACAAGATGACCGGCCTCGCTACGTTGCGCCGTGCCATCGAAATCCGCGACAACCTCATGGGAGGTTGGGACAAGGTTGTTATTCTGGGCTGGAACTTCTCACCGACCATCGGCCATGACATCGAGGCGTTGGGGCAGGGCGACAGCTTGGAAGTGCTGGTTATCCCGCCCGACCTGCTCGATCGTCTGAAGAAGAAGGGAAAAAAGCTCAAACCGGACGAGGTAAGGTTTTCCTCGTTGCAATATCTGAAACTTGGCAACATCAAACGGAAGGCGACCAGTGACAAGGAATCGCTGACCGTTGCGCTCGACAATTATGTTTTGTTGTCTCCGGATGCTCTTAATCTGGATGAAAAAAATAAGTCAAAGCTAGAACAAGTGGTGAATGACGACCCTCTCGCATTGATCGAATATTGGAGTGTCGATCCCGATTATGATGGCGAAGTGTTCCGTTCGGTTTGGCAGGATTATCGCGGCAATACCGAAAACGATGATGACCCCTATCATGTCGTCACCACGGCACAGCTGACCGGATTGCCGAAGAAGGAAGGCAAACGGCGGGTATGCGTCCGTGTAGTCGATGTGTTCGGCTTTGAAGCCGAAGCTACGATCGAGGTGGCATGATGGCGGGGATCAATAGCCTTTCGCTCGCCCAGGGACTTTCTGCGCAGGTGGAGGATGCATGCGTCGGACTGGAAGCTGGCGAGGCGCCGATCCTCGATCAGGTTTCGCCGATGACGGCTGAATTGCTCAAATGGTGGTTTCAGACGGAATTTCAGGACGCGCGGCAGTTCAATTTTCATCCGGGGCAGCGTCAGGCGCTGCTCAACACCATCTATGCCCATGAGGTACTTGGCGTCACCACGTTGCAAGACCTCTATCAGGCAGCCGCGCCCGATGTCATGCTTGCCAGTGCGCGCGATGCCGAAGTGATCCGCGCCCCGAAAAACGCCTATCCGAAATACTGCATGAAGATGGCGACCGGCACGGGCAAGACCTGGGTGCTGCAAGCTCTCATGGTCTGGCAGGTACTCAACGCACACCGTGATCCTGACAACGAACGCTACACCCGCAACTTCCTTGTCGTTGCGCCGGGCCTGATCGTTTACGATCGCCTGCTCGACGCCTTCATGGGAAAAGAACGCGACGGCAAGCGTGACTTTTCCATTTCCGACCTCGCCATCTTCCAGGAGCTGTTCATTCCCGATGCCTATCGGGATGAGGTTTTCCGGTTCGTGCAGGGTGCTATTTGCCCGAAGGAAGACATCGGCCGCAAAGTCACCGCTGGCGGCATCATCGCCATCGCCAACTGGCATGTCCTGTCTGAGGAAGGCGAGCCGCTTGAAGACGAGGATATCGATGCGCCGGGGGAAGAGATCGATCCCAAGCAGGTAGTCGAAAGCGTGCTTCCGCTGACACCTGGCACGAGCAAAGGCAATGACCTCAATGTCCTTAACCGCCGCTACGAGCGCGGCGGCATTCTGACCTATCTCAAGGATTTGCCCTCGCTGATGGTTTTCAACGACGAGGCGCACCACATCCACGAATTCAAGCGGGAAGGGGAGGTGACAGAGGTCGAGTGGCAGAAGAGCCTCAACCTGATTGCTGACCCCAAGGCGCATCGCTTCATTCAGGTGGACTTCTCCGCCACGCCTTACAACGAGGTCGGCACGGGACGGAATTCCCGCAAATCCTACTTTCCTCACATCATCGTCGATTTCGACCTCAAGACGGCCATGCGCGCAGGCTTGGTCAAATCGCTCGTGCTCGACAAGCGATCCGAGATCGGGGCGCTCAGCAACGACGAACTCGATTTTAAGGCTGACCGTGACGAGAACGGCGACCCTATGCTGTCCGAAGGGCAGCGCATCATGCTGCGCGCCGGATTGACCAAGCTGCGCAAACTTGAAGCCGATTTCGCCGACCTCGATCCCGACAAGCATCCGAAGATGCTGGTGGTTTGCGAGGATACCTCCGTCACCCCGCTTGTCGCCGATTTCATGCGCGATGAAGGCCTGTCGGATGACGAGGTTTTGCGGGTGGATTCCAACCGCAAGGGCGAGTTGAAGCCCGATGACTGGAAGCAGCTGCGTGAACGCCTGTTCGATGTCGATCGCCATGCTTCGCCGCGTGTGATCGTCAGCGTCCTGATGCTGCGCGAAGGCTTTGACGTGAACAATATCTGCGTCATTGTGCCGCTGCGAGCCTCGACCGCGGGCATCCTGCTCGAACAGACGATCGGCCGTGGTCTGCGCCTCATGTGGCGCGGCAACGAATATGACGACATTAAGCGGGAAAACCGCCAGATGATCGCCACCGGCAAGACTCCCGCCAACATGATCGACATCCTGTCGATCGTTGAGCACCCGGCCTTTCAGGACTTCTACGACGACCTCATCAATGACGGCCTGGCCGCCGAAGAGGACGAAGATGATGACAGCAATGGCAGCTCGACCGGCGACCTGATTTCGGTCGGCCTGCGCGACGATTATGAGGACTATGATTTCGCGATCCCGTTCATCTTGCGGGATCGGGTGGAAGAATTGGCTGACGCGCAGATTGACCCGTCAGACCTCGAATCCTTCGGTGCGTTCTCGCTCGATCAGCTGAAGAAGCAGCTCGGACACGGCGACCGCTTTCATTCCGAGGATGTGCAGGCAAAGACGCGCTTCGGCGACTATCGCGTCCAGGGCGGCGTCATGACCGCCACCGGCTACAACGACTATCTCGCTCGTATCACGCGCCGGATCACCGAGGCGGTCACGCTGACCGATACTACGTCCAGCTCCAAGACCTTCGCCAACGCTGCGAAATTCCCCTACATCCAGATCAATCGCGCCGAACTAGCCGAAGGTCTCGACACCTACATCCGCACCCGCCTGTTCGACCGCGATTTTGTCCCGCTCGATGACGAGAACTGGCGCGTCCTGCTGATCGATGCTGTGACCGAACACATCATCAAGGTCTGGGCGCGCTCGATCCTCGAAGCCGAGGAATCTGTGCTCGTGGCCGATGCCGAGGTTGCGCATCGCCGCCTTTCGGAAGTGCCGAAACTCGCCATGCGCGAAGGGTCATCCCTCGCCGTTAACAAGGCCATCTATTTGCGGTTGCCGTACCCCTCCCGCAACGGCGGCCTCGAACAGGCCTTCATGGAAACCTGCGAGAAAGACGGCAGTGTCGATGCCTTCTGCAAGATCAACGAACAGAAGCACACCTTTGCGCGTCTGCGCTATGTGAAGGAAGACGGGTTGCCCGCCTTCTATTCACCCGACTTTTTCGTTCGCTGTGGCGAGACGATCTACCTTGTCGAAACCAAGGCGCAGGGGCAACTGTCCTCCCCGAACGTGAAGCGCAAGCGCAAAGCCGCCGTGGCGTGGTGCGATCGCATCAACGAGTTGTCGGAGGATGATCGCAGCAATGCCGAATGGCATTATGTCCTGCTCGGCGAAGACACATTCTACGGATGGCGCGATAAAGGGGGATCAATCGCCGACCTGCTCGCCTACGCCAAGCTGCGGCCAGTGGAAGAAAAAAACGCAGCCGAAATTCGCGTTTTAGGGGGATCAATGGACAGAGGCGCGCACTACTTTCAATGCGACTTTCAGGTTCACACACCGCGCGATAAGCGGTGGAGTGGGCCTGATGCCGTCAGGGATGATGAACGGCGCGCCTATGCGGCGGAACTTGTTTCCGCTTGCCGTGAGCGTGGTGTTCAGGCGATTGCCATCACCGATCATCACTGCACAGCTTTCATACCGTTCGTCCGTCAGGCCGCTGCCGAGGAAACGGCTCAAGACGGCAGCGAGTTGGATGCACGGCAAAGACTGATCGTCTTCCCCGGCATGGAGCTGACGCTTGGCGTACCCTGTCAGGCGCTCATCATTTTCGATGCTGATTTCCCCGACGAATTTCTTCCGCAGGCGCAGACCGCCCTCAAGATTACCCAGAATGGCGCGGATCAAGCCAAGGTTTGTGATGTGCAGCGCCTTGAGCACATCCAAAGCCTGCGCACGCTGAAAGAGGAGCTGGACGGGCACTCCTTTTTGAAGGGCAGATACATAGTTCTGCCCAATGTCAGCGGCGAGGGGCAATTCTCGCTCTTGCGCACTGGGATGGCCGGAAAATATTCGGAAATGCCGTGGGTGGGAGGTTATACCGACAAGGAGTTTTCGAAGCTTCGAGACGGCCCGAAGAACATTCTCGCAGGCAAAGACAAGGCCTGGGGGCATAAGCGCATCGCCTGCATTCAGACATCCGACACGCGTTCGGTGGATCATGCAGAGCTTGGCAAGCCCTCAACCTGGGTGAAGTGGGCGACACCAACGGCGGAAGCTCTTCGTCAGGCTTGCCTTGCGCAGGAATCGCGCATTTCCCTCGACACGCCACACGTCCCTGAAACCTACATTGCCTCGGTCAGCATCGGCAATTCCAAGTTTCTCGGCCCGCTCGATGCCGAGCTTAATACCCAATACAACGCCTTGATCGGCGGTCGCGGGACGGGCAAATCGACCGTCCTTGAATATGTGCGGTGGGCGCTCTGCGATCAGCCCCCGTCCAACATCGACGATGACACCCCGAACTATCAGTCTCGCCGTGCCCGACTGATCGAGCAGACTTTGAAGCCCCTGGGGGAGGGCGTCACCGTCACCTACATGCTCAACGGCGTCCCGCATGTGGTGCGCCGTTCAAGCGTGGACGGCGCTGTGCAGATGAAGATCGGGCGCGAGGAATTCCGACCGTGCTCAGAAGAGGAAGTCCGCACGCTTCTGCCGATTCAGGCTTACAGCCAGAAGCAGTTGAGTGATGTCAGTGTGCGCATCGACGAACTGACGCGTTTCATCACCGCGCCAATCAAGGGCGACCTCGATCGCCTTGACCGGAAAGCGGCTGATCGCGCCAACAACATGCGCGAGACGTTTGCGACCCGGCAGCGGTTTAACGAACTCAACCGCACGCTTGCTAACCGTGTTCTCGAACACCAATCGATCACCGGCCAGGCGGAAAGCCTGAAGCAGTCGCTGACCGGCCTGTCCGATGCCGATCGCCAAACGCTCGATCAGGCCAATGACTATTCCAACGCCAACACCGAGGTTGAGCGTTGGAAGGCATCGGCCGAAACCATCCGACGCAAAGTCGATGAACTCGCGCAGATCGTCACCGACCAAGCCGGCGCTTTGTCGCCTGTTGCACCCGATAAGCCAGAAGCCGAAGCGGCGATATTGCAGGCGGCACGGCAGGCCTATGCGAATTTCCTTTCGGAAACGCAGACGGCTTTGAACACTCTGTCACAGTCAGCGGAAGCCATCGCTGAACCTGCACCGGAAGAGGATGTCCCCTGGACGCAGTGGGACACTAAATACGAGGCTTTCAGGGCGCGCTATAATGAAGCCGTCGAACGCTCTTCTTCGCACCGTGAACGGCTCGAACAACTGCGCAATCTGGAAGCCCGCGCGGCGGAACTGGCTGCGGAATCTACCCACACCCGTGAAACTCTGGCGTCTCTGAAATCTGCCGGAACGCTGTTCGATACCGCGCGAGGGGAGTGGTTGTCGGCGCAGGAAGAGCGCGATGCTCTGCTAACCCGCGAAGGCGAGGCATTGACTGAGCGTTCCGAGGGCGCAATTCGTGTGATCCTCAAGCCCTATGCCGATGCGAGCGCGTTCGTGGATCTGCTGCGGCAGAACCTCACCGGCTCGCGCGTCCAATCTGCCAAAATCGAGGATTTGGGGCAGTATATCGTCAATGCCGAAGACCCCAAGATGACGTGGCTGAAAGTGCTCGGCGAACTCGAAAAGCTGGCTGAATTCGAGTCGGGGAATGCGGTTTCCGAGGACCGCCCTGTTGCACCAACACTGATGGCGGCAGGCCTCAAAGCCGATCAGCTTGAGCGCGTGGCCCAGTACCTCAAGCCCGAAACCTGGCTTTCGCTCGCCCTGACCCCCATCAAGTCGGTACCCGTCTACGAATTTCGCGCCAAAGAGGCGGACTATATACCCTTCAAGAATGCGTCTGCGGGTCAACAGGCGACCGCGTTGCTGCGCACCTTGCTTAATCAGCCCGGTCCCCCGCTCATTGTAGATCAGCCAGAGGAAGACCTCGACAACCCTGTCATGTTGCAGATTGTCGAACAGCTATGGGCTGCGAAGCAGATGCGCCAGATCGTGTTTGCCAGCCACAACGCCAATCTCGTTGTGAACGGTGATGCCGAGCTGGTCATCTGGTTCGGCTATCGCAATAGCGACGATCAATCTCGTGGCACGATCAAAGGGCAGGGCGCGATCGACATTCCCGACGCCCGCGAGGCGATCAAGCAGATCATGGAAGGTGGCGAGAATGCCTTCCGCTTGCGGCGCGAGAAATACGGATTTTAGTTTTTACTTCACCGCCAAGAAGGGAGGCCGGTGGAGCGTGTCGCTCCACCGGCCAGCACATCAAGCAACCTTGGACATTTCGCCTTCGTCCGTGGGCTGCTCGGGGAAAGGTGTAAAGCGCCGGGCCGGTTTGGGCAACCAGCCCACCGGAAGCCGCTCGTTGACGGCAATAGCAAGGTCGCTCTTCTTCATCTTGGCACAATTCTCGGCGGCCTCCTCGCCGCATTCATCGGCCAGGATGGCGAGAAGGCTCGACTTCTTGAGCCGGTCGAAAAAGGTCTGGCCCGGATTCCAGTGCTGCCGAAGATCGAGGCCAGCGGCATCGGCGTACTTGTCAGCTGTGGCCTGCCGAGCACCGATCCCGCCGTGATTGAAGATCGTGCCGTTGATCGAAGTCGCCACCAGAGCGGCAAGCAACTGCATCTTGTCGGCTTCATCCATCGCGCGGATGACCTCGAAACGGCCATCGGCCGGAATGTCCGCGAACCGCTCGACAAGCTGGGCAGGAAGGTCTGCAAGGCGGCTGCCATCAAGCATGTCCTGCTCGACCGTGTGGCGGGTCACAGTTGGGTGAATGTCGGCGGCAAGGTCGTAGCTGTGCAAGCCGTGAATCAACTGCGCGGTCATGCTATCCAGCAGAATGTCGAGGGCAAGGGCAGGCTGGGCCGCGACTTCCTGTTGCAAGGCCATCGTGCGGATGGCCGTCAGGCGCTCGATCATACTGGCGGCATAAGGACCGGATTCTTCGACCTTGGCAGAGGCTGGCTCGACGTAAACCGTCCAATGGCGCAGGACTAAATCGCCTTTGTAACCGATATAGGCACAAACCCCGCCGTTGGCCTTCTGCGCGTCGGTAAACGCCTCCAGGCCCTCCGTGATGACGTCCCTCTGCTCGAACAGTGCGGCGGCTTCCTCACTGTCCTCGCCGCCTTCGACTTCCAGCGCTTCAATCTGGGCATCGAGCGCGGTGAGTTGGGCCTCTTCCTCGTCGGTCGCTTCGCGCGTTTCGGGCCGCAGATAGCCGCGGCTGTAAATGTCGTGGGGCGCCTCAGCGGCAACCTCGACGACCTTCCAGCCCTCGGCCTCAAACCCGGTACGAATGCCATCCAACTTCGCCGCAACCAGCTCGTCCAGCAAAGCCGGATCATCGGCATACCCGGTCTCCCCGAACAGGTCGCGAGTGATCGTGCCGCCCGATGCCTCATAGGCTTCCAGACCGACGAAACAGAAGGTCGATGAATCGGTGCGAACCTTCTCGACCGTGAGGGCGCGGCGGATCGCGGCGGGACTGTTGCCACAACGCTCGAATGCCTCGATCTGCGCGGCGTGATCCTCGCTCATGGTGAGCGCCTGGGCAGCTTCCATACCGATCGTGTCGGCGGCGAAGGCTTCCAGCAGGGCAGGAGCCAGACTGCCTAGACGGAGCAACTTGGCGACATGGCCGGTGCTGTAACCAAAGCGGGCTGCAATATCCTCGGCGCTCATGCCGCCCTCGTCGCGAAGCTGGGCGAATGCGGACACTGCGTCCGCAGGGTGCATGTTCTCGCGCTGGGTGTTCTCTACCAGCGAAAGCTCGATGGCCTCGGCCTTGTCCTTGATGATGACGGGGACGGGAAAAGAGGCGGGGACGTCCTTGCGCTTCTTGAGAAGCTCGAGCGCGCGAAAACGGCGCCCTCCGGCGAAGACCCAGAACTTGCCTGCATCCTCGTAAACACCAAGGTTCTGAATGAGGCCGTGCGCGTGAATGTCGTCGGCCAGCGCCTCGATCCCGGTCGGCTCGACCTTGCGGACGTTGAGGGGGGAAAGACGAAGCTGCGACAGCTTGAGAGTGGTGGTCATGGTTGAAAATCCTCAGGGATAGGGGGGAGGTGAGGGCGACGGCTGCGCCGCCCTCGATGCCGGCCGATCAGTATTCGTCGGCGCGAAGGATCGTGACGACGCGGCAGGTCACAGCGTTGTCAGCCGGGTCCGGCGATCCGCCCTCAAGTGCGTTGTCGTAGTAGTCGATCTTCCAGAAACAGCGGGTCTGCTTCCATTCGAACGCCCCGAAATCCCGCTCCCCGTGGGGATCGTTGTCTTCGGTGAAATCCGAGTAGTCGCGCACGATGCGGAGCAAGGCGGCGGTGTCTATCCAGAACGGCGAGAGGTCGGTATCCTCGATCAGGGCGCGAATGCCCTGGGTCAGCACCACGCGGCCCCGCTGAGGATTGGAGAGGTCGGCCCGCAGTTCATCATTGAGAGTGGCAACGCGCGCTGCATATTCCCCGCGTTCGTCGTCGGACATCTTTGCGAAATCTGGCATGTGCTTGTTTCCCTTTTTCCTGATGGAGCCGAAGGCGATGGCGTCCATCGACTTCTGCCCGCTGGCGAAGCCGGGGGGTGGGAATGCACATGGAGAGCTGATTGCGGCGGAGGGGGATCACCCGCCCTGCACGGGAGCGTCAGCGAAGGAAGGGTGGGGAGACCGCCGCGATCACCAAGCGCAGCGCGCACCAGGCGCGCGAAGACGGCCCGGCTCTTGGGCAGGGAGGGGGAGGCCGCCCCCTCCCAATTCGGACAGGCGACCTGGCGGCCGCGCCGCCGCATTTTTGAGCGAGGATCGTCGCCCGCACGGGGCGAAACCGTGGCACACGGGTTCGGTCGCAGCGAAGCGGAGATAGAGCCGTGCCGTAAGGTCGCTCCCGTCCCCGTCCTATTTCCAAATCTGGAACGGAGTCAGGGCTTCCTAGCGATCAAGGCGGTGACGTTCTGCTTGCCATCCATCCACGCCGCTGCAGTCGGGCTGCGCCAGACGATCATGTCATGGATACGCTGATAGTCGTCGGTCAGATTGCGTGTGAAGACTGGCTCGTGGTGTGCGATCCGGTTGCGCAAATGGCGAATACCTTGCAGGTCGGCATAGGCTTGGGTGCGGCACTGGGAAACCCCGCCAGAGCGGCCGGCGCCCCCGGAAAGACCGTCCGGAAATGCGCGTTCCAAAGGCGGCTATCCTGCCCCGCGGTGAAGATGTTTTCCCAAAAGGCAAATTTGAGTTCCGCGATGATCTTGCCGGTCGTCGGCAGTTTGCGGGCGCAGGTCTGAAGGTCGTCGGCCGGATTGTAGCGGAACCTGCTTTTCGGACGCGGCAGGCTTCGAATGAAACCATTGTTCCAGGGCCAGTTTGCGCCATGGACAGCCTCGATGGCTTCTGCGATCCCGTTGCGAACTGCGACTTCGCAGACCTGGAGAGGAACGGTCAGGGCAGAGGAAATGTCGAGATTCCATTCGTAGAGCTCGAGCGCCTTTTCCCGGTCATTGCCTTTAGCCTGGAGATAGGTAGCAAAGCGCGGCGCCGAGATAACTTCGGGCAGATCCTGAAGCTCCGCGGGGGAGAAGGGCAAAGGTCGTAATCCTGTCTGCAACTCATTCTGACATGGCATTTTAACGGTTGGACAGTACTAACGAGGCAAAGCCTCTTAAGGCAGTTCTAAACGGAAGAAAATATATGGCCGCCCTGAAAATTGACCCCATCGACGTAACGACCACCGGTGGGCTAAGTGCTCGCATTGACGGCATAGACCCGACGAATAGCGATTGCCTACATGGAGAGATTTTACCCTCAAATCCGCATTCGCGCGTCAGGTGGGACCTTCTTGGTCGAGCACGAGACAACCATGATCGATGCAATCTCGATATGGACAGTGACGAAATGCGTGAACTTGCAGAACTGGCAAAGCGTCTGGGCGCTCCGGAAGCTTAAGCGCTCTCGTTCGCCCCGTATGAGGGGAGCACTGCCAAATCTCTAGCGGCATTGACCTTTTGGACAAAATGTGTATATAGAACGGCATCGGCTTTGAGAACGCGGGCTTATGCCCCCCCTCATCGTCTAAGGAAATTAAAGGCCCGCCGAAAGGTGGGCCTTTTCTTTTTCCGCCAGATGCTTGGCGCGACGGTCATCATGGACGGTGTCGAGCCGGATTGCTAGTCTCATCCCATGTCCGAAATTGCCTCCCTTTTTCCCCGTTGGGCCGCGACCTGGGGCGAGCTGGCCCGCACGAACGCGCTGGCGCGATCGCAGTGCCGCTGCTGCGGGATGCAACAGCGCGTCGATCTATCGCTCCAAATTCTGCGCTTCGGCACGAATGGCTCACCTGTTAACCTGCGCGACAAGTGCATGGTGGTCGGCTGTCACGGCTCCGTCTTCTACCTTGTGGCGCGTACTTATGGGCGACAATGGATCGCAATGGACACGCATAGAGAGCCGTGCACGGCAGTTCCACTAGGTGTCAACGCCGTATCGCTCAATCTTGGCTTTGGCTCGTACTGAGCTCGCAGTCCTTCGTTGCTCAGGCGACATCAACGATCTGTAATAATGCCCCTTTCCAGCGCTAAAAGAGCTCATTTCGGGCGTTTTTGGCACCAAAAGCGCCCGAAATTCCACAGACCGGCTTTTCGAGGGCGGCTGCCTGGCCGCCCTCCGCTTCAACCTTAGGCCGCGATCCCCTGCGCCGGCGCGTCCATGTGGGACAGGATCAATTCGCTAGCGGCTTGCGCGGCACTGGCGGCACGGAAGATCGCCCGCTTATCGTTGCGCAGGGCGGTGAGCCACGAGGCCACGTAAGCGGCATGGTCCTCGCGTTCAGTCGGCTCCATGCCAAGCTGCGCGCAAAGCATGGCTGCTCCGACTTCGGCAATGAGCTCTTCCTCTGCCCTGATTTCGCGCGATTTTCCGTAATCGCGCAGAGATTCGCGAGCGAGACGCTTGGCACTTCCAGCGCTGTGCACGGCCTCATGCGCGAGGGTCGCATAGAAGGCATTTCCACTTTCAAAGTCGCCAAAGGCGGGCATCTGGATACGGTCGGCGGCGGGATCATAGAAGGCGCTCGGACCGCCCTCGGCATAAGGAACAGGCCAACGGGCAAAGGCTTCGTCCAGCTCTGCGTCGCGCTGATCGCGGTTCTTCACCTCGATCGCGGGCGCTGGATACTTGGACATATCGAGCCCGTCGATCTGCTCGACATTGAACACGACATAACGCTTCAGGAATTTACGGGTGGCTTCCTCACCCTCGCTGTTGGCCACAGGCTCCCCGGTTTCGCCGTCCTTGGGGGTGAAGGTTCCGGCGTGAACGACAAGATTGCCCTTTTCACC